>ONMR01000003.1 GCA_900318995.1 uncultured Prevotellaceae bacterium | reverse complement strand
GAATTAAACTGAGATTAGACGGAAAGAGCCCGGCACAATACCGAGCTCTCCAAATATCAAATCAATAATTAATCCGTCCAACTTTTTGGGTTCACTTCAACACACTGGTACCGATTACAGTGATACGCTTGGTACCGATACAGCGCTATAATCATTTTGGGGTTCACTTCAGACTTGGGATGCAGAAACTTGTAATCCTTCCACTCGTAGAAATTGTCATACTTGTCTCTATCATCACCCCAGGCAATGCGCTCACCAAAGTCATACATATCATTCTGTCCTATATTCAGGGCAGCCACATTACTGACAGTCCCAGGTCAACGTATTCGTGACCGGACTCAAGCTTTCTAAACATATCTTCCATTGTATAATTCTATTATTTATTATCAGTTCTTTTTTCTCATAATCATCCCGCAGTCAAACTAGATATTCCGGCCGATAGTCGGCCACCGATTCCGGTGATACTCGGCCACCTGAGTTAGTTTGGCAAATATATCAATATTTCTTTCTCATACTGTCCCCTTTGAGTTCAAAACGCAGAGATTTGTGTACGATTCTGTCCAGACAAGCTTCTGCCAGCATCTCGTTGCTGAATACGCCATACCAGTCGGCCACGGCAAGCTGGCTGGAGAGTATCAGCGACTTCTTGTGATATCTGTCATCGATTATCTGTTCAAAGTCGTTCTGCTGCTGACCTTCCAGACGTTTCATTCCAAAGTCGTCTATGATGAGCAGGTCCAGGTGCTCCATCCTTTCAAAGAACTTGAGTTCATGACCTTCAAGCCTTGCCAGCTTCAGTTCATCGATAAGCCTGCTCACGGTGTAGTACCTGACCTTGTATCCTAGTCTGCAGGCTCGTTCTCCAAGTGCACAGGCAAGAAACGACTTTCCGGTACCGGTAGGTCCGCTGATGACGATAGTGGCGCCGTTCCTAAGATACTCGCCGGTAGCAAGCTGTGAGACCGCTCCCGCAGGTACCCCGCGAGCATCGCTTGTCTCCAGCTCCTCCAGGCTGGCCTGCTGCTTGAAACCGGCATTCCTTATAAGCCTGTCTATCCTGTTGCTGCGGCGACTGTCCAGCTCGCTCTGCAGCAGCAGTTCAAGACCGTCCGGCAGTGACAGCTTGTCTAATTGGTGAGTCTCGTTGAGCGTTTTCCAGCACGATGCCATTCCCGGCATGTGCAGTGTGTGTGTAGTGAGTTCGATATATTGTCCATGTTTGCAGTTGTCTTTTATTGAAAGAAAAGTGTGCCGCGCATGTTGGCATGGTCTGTGGGCTCCGGCACGGCTACGGACTCCCTGAGTTGATGCGCCTGCTGCAGCGTCTTGATTACATTCTCCAGTTTCCTGCCTGTAAGGAGTCCGTTTTCAAGACATATCTCACAGGCCTCGTCAAAGACGTTCTCCGGATAGTTTCTCTGCAGTCTGAGCATCATGTCACATGTGCGATAGTAGTATTCCGGAGGACATGATCCGCTGGTCCTGGAAAACATGCTGTCAAACAACGCCAGCAGAGGCTCGGAGACACCTTTGGCTCTCTCCTTGTAGTATGAGGCTGACCGCTTTGTGAAGGCCAGCGTATTGGATGCGAGATGGCTGTCAACGGATGTGTACCCGAAGCTGCGGTCACGCCTGTGTGTAGCCACGAGTTGGCCCTTCACATAGACCTTAACCAGAGTGGTGGTAAAGATAATCTTGGCCCTGTTGCCTATGAGAGTGTATGGCACAGAGTAATAGTGCTTGTCACAACTCAGATACACATGGCCGTTCTGTTGTACCGTGACCTCGGCATACCGCTTCATCTGATAAGGGGTGTCAGGCAGTGGACGCAGCGCAGGCTTCTCTACGGCATGGAAGTGCTCCTCGCGTGTGTAGGGGCGTTGCTGCATACGTGTCTGGTTGTGGCAGGCAAGAAACTCGGACACTGCGGCATTGAGCTCTTCAAGAGAGAAGAACTGTCGGTTCCTAAGACGTGCGTAGATCCTGTGGTAGATGATCTGCACCTGATTCTCCACCTTGGCCTTCTGCTTCGGTCTTACAGGCTGACATGGTATTGTCACGAATCCGTAATGGTTACCCATGTCGTCCAGCGCCTTGTTAAGCACGGGTTCGTACTTGTCTGCCTTTATCACCGCGGCCTTGAGGTTGTCCGGGACCACTATCTGCGGTACACCGCCATAGAACTCAAGTGCCTTGCCCAGAGCGTAAAGGAAGTCCTCCGTCTTCTGTGAGGCAACGCATATAGCAAACGTGTAGTCCGTACACGCCAGCGTGCTTACAAATGTCTGCACCTTAACCATCTCGCCGGTCTGGACATCGACATAGCATAGGGTATCGCCTGCAAAGTCCACAAACAGTTCCTTGCCAGGCTCATGGGGCAGTGCAGATGTCGGAGACTTCTGAGCCCGCAGATTCTGTGCCAGATGGAAGTAAAACTGGGACTTTCCGTATCCGTCCGGATACAGGCGTCTGTAGTCTTCCCATACAAGCTGTCTGGTGACATGCTTGTGGGACAGCTGCTCCACAAAGTCAGGAAGCAGTCTGAGGAAGGTATCCATCCTCTTGTCTGAGTATGCGGGATTACCCGGATGGAAGCGTCTCTCCAGGACTGGGTCTTCTAGTTTCAACAGCCCGTCTATACCCAGAGGATCATTCTCTGCACGGCTTACATACTCGTTTGCCTTGTCACGGCTCATCTTCAGATCCCTGGCAATTTGCCTGTTTGAAACACCGGCCTTCTTTAGCTGAAGAAGTTGTTTGATCCTGCTCATGTCAATGATTGTTCCTGCCATATTACCTTGCCTGTTTTGTTTGAGGCAAAGTTAGGCGATCCGACATACAGGTGGCCGACAATGGTCCGGAAAGGATTGTCTCTCAGCCTGATATATTCTATCAATGGCCGACAATGCTCCGGAAAGAGATGCGTGATGGCAGATTGACGCCATACTTTTTGCTGACTGGCCGACAATGCTCCGGAAAATTGGAGCTCTGGTGGCGTTTTCAAGTGATTTTTGCTCATTTTACACCTATTTTTTTAGGCGGACGAGCATCATTTTGGCCTTTTCAGGCTGGATTTACTGGCCGACCATGGTCCGGAATACGTAGTCAAACACCGGGAAGAACGTATTATCATTCCCCTCGGTGTAACCGCAGAACAACCTAAACAACACAAACACTATGAAAGACAATTTTCTCATCACCATTCAAAAACATACACCAATATATACTCCTGCTACAAAAGAATCTTTCAGTGCCCAACCGTCTTTGTTACAATTACAGTGTTACAGTTAAAATGTAAACCGTCACAAAATAGAATAATTGGAATCATTCAATGAAAGAGAAATCACAATACAGAGTATATACTTATGTAATCAATTAATGAAAAACATATGAAACCCACGAAAAACCACATTATGTGCCCATACGCCGGAAAGTCAAAGATACTTTTTGGCAGTAAATCAAAAGCCTTACGTTTTATAGCTTGGAACGCTGAGGAGATAACCGCCTCTCACGGGTACTGCCCCACACGCGCTTACTATTGCAGCGGCTGCGGTGGCTGGCATGTTACCAGCAAAGAGAAATATCGTTCAAGCCGTTGGGAGCTCTCACACTCCATATTTGAACCGGACCCATTATGCCGTATTACTGCTGGAATTGCCTGTATGCAGCAAATGTTGTATAACGGTGAGTATGCCCATTGTTATGCTGCATTGCAAAAGACTACAGGCATATACTTAAACTTACCCGAGAAAGTACGCAACGACAAACAGGGCAAAGAAAGCAAACGTATGCTTTTGTCTATTGCAGAGCGGCTTAGTATGGAAATGGCAACAGAAGCAGCATGAATTTGGGCTGTAGGAAATCCATTAATTTACTTTTCTAAACTGTTTGGAATAGAAAAAGACCTCTTCTTTGTCTATATATCTAGGCTGCATTTCCTCTTTAGCTACTTCTATCTGGACATAATCCCCTGGATTAATGTTTTTATTTAAACACGTTTGAGTATCCAGATGAATTGCGTCTGCATAAAAATAATCATCAGTATCTTTAGCCAGTTTAACTTGGTAGCACTCCTTTGAATAATCGCAATAATACACCCCACTCTTTGTATCTGGTTCTAGTTTATCAAAAACACCCTCCATAATAAGATCAGAGATGCGACAAATAAGTGCCATAACAACCTGTAGTGCTATCACTTGAATATCTTTATCAGACGAGCTTAAAACATGCGATCCTTCGTTTAAAAAATCTTTTGTAGATCGCAACAGTAATACAAGATGCTTAGGGAATAAAGGCTTTTTTACAATCCATTTTTCACCGCTTTTGTCATTATAATAACGATCTGCCATTAAATCAACTAAAGCGCCTTTTTTGAGTGTCTTATTATTAACCTGTGGAAGAAATCCATACTGAACCAATGGCTCCAGAAGACAATTGTCGCGGATATTCCTGATAGCATTCCTCATTTCCTTACCAGTTTCAATATTGAGCAATAATTCCTCCAATTTGTCATACAACCAAAATCCTTTGTAGCAGAATTTTGCATCCAAATTAGCTGCCGCTTCGAGTTGGCGTGCGTATTCTTGTCTAATCTTTCCCTCGGGACTATTTTGAGATGCAACATAATTGAAAAGGGATACAAAAAGGTCTGATTCATGTCCAATTTCAAAACTACGTTCTTTTAAATATTGATCTGAATAGTTTCCGAACTTTTCTTTCAAGACCGAAACACTTTTAGATAAAATAAATACTGGTAATTTATCGTATGAAGAGCATAGGTTAAACAAATCCAGATAATCTATAGCACTAGTTTGGTTTATAACAACCGCATCTATTCTTTTTCTATTTTCACTATCACTTAACCAGTCTTTTAATTCTCGTATCTCGTTAAAAGATTCTTGTTTAGATAGTTGTTTATAAATGGACTTAGGAATGATGGGGTTACCCAACTTTGCTATACGTACTTTTTGATGTAAAACAAAATCTTTATGGTCTTGGCGATAACTTCTAACTACCAAGTTTTGCTCTTCAAATGGAACAAGTGGTATACGCGTTCTTAAAAGATCTATTATATTGATTCTTTGAATAGTTGACCCATAAGGATAGATACCTTCTTTTGCAAGCACTACTGCTATATACTGTGCGCTGACTATATCCTCATTAGGAACAAATGCAAAAATTGTTGATGCTATTCCGACTGGGCAATCTGAATCATATTCATATAATCCAAATTTGGGATGATTAGGATTACCCCTACTTATGAGAAGTGCATTTGATGTAATAATACCATAAGGTCTATCATCATTCTCATCTATTTCCACAGGAAACACATCCATATGCAACGGATTCTCCGATAGTTGGTCACTTCTAATTATCTTAATGAGTTCGTCCTTAGAAGTTGCGGGCTTAACAATCTCACCAAGATCTGACAGAGGTACTAATCTATGTGTTTCTTTAGCTTTATTCCTGTTCAGAATATTGTTTAATCCTTCATCAAATAAATCTTGCAAAGAAACAAATGAATAATAAGCCGAATCTTGATTGTCTAATTCACTAAGGAGTTCATCAATAGTAATTATCTTTCTGTTCAAACCGCCAGAAACGCCGAAAGATGTTCCATCAAATATTTTTATAGGCATTAAAGGATCGCGCCCCATCTTAAACCTAAGAACTACAGGGGCATCTGGGACGCTACAATATACATGCTTTGGAAGGGATATTACCGCATCAAGAATACCGCTATTAGCAAATAACTCTCTATTTTCACTGGAAATGAAACTAGAATCTGTTACCATAATCATACATCCATTTTCCTTGAGGTTATTTTTAGCATCCTTCACAAGACATGTAGAAAAATCATCCATATGAGAATCTACTGCACATGCCGGCGGAGTTGACACTACTATATCAAATAATGTATTCCTACTCCTCCTTAAGGAATCGCCAATTACATAGTTCTTTGAATAATCCCCCTGTAACAAATAGCTTCGCAAAACTCCAATACCCCAAGTAACGCTATCTATTTCTTCTCCATAGTATTTATTGCCTGCATTAAAAATATCTGCATATGACCCAACGCCAGCATATGGATTATAAACAGTCATTCCTTCTTTATAGTCACTAATATGATAGACAAGGGCTGTTAGTTCTAATGGCTGATAATGGTCAAAAGCATAACAATCATATCGCGCTACCTTGTTGATAAGAGAATCAAACAACCTATAATAATTATCGATCTCAGGTTCTTTTGAATACTTATCAAAGAAATCAAATAATAAATCAATGGCATAACTATCGTTTTCTTTCTCGCCTATTGCTTTTAACCACAAATTATCCCAAGGCGTTTTTTCTAGTAGAGTCTTATAAGGTTCATCATGTCTTGATTCTCTAAACCCCTCTGTTGCATAATTCGGAATAAGGTATCCGTCACGGGCAAGACAAATAAAATATAATTGAAAATACAAAACCTGGACTGGAGTGGCCCCACGCGATTCAAGTACCTCTCCAACGACCTCAAGATGTTCTTTAAATGTCATAGTTAATAATGCATTGATTGTTACGCAAATATATAGTTTTTGCCCCAGAATAAAAAAACGCCTCAAATGAGGCGTTTTAACAAGCATCCACTGATGGATACCCATAAATGGCATCCTGACAGATCTCGTTAACGAACGCATCGAAAGCAGGATCATCCAACTCTCTATAGATGTCGTCTTCGTTTACATTGATCCACCAATCTCTCATTTCACCCTCGTAGAGATCTACGATACTGTTGTTTGCACAGAGTGCGTCCAAGTTAGTTGTTGTCATTGCTTATGTAGTTTTAGTATTTAGCCTAATAGGTCTTATGAGCGAATGCTCAGGTTATTAAAACCGAAAAATAAGTAGTAACCTTAAATACCTAAACTCAAAGAACACAACAGATGAAACAAAACGTATGCGGATGTTTGCAACTACAAACATATAAGTTTTTTATTACTTGTTATTCTCTGATAGAAAAAAAGTAATAAAACATGATGTAATTAATAAGCTACATCCTTTTGAAAATAATAGTTATCAAACAGCTGATTGTGAATCAGAGTCATCTTCCTGCCAAGCTTCAACAACATCATAATAATCTTTCTTAAGATATGACATAAGATGTTGATAACTACAGTGGTATAAGAATTTTAGCAATAATCTAGCATTTCTTTTCTTCTCCTCATGACTATACCTTGCCTGGAATGTAGTCAGTCTGTCAGTAATATTCTGTGCATGCGATAGACCATCCAATATGAAGCGTGCAAAAAAAGACTGGTATATATCATGTTTCTCAGGTGGTATCAAATCAAGCACGTTTTCGTTGTCTAGCATATTCTTAAAACCTGATCCAAACATAAAGTTTGAATAAGTTTCAAGCACTATACGCATTTTGTTACCAATTCCGGTTTCATCATCATTATAACCAAAGGCATAGTAATAAACCTCTCTTAGCAACTTCTTATACTCATCATCAATATCATTCTTCTTAAATCCTTTCAATCTACCATTTATCAGTTCATAATAATAGATATTTTCTTCTCCATTATTATAAGAATTATCATCCCGATTGCTTCTTCTGATTTTATCAACCAAAGAGCACAGATCCCTTATAACAAGCATATCGTGTGATAAGACAAGTACTTTAGATTTATCATTACCATTCAGGATTCCACGTATCTCCATTGATATAAATGATGTGATTCCCATACGATTTCCATAGTCAAAACTAGATATAGGATCATCTATCACCACGTATAAAGGATCTGCATAGCGGCGGGATTCAGTTTTTCCACGGAACAAGCTTGCAAAGAAATACGTCAAAGCAATTATGTTACGCTCGCCAGTAGAAACATGTTCAGGAGATACTGCATGCCCGCGCGAGTGAAGAATATACTCACCGTTTTCAGCACCTACCAGTGACAGACGATTCTGGGAATAGAAAATATTTGCCAGCTGACGGTTGATATACTCGCATGCCACAGCATCTGATTGAATAGACATAGAACTTTTCTTTTCGTTCTGTTTCCTTATATCACCTTCTAAAAATTCAATCGTCTGGTTTTCTGCATTGATGTTAGAATCGACCGTTTTGTATTCTACTATAATACTTTCGGCAGATAAACCTGTGAGTAAGTAATTAATTTCCGTAAGATTCTGTTTTAGCTGTTTTTTATTTCTGATTGCTTCATTAAATTGATCCTTGCATTTTTCAATCCTATCCAAAGCATTATTCATGTCTTCCAGCAAGGATTGCATTTTTTCTTGGTTTAGCAGATAATTAGACTCTTTATAAATATTGTCAATTCTTGCAGTAAGCGCATCCCTGATTTCCTGAAGGAATCCATTCCACTTGTTTGACGCATTTTCCAATGATTGTATTTCGACCTTATACAGATCAGCCGGAAACAGCGGTTTGGTAACAACAAAATCTAAGATAGATTCACGCATTTCAATAAGACTCTCAGTAAACCTATCAGTTTCATCATCCAATAGATTTTTAATTGTCTCTTCAAGTTTTGCAAAATGTCCGGGTGTTATATCTTGATGACATAACGGACATGTTGATGCTTTAGGTTCTAATATGAGGTTCTTAGTCTGATGCAAAAGACTTATACGCTCACTATCATCCAGCATAGCAAAAATCTGCTTCTCTCGATCTGTAAGCTCAGGCTTAAGAACACTCCTTGAAAGCAGCTCCTTAAGTTTTTCTGTATCAAATGGCAGCGTTACTACAGGTTTAATCCATGTAATTTCAGTTCCAGGCCCTGAAGCATTATGAAGCAATTTCATTTTCTCTTCAAATTGCTTTTCCAGATCTGGTCCATAATGTGACATGTCACCTTCCATAGTCATTACACTGTTCACTACAGACTCCAATACACCTGCTGTCACATTAGGTTTAGCAGTTTCATTCACAGCCAGACGTATTGCTTTTTCTCTGTCTATATAACCATTATTCTTTATGTGATCGAGAATCTGAAACTTGAGATCATTAAGGTTTTTCGAGTATTTTATAACCTTATCCTTTCGTGACGCGATTTCTTCTATATTAGTCTGTATTATCTTGTCTATCTTTTCAATCTCTTTCGATACATCTACGTTTGTTTTTCCGAGCATTGCTATAGTCTCAGGACCCTTCTCATTCACAAGAAGGTTTTCTCTTATATATTGCTCATTAAAAACAAATATGTTTTTCTTTAAATTTTCATCCAACTCAGGATCAAAAAAGACTTCATCAATCTCCTCAACTTGAACCTTACCGCTATATTTGGCTATTGCCTTACCAATAGTACTTTTACCACTACCATTCTTTCCATAAACTAGATTGAGTCTATCTTTAAGAACATCCAGTTGAACACCATCTCTATTTACTTCAACTGGGAATCCACCACCCTTGATTCTTACCGATACAGGTTCTGACATAATTGGTTGAGTTTTGCAGAAAGGTTACACATTATACAATATGTACAAAAGTAAAAAATTATTTGTGGGGTAGCAAAAACCAAAACAAGATAAATAACCACTTGAAAATTTGGCAGTTTCAAGTTTTTGGCATATATTTGTATTTCCGCGGTTGCCACAGCGGTGGCAAAGAAACGCCGTTTTTCAGACTGCTTTCTGTTTTACGAAATATGAGATTCAAGCGATTTGTTTTTTCGAGAAACGAATCTCAAACCAGCCGGCAGGGTATTCTGCTGGGTTCATCTAAAACAGAAAAACATGATGAAGAACACTAACAACACTGGTAACAATTTCGCTGGCAATGCTCAGCAGGTAATCAACGACGCTATCATTGAGGCTGTGCAGGCATCTGCCGCAGCTTACGGCAAGTACGGTTCACGCCGTATTCCTGACGACGACTTGGAAGATGTCACTCAGGAGGCCTTTTGGAGAGCGTTTAGATCCATCGGAAGCTATGACTCCTCAAAGGCAAGCATCCAGACTTGGATTTCCAAGATTGTATATAATTGCGTATGCGATTATTGGAATGATAGGGCCAAGCGTGAAGGTTGGAGCAACTATAAATCCAACCAGAATGTCTATGACTCCTATTCTGTCGAATTGGAGGATTGTTTCACTGGAGCTGAATACAATTACAAGGACACAACACCTTGTGATATCTGCTCAGATTCTGACCCAGAGGAAGACTTGATCAGCAAGGAACAGAGGGATTGGCTGTACAGTAGAATTGACTGTTTTCCTGATAAAAGTAGGTTCATCATTGAGCAGACTTTGGACGGAGTAAAGCCAGCCCAGATTGCCGCCGAACTGGGATGCACGCCGAACTCAGTCTCAATCATTCTTCATAGAACCATTCAGGCTATGAAGAACGAGACCGAAGATGGGGCATACCTGGCAGCCTGACACCGCGTACTGCCGACTCCTTCCGGAGCCGGCAGTTTTTTTAGTTCTCCGGGTAGAACTCAATATGGCTGCTGCCGGAGGTGCCGTCCTTGATTATGCGTATTTGAGTGGTGATGCGCTCTGACATTATGTTGGTGTGACTGATTACGCCCACTTTCTTGCCCTGTGATGACTGTAGCATTGCAAGTGAGTCAATTACTACAGCCAGAGCATCGGGATCCAGAGTTCCGAAACCTTCATCAATGAACAGGTTCTCAAACGATATGTTCTTTGATGAGAGTGATGAGAGTCCCAGAGCCAGACCCAGGGAGACTATGAATGTCTCGCCACCGGAGAGTGATGTGGTCTCGCGGATATCGTCGGCACGATCATGGTCTATTACGCGTATTCCCAGTGAGTTCTTGACCTGCTGAAGTTCATAACGGTTGTTGAACTTCTTGATCTCGGCGTTGGCGTGCTCAATAAGGAAACGCAGCGTATAGCACTGGGCAATCTTACGCAGGGTCTTGCCGTCGGCACCAATGGCGTCATATATCTCATCCCACTCTTTCTTGAGCATTTCGGCATCCTGTTTCTGGCCGGCCAGCGCACCCAGGTTAGTCTGTGCGGTATTATGACGGTTCAGACGCGTCTGAGCCTCAACGAGTTCATTGTTGTTCTTGCCCTCAAGTTCAGCCTTCTTAGCCTTGAGGTCATCCTCAGACTCAGCCGGTTTGCCTGCCTGATGCTTTTCATGAGCCTTAACCTCATTGTCCAATGTTGTATTAGCCCTTGTGAGTGTTTCATTAAGGCGGGTCTGACGCTGACGGATATCATCCCAGTAATCGGTGGCATCGAGCAGCATGCTGATATCGGCTTCAGTAAGGGCAGCACCTTTCTTTGTATTGTAATCAGTTATCAAGGCAGCCAGTTGATTGCGATTGTCAGTCAGTTTACCGGAATATTCTTCCTTGGACTTTGAGTCATTTTCCTTCTGGGTTTTGAAACCCTTCAGCTCAATATTAAGATTACCAATGTATTCATTCTTACCGTTTACTGCATTATCTGCTGCAGTCTTGGCTTTGGTGAGTTCCTGCTCAAAGGTGTCGGGATCCCTATCGCCTATCTCGGCCTTTATGGCGGCAAGTATCTTATTGACGTCTTCCTGAGCAGTTGTCAGTTCCTGAGTCGCTTTGCTAAGAGCAGTCTCTTTCTCAGTTTTCTGATTCTTGAGATTTTCGGTCTTACCCTGTTCGGTCTTGAGTGTGGTGTCTGCCTGGGTCTTCTTGGATTCGGCCTCACGCAGTTGGCGTTCTGACGAATCATTGTATCCTACAAGCTCATTGTATGCCGTCAACGCAATTCCTGCCTGTTTTGACTCAGTCTCAATGACAGGTTTGAGACCCTCGAGTTCCTGAACTGATGTGGGCCATTCGGGATATTTAGCGTGCAGTTTATCCCACTCCACATTTAGTGCGGCCAGTTGCTCCGTAAGAGCCGGGATATTAAATCCTTCAAGTTTGCCAGTATTCTGTGCCTGCTCTCTGGTAAGAGTGTTCTGACGTTCGGTCTGCTTATTCAGGATATCCTGCTTTGTATCAATAATCTGCTGCAAACCGGAAGTGACGGTTTCAAGTTCATGATCATCCTTGTACGGATGATTAGTTGAACCGCAAAGCGGACAAGGCTTGCCGTCTTCAAGGTCGTGACGGTGCTGTGACCATTTCTCACTTGTCATAAGGGTATGGCTCTTACGCAGAGTCTCCAACTCCTTAGTCAGATCATCAATTGTAAGTGTTGCCAACTCCTTCCGGATCTCCTGGTTGCGATTTTCAAGACGCTCTTTCTCTTTCTGGTTATTATCAAGAGTGCGCTGATTAGTATCTATATCCTTACGGATGCGGATGCCATATTTTATGTCATTCTTCTTCTGTTCGGCCAGACTCTTGGCGTTCTGCAACTTGGTCAAATCAAGTTCTTCAATCGTAGTAGCCTCAGCATTGAATGCATTGACAGCATTCAGGACTTTCTTCTGATACTCCTGCTTGGTCATATCAACAGCTTCCTTGAGCTCATTGTATGCTTTTGTTGCAGCATCCAATTTCTTCTGGGCATTTGCGATATCGGCACCGTTCTGCTCAAGTGCCTTTTTGGCTCCCTCAAAGGCATCAGAAGCAGTATTCTTTGCCTTCTGTTTATCAGTTACGGCTTCTTTGGCAGCCTGCAACTGGCCTTTGATGGTGCGCGCCCTGTTTATGTGCGGTTTCTTAGTTTCCAAGGCAGTTGCAGCATCGGCTGCTGACTTCTTAAGTTCACTGAGTTCACCTTCGGCCTTTTTTATTTCAGCATTCTTGCCCTCAATCTTAGGCTCAAGTCCTGTTAGTTCTTTCTCAAGTCTACTGATGTTGCCTTCCAAGTCTCTTATCTCCTTGAGTTTTGATGTTGCGGGGAGCATGGAGTCATGCATTGCAAGTTTATCAAAAAGTTCCTTTGCATCATCCAGGGCTTTCTTGGCTTCGGCCTGAGCATGGGTGTAATTTGCAATGTTAACATTGTATTCACCCTCGGTCTTAAACCAGGTTAGAGCAGTGGACACCTTGAGGAGTTCTGCCTTGACCTTTATATCCTCTTCCTCAAGTTCAGCAATACGCTTTTTGAGTTCCGCCAATTCGGCAGTCTCTATTATGTCATTCGCGTAGGCTGAGCAACTGGCCTCAATCCGGGCATACTCGGCAGCGGCAGCCTCTTTGCGCTGTTTGATTTCACGGGCTATATTGGCGTAGAGTTCCTCACAGCCAATAAGTTTCTCAAGCAGTTCATAGCGCTCGTTCTCCTTGGCCAATATAAACTTAGAGAATGATCCCTGAGCTATAAGTACGGTGCTCAAGAACTGGTCATACTCCAGTCCTATGATTGTGGGTAGATCATTCCAATTAACCTGTTTCTCATTACCACTGGCATCAATCTCATAGAGTACTGTTATGGCATCGTCATACCTAATACGAAGTAACTTTACGCTCCACTCGGCCCTGTATATTTTGCCATTGTTGGCCATGAAAGTGAGTTTGCTATAGCCGTTTTTCTTACCGCGTGTAAGGATGTTGCGGCAGTCGGTCGGAGCCAAACGTGCACTCTCGCCTTCATCGGGAGTACCGTATATCTCAATTGACTGATTGCGCTCACCCTTCTTCTTGGGATAGCGCGGGGCACGGTTGTACAATGCCAGACAGATGGCATCCAGGATGGTGGACTTTCCGCTGCCGGTAGGTCCTACTATTGAGAATATGTTGCTCTCACCAAGAGCACCGTGCTCAAAATCGATTATCTCACCCTCCTTGCGGTCAAGTGATGCAAGGTTCAGAATTTCAAGTCTAAGGAATTTCATGGTCAGTCCTGATTATCGTTAATGTTTACGTTATCTAAGAGATCTTTGAGCATCTGTTCCTGATGCTCGGTCATATCGGCGCCATGCTTTATTGCAAAGGTCTCCTTGAGAGTCTCCATTGGGTCACGCTCCAGGATATCGTTGACGCTTGTTATCTGCTGATTACCACGGATGGTGGTCAGGTCCAGTATGGGCACAATCTTCTGCATTTTGCAAAGTATGGCGTCCATCTGAGCTATCTGTTCGTAAAGGGCGGCCAGTTGGTCACCATCAAATTTCTCAAGTTTTACCTTGAGCAGCAGGTAATCATAATGGTCGCTGAGTTTGCCATCCACCCTCTCACGCAGTTCATCCTTGAGGAGTTTTTCCATTTTCTTTGGAGTGAGTTCCTGGTCATCAGCCGGCAATATGCGCAGTTTGTGCTGAGGCTCATATTCCAGGAATGCCACTTTGGGTTTGTGCTTGGAGTCAATGGTTACCAGATCAACACCGTGCTGATAATTGACCTCGGCGAATGACATGGGCAGCACGCTGCCGGTATATCGAGCCCAGTCTGTATTCCAGATGTGCTGGCGCTTATGGATGTGACCGCAGGTCAGGTAATCGGGATGGTCAACCCAACCGCCCATATCGACCTCCTCCTGGCCGCCAACGATGATTCGCTCGCTGGCATCGGTTTTAGCTATATCGGCTCCCTTGGCGTACATATGGGCCATCATTACTGTTGGGGTGTTAGGATAGAGTTCATGAGCTCTGGTGGTGAGGTCGCGCAATATCTGGTTTACGCCATCCGAGTAACTTGCGTTCTGGACTACGTCGTTCCTGAGATAGGGTACGGCTATTACTATGGCCTGGTTGCCCTGCTTGTCTTTTATAGGTATGAGCAGGTCGTCATACTCAAATTCCCAATGTCCACCGTCTTTATCTGTTACCCAACGGCGCTTAAGATTGCCGCGAATCTCGACATTGTAACGCGACAACAAAGGGCGTGGCGCCTCCAAACGACTGGCAGAATCATGGTTGCCGGCAGTTATTACTATCTGCAGTTCAGGGCAAGTCTTTGTGATCTTAGCCAGGAAGTCATAGTATGCGGTCTGTGCGGCAGCCGACGGGTTGCCGTTGTCAAACACGTCGCCTGCTATGAGCAGTGCGTCGGGCTGCTGATCTACAATTGTGTTTTCAAGCCACTTAAGGAAGTGGATGTGTTCCTGTAACCTGTCGTTTCCATGAAACAGGTTGCCTAAATGCCAATCGCCGGTTGTGATAATTCTCATGTTTCTCAGTTTTTATCTTCCATTCATTATATACTGGAGATCTCAGTTTTTCTTTCAAGGTGCCAAAGTGGACGGTTCAGTTTGACACCCTATTTTCGCAACAAACACACCACCAACGGCCTAACATAGAAAGATATGCCATATTGTTAATTTCCCTTATGGTATCAGAATCCTTCAGTTTATCATTAGTACAGTTAAACTGTGCTTGTCCAGAACCATACTCTTTATTGTCAATACTCAACGAATAAAACAAATAATACCTATAAGGCCAGGTTCCTACATCATAAATTGAGACACTAACTGTCACCTCCCTACCTAAATCTACCTTGAGTCTCATATCATGATTCTTAAAATCAGGTTTTATCATATCATGATTTATCATATAATGCAGATGATCGGTCATTTTTTCCTGACCTTTAATAAGGATATCAGTCAATTCAAAACCTTCGTATTTAGCGATATAATAATCACTTAAATCCTTAACGCAATTAACTATTATTTCACCCACAAAACACATATAAAGGTTATAAGAAAGATTACTACTAAGAAGAAAAACCAATGTTTCTTCATCAAAATCAATCACATCCTGAGGATATTGGCGATCTGTTTTAATGAGTTCTTTATCATTCTGATATAGTCTATATGATGTAACCAAAGTACCATCTGCCTCGTAAGAAACGCCATATGTAACGCGTAAACTATTAAAGGTAAATAAAGTATCTTCGACTGTCTTACCCAGTATTTTTACCAATGCCCGATCTAAAATATCACAAATTTTATACTCTACATCAAATTCATTTGATGACAGTATGCGCAATAACGCAGTCAACTCTTTTTTTCTAACCAAATCATTTTCATTCATAATATCATGTTTTTTTTACACGTATCAAAGGAGGAGAGGGGGACAGCCTCATTCGTCATCTTTTGAGTTCCTGTTGATATGAAGTAAAACCTTTGGGAACAGGTGTTCCGGTTTTGCGGGCTGCCTGAGCGACCTTGCGGTTCAGGTAGTTGTCCAGGTGCTTGGCCTGCGCAATCGTATATCGGTCAACAGTTATGAGCTCGTAGTCGCGTATGTGGCCTGGCAGATTGCCGAACTGCTCAATACGCTTCTCGGGGTGGTTGCTCTTAATTACTGAGTAATAGGTCTTGGCTATTCGCTTGGCCTCAGTGTCGATCTTGTCCTTGCGTACGCGGATCTCGCCTGTGCGGCGCATCTCAAAGCCCACAAATCCAACCCAATCCGATGCATCGTCAGCTCCTCTGCCCCACAGATAAACGTGTTTGGATTTGGCGTGCCAGAATCGGGGCGTTGTCTTTGCTCCGTTCTTTATCTGGCTCACATACTCCATCTTGTGAGGTATAAGTTTGTGCTGAGTCAACGCCTTTTCATAGTAGTCCAGATACTGCTCGCATTTGCATTTATCGGTGTGCATTAGCAGTATGTCATCACAGTAACGCACAAAGAAACGACCCGGATCTTTGGGGTCAACTATACCGCTGTCTATCACATTCATGACTACGTTGACTATCATTCCGGAGAGCGCACCGCCCTGCGGTACGCCAATCTTTCCCTCGTTGCAAGCCTGCTGGAACTCCGCGTCCGATGCATAGCACCCGGACTCAAGGAACGCCTCGGGCTTTACCCACTTGAACCGGCAGATAGGATTGGGATTATCGGGCGTAGCGTGTATCTGCTTTTCTTTGAGCCAGAACTCGGGGTCATCATTCTTGCCTATGACATCCTTCTTGTAGTCGTATGAATCCAGATAGGCCTTGATGAGGCGGCGGATAGGGTCAAACGCTATATCCTGAATCTTGGGGTCATGGGCTTTCTTAATTTTGAAGAGTTCCTCAAAGCACTCCAGTATGTCGTCGTGGTTGAATATGTCGTAAAACTTCTGGATATCGCACTCGCCCACGTATATGTTCTCGCGGTCATGTTTGCGGCGATAAGCATCGGCCAACCTTATGGCGTCAAGATAGTTCGGCGTTTTCCATCTTCCCTCCCGGTCCTTGCGTGCCGAGCGCATAAAGAGCATGTTGCTGTGGAAACAACCGTCAAAATAATAGAGCAGATAGTTGTAGGCCAATGATACCAGGATCTTGGTCTCAAGACTGCGGTACGCGCTTATGGGCCGATAAATGAGATGTCCGGTCTGACTCTCCTGCTCCTTGAACTTGGCTATGATTTCCGGTTTTTCAATTTTGAGTTCAAGAGTTCCGTTCAGTATCTCTTGGATGCGCTGGATAAAAGCTCTGAGATTGACAGCCCAAGGGTCATTATTTCCACGAGACAGTTCCTTGCATATGGTAATGTAGACACGCGCCTTACCCATACGTTTCTTACCGGTCCATGCGGCCAGTCCGTGAAGGTTCTTGCCTGACTGCGGACGACGGCTCTTACCCGGGTTGGTCCAAATGGCACGAGGTGGCATCATGGGTTTGAGCTGCTCCTGATAGAGCTGCTCGTGGCTCTCGCGCTTGCGGCCATTCTTGGCTGTGAACTTTCCGCGTTCCTTGGCAAGGAGGCGGATAATCACGTCATCAGTTGCGTAATCGCATATGCTTTTGAACTCTCTCATGCAAAAAGAAAAAGCACCGGCAAGGTATTGACATTCTCGTCTTAATCGATTGCGATACACTTTGCGGCGTACCGCCACAGGGGTAATTAAGCAACAGCCAACCTTTACAAGCCCCCAACATGTTGCGGATAGAATAATTCAAAAAATCGTTTTGTTACATGCATCTCGACCCAAAAAATGGACGAGCCTCGCGGTGCTTTTGCACAAAGATATAAAAATTGGTGACAAAGGGGATGATTTTTATCCCCTATTTAACCCAAGATATACAGTGGCCAACTGACGGAAATTTTCCAAAGTGAGTCTCACCGCACGCGATTTGCCGTTTTTCTTCTTACGGAACTTTCCTGTAAAATCCAGATTGAAGTATACCTTAAATGGTGGAATAGTACTGTATTCCATAAATTCTGCAGGTGTATACTCCTTAAACTCCCACATACCATCGCCCAAATCAATGGCTACCACGAAGCGGAAGTGCTCAGGATCCTTGAGTGCTTGAATCCACTCAGTCATAGTAGCAGCACCGAAATAGCGATCTCTATGAGTCGTCATCTTAATCTCAAAGTACCAATCCTGGCCGTCTTTCACAGCCTTAATATCTGCAGGAGAGCTAACCACCTTAGCGTTGAAGCCTCTTGTCTCAAGTGTGTTCACAAATGCTGCCTTAGCAAGCACGTCTGATTTCAAATTTTTCATAAGTCTAGATTTTATTGGTTATTTTAATTCAATTGTCTTTCATACATATATACTATGATTTTATAAGAATCTTTCATCCGACTATTGTTCTCCATAAACACTCTCATAATCATACTCTTCATAACGCTGGGCGATAGTATGAAGCCTGTGAGCAAAATCGTTGTTGCATGAATAGATATCCAGATGACGTCTGGCGTAATTATCAATGATCTCCTCAATGGTCATGCGCTTGACACAGTTGTCAATTATGTCGCCAACCACCTTACTGTCTTTTGCCGATGCTATGCCATAACCTATGGCGCCGGCCAGAATATCCTCAAAAAGTCCCATAATATCAGTCTTTGATTGCTAATGCTATCAGTAACAAGGCTAAACCAATAAGGAACAAAGCCCCTACTCCCCGGGGATCAACATCAGTTCCCATATACGCGCCTAACCCTGCAAAAACGTTATTTATAAGTTTAAGCAACAGTTTAAACAGTGGTATGAGCAACAGCAGCAACGCCACCACTATTATTGATTTGAACAGGAATTTGATCATAGTTGTTTTTCATTTGTCACATTATTATATACTATGATCCATCAGATTTCTTTCAAAAAACCCTTATCCTCCGGTATCAATCACTTTGCGTCATTGGTTAGCTCTATTTGATAAGATGTAAGTTCAGCAGGTACCGGTACGTTTTTCTTATGTGCGGCAAGAGCCACTTTCTTTTTGAGATAGTTGTCCAGGTGTTTGGCCTGGGCAATGGTGTAGCGGTCAACGGTTATCAGCTCAAAATCACGTATGTGACCTGGCAGACTGCCGAATTGTTCTATTCTCTTTTCGGGATGATTGCTATTGATTACTGAGTAGTAGGTCCTGGCTATTCGCTTGGCCTCAGTGTCTATTCACCGGCAAGGTATTGACATTCTCGTCTTAATCGATTGCGATACACCTTGCGGTGTACCGCCCCAGGGGAAATAAGCAACAGCCCACCTTTACAGGCCCCCAACTGCTACGGATAGAATCTATTAAAACATATTGTTGTTCATATGCATCTCGGCCAAAAAAAACCGGACGAGCCTCGCGGTGCTTTTATGCAAATATATCCTTTTTATTCTATGGATAGAAACTTTTATTTCAAGATTAAAACAATAGCTTCTCTTCAACCTCAGTGATGGGCGGGAGCAGGCCGATGCTGCAATTGTAGGTAAGGCGGTTAAAGCAACCTTTGTACGGATCTTCAAGTTGGAATCCCAGTTTACGGTAATGGTAGCACTCCACAACCAGATGACTGCGGTTGCTGCCTATACCGCAATGCACTATTACAGGAATGCCGGCTTTATCGGCTTCCTCAAGTATCCTTACACATTGCGGAATACTCTCCAGCCCCATGTCAGAGCCCTTCTCGGTTAGAGGAATATGCCATAGCCTGATATCCTTATATTGCTTAAAGGCTTGCTTGATCTCATCAGGATACGCTTTCTTGGATACGTTTATGACAACGCCCACGCGCCCATAGATATCGGGATCATTTATCTCCTTGATGCTGGGATACCGCCTGGCCTGGATGTCTGCAAACTGGTATTGTTTCATATTATTCGCTGACTGATGGTCTGGGCTATGTAGGCGTATTGTGGGTCATTAAGGATGTGACCTTTTGCGCCGATATAGGAGATTGCCTGTGCTGAGGCTTGTAGGGCGACTTTGAGTGCTGTGCGTACCTGGTCTGTTGTGAGGCGGGATACATCATGCACCGGGAGGGCGTTGATGAAGGCGGCGGTCATTGCATCGCCGGCACCTTCAGTATCGGCCACTTTCTGTACGGGTACCGCAGGGATTGTTACCCATTGCTGGCCGTGAAGGCTGAAACGTACTCCTGACGGTCCCATTGTCTGTATAAAGAGCTTATGTGGATAGGTGTGGACAAACTCATCGGCCTGCTGCAGGGTTACATGTGCATCGCTCATCTTGATGATGTGGGCTACTTCCAATGATTCACGCAGGGCCTTGTTCATCTCTATCTTGTTCTGGATCTCATAGTAAATCATTGAGCCACGATCCCGGAGACCTTGTGCCAGATAGCGGTGACCGGCCTCGGGTGAACCAAAGAAGAACACATCCGGTACAAAATCCAATGATGCAAGCAGCGCAGGAGCCTCATCACGAACTGTAAGATTATGGCGCTTGGCAAACATTGATGTGGGGCCACAGGTGCGGACGCCCATTCTCAACACTCCTTCCCGATTCATCTTGTTATGTGTTCCCTGGAATATGAACGTACCTCCTTTAGGTGAGCAGCTGACAAAGCGTGTGTTACATCCATACAAGGCAAGGTCTTCCATACACCAATGGCCTTGTTTGGACTCATCAAATGTTGTTATGGGATAGACGTTCCAGCCCATGAGTGCCAGCTCGGCGGATACGTTTCCGGCATTTCCGCCTATCTCACAGGTTACCCAATGATCTATGTACTTGCGTGGATGTTCTGTACCTTCAGGATACTCACGGTAACGTATCTCATCAAGATTAAAGTTACCGGTTGTTATGATTGTCTTGTTCATATAAGGTCTTTGAATTGAATGATATCGTCCGGAAGGTTGTAATCCAGACAGCCGTTGTCACGAAGTTCCATAAGAAGGCGGCCCATCAGGTTGGGGCCGGACCAGAGTTTGCCATCGGGCGTCAGTTTTGCTCCGTAGGTATCGGCCGGCTTACGGAAAGAGGTCTGATCCTCTACAATGAAATGGCCACGACTGCGCTCAAGCTCTGCACGGAATGCGGGGCTTTGCTCATATTTAAGCATGAGGCAGTACTTGAGTGCATGGACCAGAAGTGGGCCCCAGTCCTGGCGGACGCCTACAGTTTTCTCATAGTGCTTGGCAAGCATCTTGAGTTTCTGGCCACGTTGTTTGAAGATATCACGGCGTGCAGCAGAGTCTGTGAACTTCATGATCTGGAACAGGCTCTCAGTACACGGAAAGGTTACGCCATCGGTCACGATTGGAGTCTGGAAGAAGTTGGAGAATATGCCCCACTCCTGGTCTGTCTTGCAGAATGATACTGTCTGGTCAGCCGGGTACTCATTCCAGGAAAAGTACTCAGGGAAGAAACACTTTATGAACTCTCTTACGTGCATTATCGGATCTGTTGCTCTGAGCCTGGGATGAGATGTTTCTTATCATCAAGCTCAACCTTGTCTATGCGCTCAATATGTACTTTACCATCATCTATGACAGCGTAGTTCTTGATGCCATCGGGCTTCTTCCAATCACGGGGCCACTCTATCATCTCAACTCCTATACTGAGAAGAAAGTTTGAGGCGGCTTTCTCACCATCAACTGTGGCCTTGTCTGTCATCTGACGAACGGGCTTGTTTACTCCGGACAGAAGGTTGGCCAGGTACTTGCGGAACGGGATACCTTCTATCTTTGCCTCAGCCGGAACGGATATGCCCAGCTTCTGTTCTGAGCGCTTAATGATAGAGTCACATACTGGAACGTCTTTGAGGAGTGACAGACAGTTATCGGGTGTACGGTCCGGGATGGTGAGCGTATAGACGTAGTAGTCTTTGTTTTCCGGGCGTTTCTTGTTGAAGGCGTAGTGTGCAGCGGACTCATAGTTGCCGGTTACATATACGCCATAACCGAATTTGACCTTGCCATCACCCTCAAGAGCGTGGGCAAGATCAAATGAGTCAAACAGTACTGAGCTGCCGTGATATGCTTTCATACTCTATAATATTATCTGAATCTACGTTCCCACTTGGAACAGGTGGCCATTGGGGGCATATCCATCATGTTGAAGCCGCCGCCGGCGCATCGGCCACGATCAGAGGTGTCATACTCTATGAATTTGCAGAAAGGGTCAGGCTTTGTGTATCCGCACCAGTGAGTGCATGTGGCACAGTTGTGCCAGTCAGCAGGAATAGAACTTCTTGACATAGTGAGTTATTTATTCGTTCTGTAAATATATACCATTGAAATGATTTTTCCTTTCATTAGATGTTAATAATCATCGTAATCAGAAAGGTTATGGTGAGCTGGAGGAGGTAAAGGGACTGGGCGGTCACAAAGGTTAGCTTGTGGCGATTGGTGGTATACTCATCGATATAGGCATGAACAAGCATATTAACCAGGAATACCAGGAGGAGTATCAAATCACCCTCTGTTGAATAGTACATGAGGGGCAGCATTATCATTACTGACCAAAGGATGGCATTTATGGCTATGGCCATTGCGCTGGCATCCTTACCCCCGTTAGGGTGTTCAGGCTGCTCCCAGTAGGTCTTTTGTTTAAGACGGAGGAGCGCTACCGGCTGAAGTACGAACTCTGTCACAACGTGCAACAGGAGCATTACAAAGAATATTCTGATCATATTACGTTAATGTTTATCCTACGTTCTGATACATGCGGGTGCGCTCACGAACCATAGATTCGGTTATTACGACATCGGTGGGGATACCGTTACGTTTGTTTGATGGGGCATCAAACATGGTGTCACGCATCACGCGCTCCATAATGTTACGCAGGCCACGCGCACCGGTTCCCATCTTGAGGGCGCGTTCTGCAATGGCCTCAAGTGCTCCAGAGGTGAAGGTCAGGTTGATATCATCCATTGCCAGCAGGTTCTGATACTGCTTGACTATGGCATCCTTGGGTTCTGTCAGGATGTTGACCAGGTCTTTCTTTTCAAGCGGCTCTACATAAGTGGAGATGGGGAAACGGCCCACAAACTCTGGTATCATACCATACTTGTGGAGATCCTCGGGCAACAACTGGGCTAGCAGAGGTTCTTTACTCTTACGTTGTTTCTTTGTTGTAGTTCCAGTAAAGCCTATGGAGCGTTCATTATGCCCCAGACGCTGAGATATGATATCATCTATGCCGGTGAAGGCCCCACTGGCTATGAATAAGATCTGGGAGGTATCTACGTACAGTAGTGACTGTTCAGGATGCTTCCGACCTCCCATTGGGGGGACTCCGACCTTATCACCTTCTACTATCTTTAGAAGGGACTGCTGGACGCATTCACCACTAACGTCACGTGTGACGGATACTCCTGCATCGGCTTTACGGTTCTTGTCTATCTCGTCAAGCATTACTATGCCACACTCCGCTTTTGCAACATCATAATTGCAGTTGCGCAGAAGACCGGCAAGACAATCTTCCACATCTGAACCCACGTAACCAGAGGCTGTTATCTTGGTGCAGTCCTGGATGTAGCAAGGGACGTTGAGAAAGCGTGCGATTGTGCGTACGAGCTGTGTCTTTCCGCAGCCTGTATGACCAAGAAGAAGTACGTTAGACTTGCCCATATCATCGGGCTTGACTGTTCCATCAGCAATGAGCTGGAGACGACGGAAATGGTTGTAAACGGCTACTGATAGGGTTTTCTTGGCCTCTTCCTGACCTACTACATACTTATCCAGCTCCATCTTGATACGGGCTGGTGTGGGAATGTTTCTTAATGCTGCCGGTAATTGGCTAATTGTTGTGTTTGCCATGTTTTATTCCTTATTATTAAAACCTATATGACGGGGTGTACTTGATTCCGTTTGTTCTGCGTAGCAAAGAGAACGTAGATAATCTAATCTGGGTTTCTGACCGGAGAGTATATACTCAACTGTCGCCTTACGGTTGATATTTTCTATCAAACCACCAGAGAATTCAAACTCACTGGCCAATGTTTTTGCATCAGACTCAGAAAGTTCACTGAACATGCTATGCCAGATCCTTGTTCGGATTGCCGGCTCTGGATTATCAAAATGTACCTTTATAAGGAAGCGACGTTCCATAGCGGGATCAAAACCATCTTTCAACGACATATTAGTCGTGGCTATTAGAATCCCCTCCAGGTTTTCTAGCTCCTCAAGAATTATATTAGTCATTGTGTTTTCCATCTTGTCGACAGCCGATGTAACGGTACGGCGACACCCGAATATGGCGTCAGCTTCATTCCATACCATGATTGGAGCCAAATCACTCTCACGTACCGCTTTTTTATAAGACTGGAAAAGGGCGCTCAGATTACGTTCACTATCACCAACCCATTTGGATTTGACTTGACTCATGTCTACATAGTAGATGTCACGTCCAGTGGCTGCGGCAATATCAAAGCAACTTGCAGTCTTTCCTGTACCGGGAGGGCCATAAAAGAGGCAGACAAAGCCTTTACGCATGTGCTTTTCTTCCAGGCGTTCGGTTACTTTCTTGAAATTTTCTTTCTGAAGCAGTTCCTTAAGTCGGCATATTTCCTCCTGTTCTTTCTTATTAAAGAAAAGGTCTTTCGTTTCAAGAGAATCATGGGATATTAGGCGGAATGCCTGACTCCCTTCATTTCTGCGGGTATTGGCAGACACAACTGTCTCACCCAAGAAATCGTTGATAGCCTTTGCCGTAAGTCTTATTACTTCATTTGTAGTAAAACCACCATTGGAATCATATTCCACGAGGCCTTTTTCCATTAGTATAAAATTGCCGTTCAGAATGCTTTTGTAGATAACATTATTCACTATCTCGCTATCCTCAAAGAGCTTATAGTAGTCTTCCCAGACAAAGGAATTCTCATTGCGGCATACGTATCGACCCATCATGAAATTAAATAGAGACTTTTCATAAGGGTCTAAGTCTGACAGTTCATATCGATTATAGGTCTCAACGAATTCACAAGTTTGGTTGCTGGCATACAGAATATCAAGTTCTGATATAAGCGTCTTAAAATCAAAGTAGTTCTGAAAAAAGCCACTGACTACATTATCCAACCTCTTTGCAAATTTCATAGTGGACGGCACCTGAAAATCGGACGGTATAGGAATGCGATTCTGTGATATAGCTTCAATAAAAATTGTTGGAACCACTATTAACGAATTTCTGACCTTTTCAGGATTATAGAGGATATAGCGTTTTGAAGCAAGGACATCAAGATCAGGCTTGAGTGACAGGAATTTTATCTTTGTCAAACCCATAGACTGTGCCACTTCGCTTGACATAGTGTTCCCGTCTATTGCCAGCTCAACTATTACGCTAAGAAGATCCAACTGACTGTCTGTAAGATCAAGTATGGGACGGAGATAATCATATGCAGCATCGGGGCGAACTTTCTCAGTTTCTTTATGTGGTAAATAATGCTCTTCTTTTTCCACATATTCAAATATAGCCTGGAGGCCGTCTGTAATGGTCATAATCTGTTTTTCACTCATAGGTATTCAATTTGCATGACAGGAAGCTGTTTGATTACTTGCTCCATATAATATATACTCCAGTCGTGGGAAAAGCTTTCAAGGAAAATCTCTTATTTGTGCAAAACGGTACCAATGGGGCCTGACCCCAATGGTATCATTTTGTGCTTATCGGCCCAAATGAGTAACTTTGCGGGCATCGGCCCATACAAGTAAAATATGAAGCAAATCGAGGTTGTAGCCGCAATAATTCACGATGAGCAGAACCGCATTTTCGCCACTCAGCGAGGATACGGGGACTGGAAGGACTATTGGGAGTTCCCCGGGGGTAAGATGGAGCCGGGAGAGTCACCTGAGGAGGCGTTGAAGCGGGAGATTTGGGAGGAGTTGGAGACGAGAATTGTGATTGAGCGGTTTGTCCGGACTATTGAATGGGACTACCCTACTTTTCATTTGGTTATGCACTGCTATTGGTGTCACGTTGAGAGCGGGGCGCTTACGCTTAAGGAGCATGAGGCTGCGCGTTGGCTCGGCAAGGATGAATTACGCAGCGTGAACTGGTTGCCGGCAGATTTACAACTACTGGATATTATCGGCCTTCAATCTTGATATCTACAGATAAAAAACTTCAATTCCAGTGTAAAAATGTTCGCAAAAATTGCGAACATTAATAATTATGTTTTACCTTTGCCTACGACTGACCACTATGACTGAATTAGGTTTTGGAGCATACGCAACACATCCTGGCGATGTAATAAAGGATGAAATAGAGAGTCGCGGCATTACTCAGAGAATGCTGGCTGAGCGAACTGGCATCGGCTTTACCGTAATAAATGAGATTCTGAACGGTAAAAGACCTTTGACCGAGCGTAGCGCTTTGCTTATAGGCGCCGCTCTTGATATTGACTCTGAGCCACTTCTGAGACTCCAATACAAGTACAACATGCAGACGCTCATGAAGGATCAGTCCTTTTTAAAGCGACTCAAATCCATCAAGGGTTTTGCAGCTTCTGTTACGCTCTGACATTCACAACTTTTAGATTACAGGAAATATGGACATCATTATATACGGCAGCCTTCATGGCGCCACAAAAAGATACGCTGAACGCCTGGCAGAAATGACGGGCATCAAGGCTGTTGATTACAAGGAGCTGAAGGACGCTGGCCCGTTTGACCGCGTTATTTATATGGGTGCGATCTATGCCCGAGGTGTTGTGGGGCTGAAGAAAACCCTGAGCCGTATAACATCTGCCAAGGAGCTGTTCATTGTGACTGTGGGGATGGTCGATCCCGAGGATAAGGTCTTTTTTGACTCATTCAGGGAAGCGCTGAAGGCTCAGGTTCCGGCTCAACTCTTTGATGAGAAGAAGCTGTTCCACCTGCGGGGAGCAATTGATTACAGCAAGCTGGAACTGAAATACCGGATTCTGATGAAGATGATGTATTCGCAGGCCTTGAAGATGCCTGAGGAGCAGCTGACACCAGAATTCAAGGCTGTGCTTGCCACTTATGGGCAGACGGTGGACTTTGTGGATTTTGAGGGGTTGAGGCCGGTGGCTGATGCGGTGAATTGTTAAAAACGCCGCATTGGGGTCGCAGTTTGCAATAGTTCAAGGTCGCAAATTGCGACCATGAACAGTGAAAAAATCGCTGACTCAAATTCTTCCATACGTTTGAGGTCGCAAATTGCGACATCAAAAACCAGCTGATAATAAGCATATTACAAACTTGCGGTCGCAAATTGCGACCGCAAGTTAAAACTAATCCGATCATTTTATTGACGTCAATTAGTCAATAAAAAGATGATCCACGTAAAGTATCCATCTGCACTGAGCCAGGAAAGGACAAAGGCGGAGGCACCAAATACGCAGGACCGGACATCGGCCCCCAAAAGTGACGCAAAACGAAACGACCCCTTTGCGTCAACCCCTTTGCGTCACAACGCGCCGTTTTTTGTGGTATCGAAAATAATACCTATATTTGCCAAACAATAACCTAATACTTAATTCTTATGCCAGAAATTTAATAAAAAGAACGATGAAGATAAAGAGACTATGGTTCAAAGATGACCATCTGTACATAGAGTCCGATGAAGGCAAGACTTACAGCCAGTCTTTGCTTTGGTATCATCATTTGCGTGAAGCCACAGATGAGGAACGATTGGATTATACCGTCAGTACGCTGGGCATTCATTGGCGTAATCTGAATGAGGATGTCAGTTTTGAGAGCTTTGAGTACGATGATGCCGAGCCTAGCCCAATGCAGCGTTTTTTTCTTACTCACAAGGAGATTAATGTTGCTGAATTTGCCCGTTCCATGGGCATGAATCCTACCCTGCTACGCAACTACATCAACGGATTCAAGAAACCGTCAAAGGTTCAGGAGCAGAAAATCATTGACCACATTCACAAACTTGGCGCCGAAATGCTTGGCGCATAAAGTGACGCAAAACGAAACGCCCCCTTTGCGTCACTTAAACAATTCTGAGTGGGAGCCAAGACGAACCAGTTTAATTGTCTTTTCTTCCTCGTCTATCCAAACAAGCAGATAATCATTCTCTATATGACATTCCAGAGCTCCACTGTATTCTCCCTTTAATCTGTGGGGCTTATATCTTTTATCAACCTTACCTTTCTCGGATAGTTGTACTAGTACTGTTTCCAAGGATTTCATCTTTTCACGGTCATTCTGATACTTCCGGAGATCTTTCTTAAACTGTCCGGACTGTTTTAGTTTCCACATGGTATCAATTATTCTACATGGATGCTACATATTTCTTAAATGCCTCTAAATCAAAATCTTCAAGATTCTTGTTTTCCTTTGCGTCTTTTATGGCCGCTTTAGTAGTTTCATTGGGCTCATTGTATGCCACGGACATAAGAACATTCTCAACATAATTATTGAGACTTCGGTTATCTTTCTTGGCAAGCATTTTCAGACGTTCCAATAAATCAGCGTTTAGACGGAACGCGGTTGCCTTTTTGGGAGTTTGTTGTACAATTGTTTCCATTGTGTTATACATTTGTTTTGCAAATATAATACAATTATTACAAAACTTGCAATTGAGGGCCGATTCCAATTTGTGCAAAAGAGATGTATAAAAGTGTTCCCAAATTTGTGAACATTCAAAACATAATAATATCTTTGTCCCATAATCGAATAAATAATGGTAGCAAACAACCTGGAGCCACATTTCCTGACTCATCCTGGAGAGGTGATTAAGGAAGAGTTGGAGTTTCGCGGAATAAGCCAGCGTCGCTTGGCTTCGGAAATCGGCATACCCGTAAGTCAATTGAATGAGGTATTAAACGCCAAGCGATCTCTCAATGCCGAAATGGCGCTTCTTATTGAGCAGGCTCTTGGTATTGATGCTGAGCCTCTGCTCTCACTTCAGGTAAAATACAACATACTTTCAGCCAAGCGCAACAAATCCTTTTTTGAGAGATTGAAAAAGATTCCAAGAATTGCTGCTGCACTGTAATAGTGCAATTGGGGCCTGACCCCAATTGCACTATTTTTGCTACTTTTGTCGGAAATATGAAACAGATTGAGGTTGTAGCCGCAATAATCCACGATGCCGATGGGCGCATTTTCGCCACCCAGCGCGGGTATGGTGATTTCAAGGATTTCTGGGAGTTTCCCAGCGGTGCTCTTACGCTCAAGGAGCACGAGGAGGCGCGCTGGTTATCGGCCCACCAACTGGACAGCGTCAACTGGCTGCCGGCGGACCTTCAACTGCTGGATGAATTGTAACACAAAGATGATGAGATATTTCGTGATTTTGGCATCGGCCATAATGATGCTGCTGTTGGGCGGATGCCGCGGGAGCAAAACGGAGCGCATATCGGCTGGGATGGCTTTTGAGGGCGTGAGCAATTATTGCCACAGCGAGTTTGACTGGAGCCCGGCGCAGGAGAACCCGTCCATCATGTATGTAGCGTTGGCCGATAGCACCGACGCGGAGTACAAGCTTATGTTCCGCAGTTACACCGGCGCGCTGACTTATTTTCACGTGGACAAGGAGAGCGGTTCCACAAAGATGGTGGAGTTTGTTCCGGCGCTCAATCTGGAAACTGAGGCCGGCACTATCAACTTGCGCGATTACCTGAAGTGACGCAAAGGGGTTAATATTCGTAGAGTTTGATGTGCAGGATCTTCCAGTCATCGGTACCGATGCGTGCGTGCCGTCCCTGATGGCTCTGATCTCCGTTTTCGCGCCGCAGATATATCAGCTGGCCATCCGGTGCAATCTGTACCTCATCGACCGACAACAGTCCCAGGCGTTTTCCCCTAAACCTGTCGGTGCGTGCATCTGAATCAGTTCCGGATTGGGCAAATCCGTCTTCACCCAGCGTCTTATTCTGCTCCTGTTCCTTTTCGGTGCGGGTCTTGAAATCAACCACAACTCCGCAACCGGCCAGCAGATAGTCATATCTACCCACTTTTATCAGCATGGCGCCACCCTCGGGCCATTGCGTTCCGTCGGTGGCACGCGGGTCCCAAGGCAGAGTGTAATAGTGACGGCAGGTCATTACTGTGCCTTCATCATCGATAATCCGCTCTGTATCCTCCTGGTCAAAGAGCAGTCCCCATGAGTTCTTCCTGTCGGCCGGTTTCAGATTTGAGACCTGTCTTAGCAGATTGTAGGCTTTTGTGATGTTATCGGTCTCATCGGCCGATGCCTGGTCTATGGCAAACGGCGAAAAGCCTAAAGCGTCATGTTGGCCGAACGCATACATCGCCCTCACTCCGCAATCCCTGCAGCATCGGGTCTCAGGGATGAACAACCTGTTCCGGACAACACCGCCATCCTGCGGACGTGCGGGAATGGCATATCTCCCGGCCCACATTCTGAACCCGGTATCGTAAATATCGGGAGCCAGGAAATCTATGCTGGGAGCACCTGCGTTCCAGAAATCTATCAGGTGCGCCAGAGGGCCGGCCGACGGATAGTCACCCGGCTTGCGGCCGCGGCTGTTCATGGCGGCATTCACAAAAAGCGGCATGTCGTGGATGGAGCGCGCCGCAAGAGCCAGCTGTTCCACATAGCAGGCGTAATGGTAGGCCATGAATTTTTCATCGGCATATTCATCGGTTCCAAATACCTGCGCCCAGGTGCCTCCTTTCTTTATGCCCAGTTTCTTGAGCAGCACTTGAGGGACCTGGCCGATGTATGCCTTCTCTGCAAGCCTGGAGTGGTCGCGGGCCGATTCCAGCATACCTATCTCATTCTCAATCTGCATCATACTGACTACCTGGTGCTGCGGATCTTTCTGACCAATGCGTTCCATCAGGGTGCTGAATGCATTGAGATCGGCCTTGAGAACGTTGTCACTGAAACAACTGGCTATCTCAAGCGGCTTTCCGGCAGCTGTTTCGGCCCTGGGAAAGCGCTTGGTGTCCTGCTTGAACCATCCCGGAGCATAACAGGACATTGAGTTTTTCCACGCCCCGAACCAAAGGAACACTATCTTAAGGTCCTGGCTCCTTGCCACATCAATAGTGCGGTCTATAAGCGTGAAGTCAAACTTACCCTCAACAGGTTCCAGCAGCTCCCAATAAGCGGGTACCAGCACTGTGTTCAGACCCAATGATTTCATGCGCGGCAGGACCTCATCTATATCATGGACCGATGTGGCTGCCGAGTTGCTCAACTCACCACCCAGAATCATACTCTGCGATACCGCATTCACAACTGGCCATAACAACACAATCAGCGCAATAAAGACCTTTTTCATATGCCAACGAAATATATTTTTAGTTGACTATTCACAGATCGGCATCTTGTAATACCGGAAATTTGTCACGGAATCTTATCAGCCTATCCATATCAAGCTCTGCCGATACCATCTGCGGGCTCTCATCGGTCTCTACGACAACATCTCCATAAGGGCCGATGATGGTGCTGTGACCCGGATAGAAACCGAATTCATCACTGCCTGAGCGGTTTACTCCTATTACAAAGCACTGGTTCTCGATAGCTCTTGCACGCAACAGCGTATCCCAGGCAAGTATTCGTTTATCGGGCCAGTTGGCGGGATAGAGAATTGCATCGTAATCATCCCTGTTGCGACTGAATATGGGGAATCTAAGGTCATAACAAATCAACAGCAATATCCTGAGCCCGCGGAAACTGACCACAACCCTATCGTTGCCCGGAGTGAAATACTCACTCTCCCCGGAGTATGTAAACAGATGGTGCTTGTCATAACATACCATCTGTCCGTCTGGCATGCAGAAACAGAGACGGTTATAAGTATGGCCGTTTTCAATGACAGGAAGCGTACCGCAGACCGCAGCATCCAGTTTGACGGATTTGTTACGCATCCAATCCACTATCTCTCCTTCCATAGTCTGAACGACAGGACTTGGGTCAATATACTGACCTGTGGCAAACATTTCGGGCAGAACGTAGATATCGGCCCCGCACCCGTCACCTGTCAGGAGGTCAAGCGCGGCCAGGTTTGCTACCGTATTACCCTTTGAAGGATTGTTCTGAACTATAGCTACTTTCATATAGGACAGCCTTATCTTAACGAGCCTGTGGCACGGAATGCATCCAGTTTAGTGAAGCAATGGCGGTTGATAATATCCTGCAGCTCCCGGTCAAAATTGTTCCGGATCTCAATCTCGGGGCCGAACATAAAACACTCGCCGTTGTCACGGGTATATGGATGCCATTCCGGCAGTCCCTCCACATTGGGATTGCCGGTATGCGCAAAGTTGGCCCAGGACTGCGCCATGCGGTCAGCCAGAAGCTTGTCGGATCCTGATGGGTTGGGCAGGTCACGCCCGGCCAGATGCAAGGTTTTGAAGCAGAAATTCAGCTCTGCGCCATGCGCCGAAACATGTGTAGATGGAGATTTCCAGGTAAACATATAGTTATATACCGGAGCGCTTTTGGAGGCCGATGCGGCATCGGCAGTGATGACGGTCTTGGCACGGAAAAGCGGGTCGATGGACGGCAGGTCCTGCGGAATATAATCCGGCCATGCCTTGGCTAAAGCCTGGGCGTATGCATCGGTCTCATCGCCGAATGTGGCACGGACCGCATCCTTTGCCTCATCCAGGGTCATTACACGGTTGTATTGACCGCGCTGAAGTTCATTGAAAGTGGTACCTATCACCAGCGGAATGTCATCTGTAATCTCTGCAAAATCAGGCTGGAACGGTTGCTGAAGCAGCACTTCGCCATCGGGCGTAGGACCAAACCCCCACATGATAGGCGTTCCCGGAGTACGAGTGCCCACGCTTGCTGCCAAAGCGCGCTGACCTGCCTGATAGAGCCTGTCATAAGGTACATCCTTTATGCGGTCCGGCTCATTGTGCGGAATTCCTAACTGGTCAAGGACCGCAAGTCCCAACTCTTCGGTCATGGCTTTGGTATTGACATTCAATATGGTACCGCTCATTATGATTGCCTTGTGGAAGAGTCCCTTGGCTGCCGGCATGCACATAAGGGTGCCCACCTTTCCGCCGCCACCTGACTCACCGAATATGGTCACGTTATCGGGATCGCCTCCAAAACGGCTGATATTGTCGCGCACCCACTCAAGGGCCTTGACGGCATCCATCATGCCTACATTGCCCGAGTACTTGTACTTGGGGTCACCGGTGGCCGAAAGGTCCAGGAATCCTATGATATTGAGACGATGGTTAAGGCTTACCACAACCACATCCTTCTTGGCCAGACCCATGCCGGGGTTCCAGGCCGATGTGCCCGAGTCAAACCCGCCTCCATGGCACCAGAACATTACGGGTTTCTTTCCTTTGGTATCGGTTGTCCATACATTGAGTACGCAGCAGTCCTCGGCGCTGCCATTCTGGATGCGGCCTCCCTGGAGTGACTGCGGTCCCCATTGGGTACAATCCCGTATGGTGTCCCATTTATCTACCGGAGCCGGTGGCATGCAACGCTCTGCCTTGGCATAAGGAATACCCTTGAATGCCATCGTGCCCTCCTCTTCAAAACCGCGTACCTTACCATTGGTGGTGCGCACCACATAAGGATCCGCCTGACAACCCAACACTACCGCCGCCATCAGGGCAGCCCAAACCATTCTTTTCATCTTCTGTTCTTTATCTTGCAAATATAAGGTAATTAAAAGAACAGATTCCTATTTTTTTTCACAATATTTGACAACGGACAAGAACAGCTTTCAATGGGCAATGCCGATGGATGCATCAATATCCTGAACGGTCTGATAAACCGTTTTATAACCCGAGAAGTGAGGCAAGCGTAGACTTGTCATCGTCTATATTGCCATATTCACTGGCTTTTGCATACTCCTCGGCCGCCGATGGAGATACATTGAGATACTTGCGTTCAAAGTAATCCTCCTTAATGAATCCCAACAGCACGTAATTCAGGCTTGAAGGATTTATCTGGTTGGCTGTATTCAGGCAATCTATCGCCTTGTTGATATCCTGACGCTGAGCCAGGAAGGGTTTTTTGCCTCTGAGAAGACATACTGCCGTCATAAACCATGCGCCGTCGTCCTCCCAGTTGTCTTCGGTTGCCTTATCCAGGAAAGTCAGGGCTTTGTCATACTGCTTGAGTTTGGCAAAGCACATTCCCATTTGCGCATTGGCCAGTTTACTTTCCGGGTGTTCTTTGGCCAGATTACCATAGGCAATGATATACTTGTTGAGTTCAGGAATACCGGCAGATGCAAGGTTCCTGGGGGTTCGACGGATAGGATGTCCGGAACCGCATGTTTCATCATTCGGTCCAACCGGTCTGTGACATTGAGGACACTGATCGACGGTTATCTCATAATCGTACATAACAATAGAGTATAAGTTTATTAAAAATGAGTCAGGTTTGTTCCAGTTCAAATCAAAGCATAGAGTTCCGGCGGTTTACCAGTTTCTGCATTTCGTCAATGATGCGGGTCTGGTCCATGGCCTTGCCTTCATTTACGGAATCCTCCAGTTCGGCGAGCATCCCTATGAGCTGTGCCTCTACCACTTGCGCATTCTCATTGGACTTGACGGGGCTGGCCATAACCGTATCGTAAAGACGTTCAATTCTGCGTGACACCTCGCTGTCATGGGCTTCGGTTATCAGGGGCTTGAGCCGTGCTGACATTTTCTTTATATACTGAAGGTCTTTCTCCTGCTTTTCCATATTGTCGGCAATGTGCTCGTTGGATATCATATTGGCTATCAGATAAACAGCTGCGACAGCCAGCAGACTGACATGGATAAGCCATGATGCTTTAGCTTTTTGCGGCGATATAATAATCAGCATCACTCCAACCAGCAGAGTGATCAGGAAGTATGACGAAGTGCCGAGGTAGAGAGGACGGGCATAGTCAGCAGCACCGCTGTTTCCACGCCGCACAAGAAATGATGTGCATAGCAGAAGAATGTAGGACAAATGAATGAAGAAATAGTTAACCCACACTGAAGCCGGCAAATCACTTTTGGATAAAGAAAAGAAAAAGATATTGAATATGATGATGAATACCGAATCCAGTACAATCCAGAGAATGCGTTGTCTTTTCATAAATATATCAATTAAAGTTTAGACAATATTTCCTGCTTTTTCGCTTCGAACTCCTGTTGCGTAATCAGCCCCATCTCAAACATTGACTTGAGTTTCTGGAGTTTAGCCATAGGGTCATCTGTTGCCGGTGCTGCGGGTTGCTGAGGCTGAACAGGCTGCATACTGCCTGTCATTCCGTTCATCATACCACCCATCATACCCATGGCTCCGATACCCATTCCGACCCCCATACCTGCTGATGCCATGCCTCCGCCACTTTCGTTCTGAGACAAGTTTTTCATAACCTCCATCTGCTGCTGAGCCAGCCATGCCTGACTTACCTGACTGTTCTGGAGGGCAGCCATTTCGCCGGCTGCACCCTGTGCTTCCGTGATGCGTGCCCTGCGGTTGGCCTGAGCCATCTGTATCTTTGCCTTTACCTCTTCATCAACTTCAATATCCAGATGTGCTATCGAGAAAGACTGCAGTCTTAAGCCATAATTTGCAATAATAGGTTCCAGTGCCGGGAAGATGGCATTGGACATCTTGACATATTCATTTATGATATTGAAATATTCAGAGCCTGTCTCCTTTTTGGTCGTTTTCAGCCAATCAGTAATATTGCTGCTGATATGCTGGAGCATTTCGTGATGAAAATACTTGTTCAATCCTTCCTGGGTCTCGAATTCCAGATTACTGCCTATCATCTTGCGAAGCATCAGCAACGGATTGCCGATGCTTATCTTAAAAGCGCCATAGCCGAAAATCTTGAGTTCGCCCCAGTCTTCATCAAACAATTGCAATGGACCGTCCGTACCCCATTGGATTTCCTCCGTGTGTGCTTCACGCACAAAATATACATCACAATGGAATGTGGTGGCGCCACCGCTGAAAATATTACGTATCCAACTTGTTATAGGACGGTTTTCCGTATTCAGGACATAACGTCCGCTTGTAAAAGTGTCAATGGCATTACCGTTATCTATGAATATGGCCTGTTCGCCCGGACGGACGGTAAGCACGGAATTGACGTTGAAGTCATGCTTGGGATGTAGCCAAATTATCCGCTTGTCATCATACTGATCCTCTTCAGGTCGGTGTTGAATGTCGGAAATCCATTCTCTTGTACCTACTGCGTCGGGCATTTTCTGATTCTTGCTGAAAAGTCCCATATGTCATTAATTTAATTTGTTTAATAATACTTGATTATGGCCAGTCTTCGCGATAGATATGGCCGCGGCATTTGAACAGCAGACGATATAGTGTCATTGTGCATCCTACTACAGCACCGTATTTTTGAACGGCCAGAATACAGTATTCAGAGCAGGTAGGCATCAGCATACAGCTACGTCTGATATCCTCAGGTGAGTATCGCTGATATATCTCCACTGCAGCTATGACCAATCGTCGGGCTGTTAAAAGTAACGCTGCCACCATTCCCCAAAAACAGGAATGGGCAATGTCGGAATGATAAAACACCGATGCCGACAGGAATGCCGACACAGCGGTTATAACCATCCAGGCAACAAATTTCGGTATGGTACGTCGTGGTCTGATCAACTTTCGTTGACGTACATATCGGAATATTTCTGCTTCAGAATGGTGCTGTGTGGCATTTATTCCTGTACAACACCTGTTTTCGCGGCGAAAGAGCAATGGTTATGAGTTTTTCTTTTCACGCAATTTAGCCTTAAGGCCCTGAATGGCGCGTTCGGTATCCTCATTCGCCGTCATAGCGCAATAGCGTTTGTCGCCCATAGCGCTTATACAGAATTCGTTATATGAAACGTTTGCCCTTGAGATAGGATTGCCCTTTGAGTCACGGTCGGTAATCTTCTCCTCTGTCTCGCTGGTATGGTTGATGTTGGTGATATCCTTGTAGAAGTACTCTTCGGCTACCTCCTTCTTTCCGTCTTCATCCATGTTGAAGGTGTAGGAATAAAAATATAATTGGTTGTCGCTGCAGAGCACCCATGTTATCTGATAGCTTGAACTGCGCCATTTGCGGTCCTTTCCCTGTTTGATGAAAACGTCGCCGTTGAAATTGTATCCTTCAAGTCTCAGTGGTTTTACTTCCTGTACCATTGACTCGTCAATGCCGAGTTTCTTTAAAGCACGCTCCAAGTCACCGATTTTATTTACTTGCTCTCCAACCATCTGATCATACTGTTCATCAGAAATCGATCTCAAAAACAGCTTTCCGATACAGCCTCCGCGAGGTGCAAAATAATAGATAGCCTTTCTCTGTTCTTCGGAACGCCCTTCGGCACGCGCACTCTGGGGATTTTCATATAAACAACCCATAAACAATAAGTTTTAGTAATTAGTAATAAGTCCGCCTCTTTCGGCTTTGGCGGTATTGCCTTTTTTACGGGTGAAAAGGTACAAAGGTTTAGTGTATTGGCAGTATCGGCCGCGGGTAAAGAAATGAGACATGGTGTGGCATTAATTATCACACTGCTCTATGCTGCAATTATCCCCTTTTATATGAATTCTGAACTTGTAATACTTATCTTCGGGACACTTGGTGTAGTCATAGTAGCAGTTTTGGATGAAGTCATAATTCAGGACTTCGGATATGCGGATGATGTGATCTATCTGGAGGGTCTTGCGACGGAAAATGTCATACACGTTCTTTCTGTTGCAGCAAATGCGTGCTGCAAACTCAGTAACGGGCATACCACTATCATGTAAAATACGCTCTATTTCCTGGCCGATGTGAACGTCTTTTTTAAGGTTCATCAGTCAAAAGCAATATTGGAATGAATACAAATATAATAAATGTTCAGTTATTTCAAAACCGCCCTTTCCCCCTTACACGGATGATGGTCTGAGCAGGACTTGGCCCAGGCTCACTTATCGCAGCCTCAACTGCCGGCGTTCTGGCGCATATACTCACTCGGAAGTTGCCCGGTAAGTTTCTTGAATGCCCTGCGGAATGTGGTCAGGCTCTTGAATCCGGCCTGCTCGGCAATGTACTCCAATGAATAGTTTTTATTACCGTTAAGCAGCATAGGTATCACCTTGCGTTCTATGCGCAGACGGTTCACATAATCATAGAATGTGGTACCAAGCTCTGTTGAAATGTATTCTGAAAGGTATGTACGATTGGTTCCAAGCCTATCGACCAGATTGCTGAGCGTAAGGTCCGGATTAGTGTACAGCTCCTCATCCTCCATAAGCTTCTCCAACCTGCCTTCCAGTCCCGAGGTACGCTTACGCGTGTTCAGAGTCTCCGCCGTTTCCGATTCGGAATCCGCCTGCCTGCCGTCATATCCCGGGTAATCCGGCAGTCTGAGCGCACGCATGCGGTTAACCCCTAGCATTACCAGAGACCAGCAGACAAGCGAACTGACATAGTAGAATGAGTCTGCCAGGACATCGAGTGTGTCAGATACGGCCCACCACACATGCTGACATACAATGAATACGGCAATGATCTTCCAAATCCATGATATATCCACATCATCCAGATTGGAATAGGTCTCCTGAATGGCTTTCCTGTACTTCCGGCTCTTGTACATGGCATATAAGACGGCAGACCATGCAAACACCACAAAGAATACCGTAAAAACCGTATGCAGCAGATCTGAATTGGCCAGGAAATGCAGCAGCAGGAACAGAAGGAATGGAGCCGACAGCAACAGTACACGGCGGGTCCTTACCCACCCCGGTGATGTCAGCTCGATAAGGAACAGGGCAAACGTTACCGCCCCGCAGCCGTCTATGTAAAAGATATGGTCCAATACTACGTCAGTATCTGTTCCGGGTATATAGATGGCTAAATCCTTGAATGTGGAAACACTCCACCATATGAATATTATACACAGCAACTTCTGCAGCCTGGACGGCGATGAGAGCTTTAACAGGTCTATTGCCCTCATCCCGTACCAGCATACCGATACACCGATCAGAAAAACAGGTAGTATAATGTTCATTTACAATTGTCTTGTCTGTGCAAGTTATCTCAAAAAAACTGAAAACCACAAGATTTCACGTCTTATTTCTGCCGCACTCCGTGAGTATTGTATATTCCTGACGGTGTAACTATATACAACTTTCCTTCAGAATCCAGCACTTTATACGTATCCCAGCTCCGGTTGCCGGCCTTTACATCTTCTACGGCAGTCTGTTGCACATAGAGAGCCGTGACCGTAATATTTCCGGTTACAACCGACACATCCTTATCCCAACCTGCAAACTTGTATCCTGCACGGAACGGGGCGTCAGGCAGACGTGCTCCCTGTCCGGATTCTACAGTCTGGACGTCAATCACAGTACCGTCCCAGTCTGTGAACGTTACGGTGAAGCATGATATACTGCCGATTGAGATCTGCCTTGTAGCGCTCATGCCCGATCCGTCAAGAGCTGTAGCACGTACCGTAACCGTACCGCCGCGGTTGGGAACCGTAGCGGTAAGGAGTCCCTCTTCGGATATTGTGGCCAGTCCCGTACCGGAGACAATCTCCCATCTGACTGTCTTGTAAGTTGCCGATACCGGTGAGAACTCGGCATACAGATATACAGACGGATTGGTGGCGGTCGTAGAGTAAGATCCGCTGGCCGACAGAATTGAGAGTCCGGTTACGTATGTCACATTACGTACAGCCTGGGTGCTTACGGCGTTGCTTCGGCCAGTGACTGAACCCGGAGCCCTTCTGGATGCCTGTGCCGCATTATCAGCCAGGACATACTCAATGGCATAGTAAGGTTTGGATGCATCAGGAGTCACATCGGTATATGACAGGTTGGAAGCCGAAACAGATGCTATCTGAGCCAAATCTGAATCTGACTCTCCGCGCAGTATGTTGTAACTGACCACATCGGCACCCTTATAGGCATTCCATATCAGATTATACGTATTATCCTGAATACCGCGGTTAATGTTCATGTGAACGGTCTGATGGACCTTGCTGTATGGTGTAAGGGTTCCGTTGCTCATGACACCTGCTATGCTGTAACGCTCGGCCTTGATGCTTGAGTTTGATGTAGGATCGGTATAACTGCCAGTCAGCGGATCTACCGTGCCAAGCTCGATGAACTGCCCCGACACATTACTTTCCTTATAGATGCGAACACCCACAAAATACTGTGATGATGCCTGGAATCCTATTACAAAATGGCCCTGTGCGTCAGAAGTGACAAGAGTGACGGCGGGTATGTTGTCGGCCGACAGGATACTTACCTGCTGCTCCACCACCTTTCTGGTTCCATTTGCATTGATGAGTGTAAGCCTAAGTGTAACTTCTCCCAGACTCTTATTACCCTTGCTGGCCTTGAGTTTTCCATCCGATACGGAGAGTCTGCTGTCCGTACCGTTTATGCCACCTGCGGTAAGACGCTTGTATTTTCCATCAATGAACACCTCCCATTGTACGGTAATACCGGAAGGAATATCCACCTGAGATACAGCACCTTCAAACAGGTACTCAGGAACACTCACCTCAACATCATTGACATCAACCACAATCATACGCTCATATGTCTTGCCGCTAATTGTCAGGCTTATGGTCTTGGTTCCGCCATCATTCCACATTACACGGTATGGTCCGTAACCGCTTCCACTTACCACTGTACCGCCGTCAAAGTTCCATGTAGGTGTTGCTGCAGATGCATCACCCATATAGGTTATCAATGCTTCATCACCCAGGCTCACCAGTGTGGGCGCGTCAATCACATAACGGTCTATCGATACTGTCACAGGCTCAGAGAACTCACTTGTGCTGTTCCACAAGTCAATGGCCTGAATCTGTATTTCATAATCACCTGCCGATAATGCCGATATCGGCACCAGATACCTTGTGGCCTTGACATAAGCATAATTCGGCAGATAAGCCGCATCTGCATTAAGTCCGTTTTGGGGTGAAATCACGAATGCGCCAGCACCTGACTGTCCGGCATGTTTTACCGATACGTTATAGCGCATCTGGACACCGGAGGTATGGTCATCCTGAGCATCGTTCCACTCTATGAGCAGCCCATCTGCAGTCTGAACGGCACGCACGCCCGACGGAGCCGAAGGACGGATATTGGCACTGCCTTCTATGGGGAAACAATCATAATACGCTTCTCTTATTATCTCAGAATGATAACCACTATCATCATACCATTCACTCCTTTCTTCGGGAGTCATGGACAGGTTTAACAACAACAGTTTGCCCGGCATCTGTAATAATGAGAAATTATTGTAAAGCCCGTTCGAACTTGCAATGGAATAGGAATAATAATTGTTCTTTTCCCATTCCTTAGCCAGGAACCCCTGATCCTTGACACCGTCCCTACCCATATAGTGGACATAAATGCCCATTATTCCGTTTCCGGCCGTTGCAACCGGCTGAAGAGACACAATATCCAGGTAACCGTCATTGTTGACATCTGCAAAACTGTAACCAAACAACCATGTACTATAATAACGTCTGCCGTCGTCAGAGAATTTAAATGATTCAACCTCACCGTACGGCAATATTTGCGGGGAGCTGAAATGATCATTGTTGATATTGTACATTATGTATGGTGCACCGTCATAATTACGCCATGCAAATATATCCGTAAAGCCGTCATTATTGAAATCGGCAAACGTACTTCCTGAGCAATCCGATTTTTCAAACGTACTGTATCTGTTACCCATATCCTCAAGGGCAATTTCCTGCTCAAACGGTATCTCAAGACGTTCAAATATGCCGTTTCCCTGATTAAGGAAAGCCACTGCTGCGGAATATGGATATCCCCGACCATCATCACCTTTAAGCATAACTATATCGGTGTATCCATCCCTATCCATATCAATATATGTGGTTCTGGACCAGTCGGTATTGAAGTAGTCTATTCCACTCTCACCGTTACTGCTGTATGTACCGTCACTTAGACGACTGAACATACTTATGGGATATGGATAGCTCTTATTATAATCATATGACAAATAATCATAATAGCCGTTGTGATTGAAATCAATCATATTTCCAAACTGGTTATAGTTATGGAAAAGACGCTGCACTCCATCATCCTCTACCTTTGCCTTAAGGTTATTTGTTCCGTTATGAGGAAGATAATATGAGTTGCCGTCCAGGTATTCCTCATACTGTCCATTATTTGACCTTGAATAGAAACTTCCGTTATAAAAGACAAAATCCGCAGCTCCGTTGTGGTCATAGTCATACCACTTGCCTTCATTGATTACCAAACCGGTCGCCCATAGACCGGATGCCTTGCTTAATGAATAGTTCTCACCTCCACGGTAAAAGGTACTCTCAAACGCTCCGTCCATATAACCGTCAAACGTATAATCAGCCACGTAACTGACGTTAGCCATATCCCCGTACATGTTATACTGGTTTTGATCCATGTGGATGGAACTGCCTAAACCTGTACCGTTCACAGTCACCAATGCACTGTTCTGAGCAATTACATCGTTGGGGCCGGTCACAGTCATGGTTATCTGCTTCTTACCTGCGGAGTTGAAACGGATTTGGGCTGTACTGGCTGTCTGGCTCACAACCTCACCGTCCTCACACTTCCAAGAACGGATGTATCCGTCCGGCAGAGGGGTGAATCCTACAGTAAGACTATCATTAAAATTAATCTTGTCCTTGCTGATTGTAATATTGACCGGTATGGACGGGTTTTCTGCTACAGCCTCATCGCTCCAAGCCGAACCGCGATGCTGGGCATCGATTGCCTGTACCGCCACATATACCTTACCCGGCAGATAGCTGCCCAAATCAATGCTGTAACTATGAAGCTTGCCCATCTCGCCGTCCGTAAAGTTGCGACGTGAGCCATCGGCATTGGAATGAGGCCTTACTATCTCCATGCCTCCGCTTGTGGTTCCTATACGCAAAGCGTAGGTAAGGTCTTGTTTTCCTGTACGCGAGTCACTGCCGTCAGCCCAAGTCACCGTAAGAATGCCATTGTCATAAATCACTGACGGACGGGCAGGAGCGGAAGGAGCAGCATTTGCCTCTCCAGCCACCTTATACAGATATGTGTAGTTGCATCTTCTGGTCTGGGGATACTCATGGTTATTGTCCCAAGAATCATAATACACCTCTTCATAAACATTGTACCTTCCGGATGCCCATATCTCCATAAGTCCGTCATTGTCAATGTCCTCTACACTGATGTCATAAACCGACGCAGTAGTTTCCCACAAACCGCGTTCATAGCCATCTCCTAAGAGAACCGGGTCCGTACTTACGGCAAACAGTTTTACAGGATCTCTGAAAGAGAGACTGCCGGTTCCTTTTATCAGCACCACATCGACCGAATCACCAGTCAACAGGTCGCCGCCAGAGAATGTACCGCGCAAGGCCACCAGGTCCATAATGCCGTCTCCATCGGCATCCTGACAGGCCTTGAACACAAGCAGATTATCTCCGTAATCCTGCTCATCCAGCTGAGTGAAATTGCCGCTGCCGTCATTGACAAAGAACATGGTGTAGGCAAATCCGGTGGCATTGTACGGAGCGGAGAAAGTGACAAGTATATCCACATCACCGTCACCGTCAAAGTCATAGCAATACATATCCTTGTCAACCTGAATATTCTCATAAAGAGTCTGTGTGGAGAACTCACCTCCATTCTTATAGATCATTGTGACAAGCTCCTCACCAGGTAATACATAATCCATAAAGCCGTCACCGTTAAGGTCTGCACTGAGCACGGAACCGCCAACAGACTGAACCACCCATTTGGCGTTACCCATATTGAAATAGACTATTCCCTGATTCTCATCGATAAGGTCCATCCTGCCGTCAGCATTAAGATCTATGCAGTGAGTAGGAGCAGGAACCTCATCATAGCGCATCGGTGCTCTGGATGTTTCACCGGTCCTTGAGGCTGAACGCATGGGAGCCTTGGCCAGACATACGGCTGACAGACCGCTTACATAGCCATAGTTTGCCACAAGTCCGGATTGTGTCCTGATTGCCGTCGAAGTCCATGCGTCAGGATCAAAACTGCTCTCGTATTCTGAAGCTGACATGATCTGCATGAATTCCTCACGGAAAGAGCCGTCCGGCTGCGCATAGCATACATACCAGCCATTGCCATAACGCAGGTGGTCTATACGCCCGTCAGAGTTCAGATCCATTCCGGGAACAATATATACACCCTCCTGCCAACTGTATTTATTACCTTCACTCACAAGGGTCATATATGACCTGGATCCCATATTTCCGTCAACCCTTATGAAATAATCCGGCTTGCCGTCAGCATTGATATCATCTATGAAATACATGCCTCCAACGTCACTCCAGATATTCAGGCCATCTATTTCACCTGCTTTAGAGAAGTTCTTTGAAAAATCACCTATCAATGTGCAACCGTCTGCATCAACGGCACCCTTAAAGCCGTATCCGTCATAGTCATAGAACATCGTGGCATCAGGAAAATGTACAAGAGGTTTGTCTATCATCTCTGCATTGGCTGAATACATGGCATATATTACCATATCGGAAGTTACATGACTGAAATCATCCGACCATCCCAAAAACTCACGGCCATTCACTTCCGGCAAACGGGAAAGGGGTGCAATAGCAGCATCACCGTCCTTAATGGTCTCATGCGCTAACTCATTTCCGTAAATGTCACGGAAATAAACCTGATGGAAGCCGTCAATTTGTGCGTTTGCCGGACGGTTTATTATGCACTCAGCAGTAAAGCCTCCGTCATCGGTAGTGGCGGTGACTTTTGTTATGCCGTATGAAAGGAATTCAGGACGGCCTTGGTTTTTTTCAGTCCAGAATACGTTGAACCTGCTGCGATCTTCACCGTCATGCCACTCGGTGTATACATTTATTTCAGTATTATCCAACTTGATAATAGGGTTGCTCATGAATATATGTATCTTGCCGTTATCCGGTTCAAAAGGCGTTACCGTGCCTTTCAGTTCCCACCAGTCCCAGGTATTTGTGATTTCCAACCAATTTGTATCAAACTTTATTCCTGTGACGTGTTTGACCGGCTTTGGTTCCACAATAAGTTTGGCAGTGGCCGAAAAGCCGGTCTCATCATTCATTGTAACCGTTACCTCAATATCGGTTTCACCATCTTTCAACGGCCTCAACTTCATATAGTAAGGCTGCCCGGACTGCAAGTTTGAAACTATTGTCCGCTCTATTTTTCGGCCTTCGATACTGGCCACATCAGGATTGCTCAAAGTTACCTGAGCACTGCTGACATCCGATCCGTCAGCACCCTGAGGAATAATACTGATTTCAAAATAAGCTTCTGCTTCGTCTTCGGCAACCACTGTCTGACTGGCAGGTGAGATGCTTATCCCTGTCATTGCCGTCTGGGCATTTGCCGACAACGAAAGCAATGAGAGTGCAGACAGGATAACCCAAACTAAACTGTAAGAGAGAGAGGCCTTGCAGCGGCCTGATTCTGTTGATGGTGACTTGCACATAACGGTTTACATTTTTTACTTAATGTTCAAAAATAACATCTTTAAAAATGACAAGCCGTCAAGACATGTCCCAAAGATGGAGCACTGAAACAAAATCTCCTGTTTTTGTTTCAGTGCTCCCTAATGTGTCAAAAGAGTTTACTGCAACTTGCGGTAATGTATGCGCTTGGGTTCCTGATAACCCAACTGTTTGATCTTGTAGTCCTCGTATTCGGAGTACGAGCCCTCATAGAAGACCACCTTTGAGTCTCCCTCAAACGACAGGATGTGGGTGCAGATGCGGTCCAGGAACCAGCGGTCATGGCTTACAACCACGGCGCAACCGGCAAAATCATCCAGACCTTCCTCAAGGGCTCGCAGGGTGTTTACATCGATATCGTTGGTAGGCTCATCCAGCAGCAGCACGTTACCCTCCTCCTTAAGTGCCATAGCCAGCTGCAGACGGTTGCGCTCACCGCCGGACAGAACACCGCATTTTTTCTCCTGATCGGCACCGGTAAAGTTGAAGCGGCCAAGATATGCGCGTGCGTTGATGTCGCGGCCACCCATGCGTATCAGCTCGTTGCCTCCGCTTACCACCTGATAGACACTCTTATCGGGATCAATATCCTTATGTTGCTGGTCTACGTAAGCAATTTTTACCGTCTCACCTATCTCGAACGTACCCTTGTCAACCTTCTCCAGACCCATTATCAGACGGAACAGGGTGGTCTTACCTGCACCATTGGGACCGATAACGCCCACTATGCCGTTTGGCGGCAGCGAGAAGTTCAGGTCATCAAACAGCAGTTTGTCTCCGAACGCCTTTGCCACGCCCTTGGCCTCTATAACCTTGTTACCCAGACGCGGTCCGTTGGGGATGAAAATCTCCAGTTTCTCCTCCTTGGCCTTAACGTCCTCGTTCATAAGTTTGTCATAAGAGTTAAGACGGGCCTTACCCTTGGCCTGACGGGCCTTTGGAGCCATACGTACCCACTCCAACTCACGCTCCAGGGTCTTGCGGCGCTTGGATGCCTGTTTCTCCTCCAGGGCCAGACGCTGTGATTTCTGCTCCAGCCAGCTTGAGTAGTTGCCCTTCCATGGAATACCCTCACCGCGGTCCAGTTCCAGAATCCAGCCGGCCACGTTGTCCAGGAAGTATCTGTCATGAGTAACGGCAATGACCGTACCCGCGTATTGGTTCAGATGCTGCTCCAGCCACTGTATGCTCTCGGCATCCAGATGGTTGGTAGGCTCGTCCAGCAGCAATATGTCCGGCTGCTGCAGCAAAAGACGGCACAGAGCTACGCGGCGGCGCTCACCACCTGACAACACACCTGTCTTCTGGTCCTCGGGCGGACAGCGCAGGGCATCCATGGCCTGCTCCAGACGGTTGTCTATGTTCCAGGCATCGGTGGCATCAATCATATCCTGCAGTTCGGCCTGTCGGGCCATCAGGGCATCCATCTTGTCCTGGTCCTCATAGTATTCCGGCAGCTCGAACTTATGGTTAACCTCATCGTACTCCTTAAGGGTGTCATAAATCTGCTGCACGCCCTCCATGACCACCTCCTTGACTGTCTTGTCGGGGTCCAGCTGCGGCTCCTGCGGCAGATAACCCACGCTGTATCCGGGGCTGAACACCACCTGTCCCTGATAGCTCTTTTCAATGCCGGCGATTATCTTGAGCAGGGTTGATTTACCGCTTCCGTTAAGACCGATGATACCAATTTTGGCTCCGTAAAAGAAACTCAGGTATATATCCTTAAGCACCTGCTTGTTGTTCTGGAACTGCTTGCTCACCCCCACCATGGAGAAGATGATTTTCTTGTCGTCTGCTGTTGTCTGTGCCATTATCTTATTATTTACTGCAAATATACAAAACAGAAGCGTCCCTTTTGTATATTTGCACAAAATCCTTTTCCCGTAAGATGAAAGAGAATGTCAGTTTGCGGCTGGACGAGATTGCCCAGGCACTCGCCAAGGCCGATGCCGGACGTATGGATCCGGGGTTGTCCCAAGAGGACAGAGAGACAATGGAACAGGCGTGCGTAACCCTTCGTGAGGCTGAGCGCAGAGCCATAGTGAATGTTGAGACCGGCCTTGTAGAGAGGTTCCGCGAGAGTGCAGGCAGCATCAACCTGCAGGCCAAGGAGCTCCGGGCGCTGGTCACAAAGATGAACAGAATCCCAAAATCGCTTGACATCACAGAGACCGTAATCAAAGAGTGCATCCGGGTGATCAAGGCTATCGCCGTGTGGTGCACCATGTTATTCCTCATTATATACATGTCGGGATGCGCCTCCATGACCAAGGCCCAGCTGAAGCGTGTCAACTCCCTTGCTGTGGTCTCAGATTCGACAGTAACCGGTCCCGGCAGCATACTCCGCGTGCTCAACGATGTGAACATGGAACGCGGCCTCATATACGCGGCATCACTCAACACCGCCCAGGCCCGCATACAGGAACTCAACGGACTGGCCGATGCCCGGACCCAGCTCTCCCTTCTGGCCGATAAGTCCGATGTGTGCATTAACATTCTGGAGAGTTACATCCGCGCACTGAAGTCAATAAGCAGTGAATCGCGCTGGAAACAGAACGGCACCGAACTGCGCGGGATAGGCCGCAACATGGACTCGCTGGCCATAGCTTACAACAAACTTGACTGGGGTACGCTTTATGAGCCTGGCATAGCCAAGCAGATAGGCAGGACCAGCGGGTACCTGGCCGAACAGTACGGCAAACGCCGCCAGCGCCGTATGGTCCGGTCATTCCTGGAACACGGCGACAAGCTGGTGGATGACTGCGTCAAGTCTTTGACCGGGACCCTTAAATCGGACGATTTCAAATCCGTCATAGAGAATGAGCGCACCGGACTTGAAAACAATTACCGTGCCTACCTGAACATGACATCCCTGAACGGAACCGCCCCACTTCCCGATTTTGACCGCACGTATCTGGAATGCCGCCTCAGAATAGATCAGGCAGAGAGTATGCGCCGCCAGTGCATCAACATGCTTCAGGCGTTTGGCCGCGCCCACAACGCACTGCGCAGGGAGATGTATAACCGTCGCACCTACAGCGAGTTTACCGATGAACTGTTTGAGCTCAACCGTCAGGTACTTGCCCTGGCTGAACTCCTGGAAAAATAAAAAGCAAAAAATGGCCTTCAGGATGACAATATGTTGAAATGTTGTTTACCTTTGCGCTCAATATGAAAGAAATCAACGCATACTTCTATTACTTTTGGTTTACCAGACAATACGCCGGGTAATTTGTTGTATGCATATAAATAAGGAATAACAGAGAGCCCGGATCGATGATTCGGGCTCTTTTTTGATACGTAAACAAACATATAAAACTATGATAGCAGTACTTAAAGCGGGAGTCTCAGAGACTCAGAAGAAAAACCTTATCAACTGGATCAAAGGCCAGGGAGTAGATGTACATATCAGTGAAGGACAGTTCCAGACTGTAATAGGTCTGATAGGCGATACCAGCAAGATTGACCCCGACCTGCTGAGCGGACTTGACATCATAGAGTCAGTTACCCGTATAAGCGAGCCGTTCAAATGCGCCAACCGCCGTTTCCATCCGGCCGATACCATCGTTGAGATTGGTCAGGGTGAAAATAAAGTAAAGATTGGCGGCGGCAACTTTGCCATGATAGCAGGCCCCTGCTCGGTGGAGTCCGAAGAGCAGATTACCCAGATTGCACAGGCCGTCAAGGCATCGGGCGCAAAACTTCTGCGCGGCGGCGCATTCAAGCCCCGCACAAGCCCGTATGATTTTCAGGGAATGGGTGCCGATGGTCTGGAGCTGCTGCGTAAGGCACGCAAGGCAACCGGTCTGCCCATAGTAACCGAGATAATGAGCGAGAAACATCTGGACCTGTTTGAGGATGTAGACCTTATCCAGGTTGGTGCCCGCAACATGCAGAACTTTGAACTGCTTAAGACCCTGGGCCGCACCCGCAAGCCCATCCTCCTGAAGCGTGGACTGTCAAGCACCATCAAGGAGTGGCTCATGAGCGCCGAGTACATCATGGCCGGCGGTAATGAGAACATAATCCTGTGCGAGCGCGGCATACGCAGTTACGATACATACACCCGCAACGTGCTTGACCTGAGTGCCATCCCCGTTGTAAAGGAGCTGTCACACCTGCCTATCATAGTTGATCCCAGCCACGCTACAGGCAAGTCACGCCTGGTTCCGTCAATGAGTCTGGCAGCAGTTGCTGCCGGTGCTGACGGTCTTATAATAGAGGTTCATAACGATCCCGCCAACGCCCTGTGCGACGGTGCACAGTCTCTCACACCCGGTCAGTTTGACGAGGTTGCCAGGAAAGTAAACGCCTTAAAACAAATCATTTAAAAGCCAAAGCTAAAGCCAAAGCCAAAGTAAAAAACAGTACTTTTGTACATAAATTCAAAGCCCAATGACAGTAGCAGTTGTAGGATTAGGTCTTATAGGCGGATCGCTGGCCAAGGCTTACAAGGAGGCCGGCTGGACGGTCTACGGTTATGACCTTAACGAGTCGGTAAGTTGTTTTGCACAGCTTGAAGGCACGCTCGATGCGGTGCTGGACAGCAGCAACATAAAGGATTGTGACCTTATCCACATAGCCGTTACGCCCGATGCCGCCTGCGAGTGGATAAATCAGCATGCGCCCCAGATAGCCAAGAGCACAATGGTGATCGATGACTGCGGCACCAAGCGCAAAATTGTTGAGTGCGGAATGAAAGCCGCCGCCCGTTACGGATTCACCTACGCCGGCGGTCACCCCATGGCAGGAACACACCTGTCGGGTTACAAGAACTCACGCGCCACCATGTTCCAGAACGCATCCATGATAATCATCCCGCCCACGCACGATGACATACAGCTTCTGGACAGGATAAAACACCTACTGGAGCCAATGCTGCTCAAACGCGTGGTATTCACCACCCCCGATCAGCATGACAGCATGATTGCATTCACATCACAGCTGGCCCATGTAGTATCCAACGCCTACATCAAGAGCCCGTCGGCCCAGCAGCACAAGGGCTACAGCGCAGGCAGTTTCCGTGACCTTACGCGCGTGGCCTGGCTCAACGAGAATATGTGGACAGAGCTGTTCCTTGAGAACAAGGACAACCTTCTGCGCGAGATACATACCCTGATAGACAACCTCACCCAGTACGCAAGTGCCATGGAGGCCGATGACGCCCGGACACTCTGCGCACTGTTGCGTGACGGACGCATTGCAAAGGAACTCTCAGAAAAGAACTGATATGGAAAAGATTACCGTACACGCCTCTGGCACATACGACATCCTTATAGACAAAGGAAGTCTTGGCAGCATAGGTCAGGTGCTGAAAGAGCGTTTCAAGCCTTGCAACATAGCCATACTGAGCGATGACAAGGTATTCCCTCTGTACGGCAAGACCGTAACCGATGCCCTGACGGCAGCCGGTTTCAAAACCGTAAGCCATGTGATTGAGAACGGCGAGCAGAGCAAGACGCTGGACAACGTAACAGCGTTCATAGAATGCATGGTCCGGGCACAGGTAACCCGCACCGACATGGTGCTGGCGCTTGGCGGCGGCGTTGTTGGCGATATGGCCGGATTTGCAGCCGCAATCTACCTGCGCGGCATCCCGTACATCCAGGTTCCCACCACCCTGCTGGCGGCTGTGGATTCATCGGTGGGTGGCAAGACGGCGGTCGATATCAGCGCCGGCAAGAACCTGGTGGGTGCATTCCATCAGCCCGCCCTGGTCTATCTGGATACCGATACGCTCAATACTCTTGACCCCGCAGTCCTGCGTGACGGATTTGCCGAAGTGATCAAATACGGTATCATACTGGATAGTAAACTTTTTGATACAGTTGCAGTCCCTGACAGTTTTGACCTGACCAAGGTGATTGCACGCTGCATTGAGATCAAGCGCGACGTTGTGGAGCAGGACGAGTTCGACAAGGGTCTTCGCGGCCTGTTGAACTTCGGCCACACATTCGGTCATGCCATAGAGAAACTGAGCGGATTCACAATCACACACGGAAGCGCCGTAGCCCGCGGAATGATAATCGCCGCAAAGGTGGCACGGATTTACGGCTTCACTGATTATACGGAAGTAATAACCAAAGTAGTAAAGGACTACTGCTTTGAGACCAATTGTCCCTACTCTGCCGATGAACTCTACAGCGTAATCCTGTCCGACAAGAAACGCAGCGGAGCCGACATTACACTTGTGCTACCCAAGGAGATTGGCGCATGCACTCTGGAGAAAATGCCTGCCGGTCAGGTACTTGAACTGATGAAAAAAGCCGGATTATGATTCTACAGGTATCGGGAGCAGTATCAGGAAACGTGCAGGTGCCGCCGTCAAAATCGGTAGCCCACCGCATGCTCATTTGCGCGGCGCTCTCTGACACGCCCTGCACTATTGTATGCCAGAGTGTGAACCGCGATATGGAGGCAACCATGAATTGCCTTAACGCCCTGGGCGCAGACATAACCTACACTGACGGAAAGTTTAGCGTACAGCCCATCCGTCAAGTCAATAAAGGCGCGACTTTGGACTGCGGCGAGAGCGGCTCAACCCTTAGGTTCCTGCTCCCCGTAGCCGCCGCACTGGGGGCCGATGCTACATTCATCGGTCAGGGACGTCTGCCCGAGCGTCCGCTCTCACCTCTTTACGAGGAGATGACCGCTCACGGCGTAAAGATGACAGAGAACGGCCATATGCCGCTTAAGTGCAGTGGTAACCTGCCCGCCGGACTCTACACCATTGACGGAGGCGTATCGTCACAGTTCATATCCGGTCTGCTCATGGCACTGCCGCTTACCGGAATCCAAAGCAAGATTGTGGTAACCGGCAAGCAGGAGAGCGCATCATACATAGGGCTTACCCTGAATGCACTGGGACAGTTCGGAATAGAGATACAGCCCACGACCGACGGTTACGGCATTCCCGGCGCACAGGAGTTCACCACCCCGGCTACACAGGTGGCGGTGGAGGGCGACTGGTCGGCCGCGGCATTCTGGCTGACAGCAGGCGTGGCAGGCGGCAAGCCCGTTACCTGCACCGGACTGGACTACGAGCACTCGGCCCAAGGTGACCGCCGCATTGTAGACGTGCTCCGTAAGATGGGTGCCGATATCGCAACCGCAGGCAACACGGTTACCGCACGCCCGTCAAACCTGACTGCAGAGCGGATTGACTGCTCCGATATTCCGGACCTTGTCCCTATTCTGGCCGTAGCGGCCTCCAATGCTCAGGGAACTACAGTCTTTGACAACATACGCCGTCTGCGCATCAAGGAGAGTGACCGCGTGCAGTCCATCCTGCAACTTCTTGGTATGGCCGGAATATATGCGTTTGCATCGGACAACACCCTTACCGTTACCGGCGGCCCGGCACGCAGCTGCTCATACGACCCGTCGGGTGACCACCGCATGGCCATGGCTGCGGCAATCCTGGCATCGGTCAAAAACGTGAAGATAACAATAAGCGATGCCGAGTGCACCGCCAAGTCATACCCCGCCTTCTTTGATGATTTCAACGCATTGGGAGGCAATATAAGAATTGATAATTAACTAATAGCCAAAGCCAACGCCAAAGCCAAAGCCAAAGTAAAAAACATGGACCTTACAGACTACAGAAAACAAATTGACGGCATAGATGAGGAGATCTGCCGTCTGTTCCAACAGAGAATGCAGGTGGTCAACACCATCGGCGAATACAAGAGAGAACACGACATACCGGTGAGCGCCGGATCACGTGAGCGTGAGGTGCTGGCACACATATCCAAACAGCTCCCCGAGGACCTGGAGGATTTCGGCCGCGTGCTGTACCGCTCCATCTTTGACATAAGCAAGGCCTATGAGGCAATGTACAAGGAGAAAGACTCCCCTCTCTACAAGGCCATATCGGGACTTATCAATGCCGATCCCGCCCCGTTCCCCAAGCGTGCCGTCGTGGCCTGTCAGGGACGTGAGGGCGCATACTCTCAGATTGCCGCCGAAAAGCTCTTTGAGGTACCAGAGATCATGTTCAACAACACCTTTGAGGGCGTTATCCGAATGGTAACCGACGGCCTGTGCGAATACGGCATACTGCCCATCGAGAACTCCACCGCAGGATCGGTCAATGAGATTTATGACCTGCTGGTAAGATATAACGTGCACATCGTTCGCAGCACACGCGTACGTGTGGACCACCAGCTGCTGGCAGCCAAGGGAGCAAGGTTCCAGGACATCAAGACCATCTACTCCCACCCACAGGCCATCAACCAGTGCTCACACTTTCTGGCCGCCCTCAAGGATGTAGAGATAATCCCGTCCGATAACACCGCAATGGCCGCCCAGAGGGTTGCCAAGGATCCCAACCGCACAACTGCCTCAATATCATCTAAGAGCTGCGTTGACCTCTATAACATGGAGGTGCTGGCCGAGGATATCCAGAACTTTGACAGCAACCACACCCGCTTTATCTGCATAGCCAAGAACGCCCGCATATATCCGGGAGCCAACCGCACCAGTATCATGATGGTTATGAGCCACAAGCCAGGTACATTGTTCAGTGTTCTGAGCAAATTCAACGCTACAGGCGCCAACCTGGTAAAACTGGAGTCACGCCCCATACCCGGCCGCGACTTTGAGTTCATGTTCTACTTTGACATTGAGCTCTCCATATATGACAAGAAGTTTGCATCGCTTATCTCCGAGCTGGACCATTGCGGCGAGCAGTTCAAGTATTTCGGAACATATCAGGAGATTATATAACTTTGCGGCATGAAAAAGATTCTTGTCATAAACGGCCCCAACCTGAACCTTCTGGGTCTGCGCGAGCCGGCCATATACGGCAACCGTGACTTTAAGGCTCTTGAGGCTTTCATTATGGAGAGCGGTCTGGACCTGGGCCTTCAGATAGAGCTTTTCCAGTCCAACCACGAGGGCGCCATAGTGGATAAGATCCAGCAGGCTTACGGTGTGTTTGACGGCATAGTAATCAATCCGGCTGCCTACACCCACACAAGCGTTGCCATACTTGATGCGCTTAAAGCCGTGGCTATCCCCACTGTCGAGGTTCACTTGAGCGATGTTGACTCGCGCGAAGAGTTCCGCCGTCATTCATTCGTATCACTTTATGCCTCAAAGGTGATAAAAGGCAAGGGTTTTGACGGCTACAGAGAGGCCCTTGAATACTTTTCCGGAAAATAATTGAAAAAATATCAAGGTTAGGACCAACAAATCCGAACCTTTTGCGTCTATTAAGCAAAACGATTACTGAACATGGATAAAAGATTAATTGCTTCGGCCTTGCTGGTAATAGCCTCATTGCCGTTGTTTGCACAGTCCGAGAGACATTACGAGTATGATGAATACGGCAAAGTTGGCCGCACGGAAGGTTGGGCACGCCGTTTTGCCCATAACTTTTACGATGGTCTGATCGGCGCCGAATATTACGAGGTCGTTGATGAAGACGGCCAGACAACCGAAAAGAAGTCCACCGACTCCAAAAACAAAAAGAATGTAAGTAAAAGTTACCGCTACTACGGTCCTGGTCACACTCCCGATTTCTATATCGGTGTTAACACGCTCTGCACCAACCAGCCTCCCGCAATGACTCCGGGCCTGCCTCAGAAAGCCGGCAAGGGAGCAGAGATAGGAGTAGCCCTGGGACAATGGGGATACCACATGACCAAGAACCTTGGAGTCAACACGGCATTCTATATAACACGTTCACGTTACTGGTTCGGCGAGAACAAGTATCTTGATTACATTCAGAATCCCGACAACACCAAGACGCTGGGACTGACCAATGACGACATCAACGGCAAGGAGGTGAAACAAGGATACCTGCGCTACTGGAGCCTGCGCGTTCCATTCTGTCTTGAGATCAGTTCAGCATCAAGACGCGGGCTTTTCCTGGCAGCTGGCCCTGAATTGGAATTCCGTTTCGCCGATGTATCCAAGGTGGATTTCTACGGAGAGAAGAAAGCTGAAAAGGTATGTAAGGGAGTAAACGTAAATCCGCTCGGACTGAATGCAGTGGCACGCATGGGAATAGGTGATTTCGGATTGATGGCACGCTACTCAGTGACAAGCCTGTTCATTGACGACAGCCCGGTCCAGACTTATCCGTTCATGTTAGGCATATCCGCATCATTCTGACCATTACTGTAAAAACATTTCCTACACAGGCACCCTTTCCGGATGGAGAGGGTGCCTGTTTTTTCGTATGTGCGCGCACAATACCCGTACATTAATATAGCTGATTTGCAAATAATTGTTTATTTTTGCGTTTTATAACAAATAAAAGACAAGTCAATGAGTAAGACAAGCTCCATGATCCTAACAGCCATAGCATGCTTCATGCTGGTTTCAGCACCACTCAACGTATATTCACAAGGCTCTACCAAAAAACCCGCCTGGATTTCGAAAGCCCCAACCGTCAAGAACACATACATAGGCATAGCCAGCGTGCCCAAGAGGTCCATGAACCCCGCCGGTGAACAGAGCGACAACTCAGCTGCAATGCAACAGGCGTCATCCATAATAGTATCCCAGTTGTTCTTCAACGACAAATACAAGGAGAGCGGCAAGAAAGAGGCTCAGAAAAAGATCCTGTCACTCCTGCATCTTGCCGTCGACCCCAGTTCACTTCTGGGGGACCTTATAATGAACGGTAACTACTCGGCGTCTTTTGACGACGTTTTCATTGACCGGGTACTTGAAACCCCTTTGCTGAAGCTTCAGGGCGAATGGGAGGATGACGAGGAGTACTGGTGCTACTACAGCATTTCAGAGAAGGACTGTCAGGAGCACATAACTTCACTTCAGGACAGCATCTGCAGTCAGGCTGAGACCATGTGGAAACTAGGCATGTCGTACCAGCAGGACGGTCAGTTGTTTACAGCAGCCAAGACATATTCCGAAGCCCTGAACCTGATCCATCCCTTTATCTATACACAGCACAATATCAAGCATGACTTTGAGAATGTTGACCTGTTCGGCAGTATCTACAAAAGCTACCTGCACGTGTATGACAACATTAACATAAACTGCTCCATAGCCGAGATTCCGGCAGTAGCCGGCGAGTCCGTACCCGCCACCTTCAAGGTGAAGGTTGACCAGAAGGGCACCCCGGTACAGAAAGTAGGTGTGGTAATTAAGTATGAGGGAACCACCGACGGCAATTTCATTACCGATGAGAACGGCGAGGCCACATTCTCGGTAGTAAAGGCTACTGATGCCCCTGTTCAGACCATATCATTCTCAATCGACAAGGACGGATTGTACGATCTGCCGGAGACATATGTATTCAAGCAGCTCACGGCAAGGTCTGACAAGCTGGGTACCGCCCAGACAAACGTAAAGCTATTTGACCCCACCAACTATATCTATCTGGACTTCGCCCCATCTGATTCAGCCACCGAGAAGGCCGTCAACGATCTTATCGGCTCCCGCAATGATTTGGTCATAGTCCAGGACAAGAGCAAAGCCGACCTGATCCTTGAGACCAAGATTGCATCCAAGCTTGTCCAATTGGTAGACCCAAAGGCAAAATGGCCCATAAACCAGTATGCCTCTTCACTTCAGATAACAGTCAACGAGGCCTCATCGGGCAACAGGCTGTACCAGTATGACATCAAAGACTTCCAATACCTGGCCCCTACCAGCAGGACTTCAAGCCAGGTTCTTCACTCATCGGCCAAGGAGATGTCACGACAGCTTGTACGTGAGTTCCCCGAAAACTTCAAACCGTTCAGTTATGACAAGCGCGCCCTTGTCTGGTCAACACTCAAATAACTCTCTATGAGAAAGATTGCATATATCCTGACGCTGGCCCTGTTGTTCATGGCAGTAAAGGCCGAGGCACAGATGACCAGAGGACAGCTTCTACGCAAGTACTATCAGATTACCCAACTGCATAACAGCGGCAAGGATGCCGAGGCTATAGCCCTCTGCGAGGAGATTACCGCCATGTATCCCAAACTGCCTGACACATACCTGCGCATGGCGCAGATCTATGATGAGGGCGGCGAGCAGGAGCTGGCTCTGCTGATGTACCGCACTTATGCCAGCCTGGAGATGGATGACAAGAAACTGGCCGAAGTCAACCCCAGAATGAAAGAACTGGAGGGCAAACTAGGGGCCAAGAGTCTTGAGGAGCAGGAGAAGGAGCAGTTTGACAAGCTCATGGCAGAGACACCCGTCAATGAAAACGGGTTCACGACCAGTGCCACATCACTCTTTGACCTGTCGGCTCTGGTGGCATCGGCCAACACCAAGGAGCCCGAGCCTGAGGTTGAGCCCGAACCAATCATCGGGACTGAGCCGCAGCCCCAGCCGGAACCCGAACCCGAACCTGAGCCTGAACCGGAGCCCGAGATTACAGAGGAGATTCAGAAAGAGGCCGAAAGCATAGTGGAGAAAGTCTCAGAAACAGCTCCCAAACCGGACTGCGCAACTCCATACCTGTTCAGCCCGCATCCCGAAGTGGTAGGAGAACTACAACTCAAACGGGATGCACAATATACCGCCCAAGTAACCCCCAAACGCTCTTTCGACGCCAAATCCGAACTGACCGGCAAGTGGGCGTCATCACTTGTCAGCCCCGAGACAGGAAGAGAGTTCATTATCCTGGATATAGATCAGATGGGCAGCAACCTGTCCGTAATGATAAACAGCGAGTCAGGCCTGTTCCTGGACAAGAGGAACGGAATGTTCAAAACATCCTGGAACGCCGTCAAGAGCATCTGGTCCAGCGACGGTGCTGACTTTGATGCAACCGAACTGATTGGCAGTGCCACACGCGGAGATTTCTCGGAAGAGAGCTTTGACTTTACCTTCGCTCTCAAGAAACATGAGAGGCCGAATATTGCAAGCATCGGGCGTGACGTCATGGACGGACTTTCACTATTCATTCCGTTCGGAGCGCTGGCCAGCCGCATAGGCAGCACCCTGCTCAACTATGCCGGCCGCAAGATAGGCAACGAGAAATTTCAGACCAACATCAACTTCTCTGTCAAGAGTGTCACAGAGAATGTTCTGGCATGCAGCTATATAGTCAGCGAGCATCACTCAACTACCGACGGATCACGCGACATAATCATCGAGGAACGCAATTTCCACATGTTCCGCGTCCCGGAGACATACAAGCCATACTCATACAGCAGCAATGTGCAGGAGAACGCATTGTACCGCGCCATGTATGCCAAGCTTGAGAATGAGGCCCTCAATGACCCCGACAAACTGTTCCCATTGGCATACATGAGTTATTACGGAGTCGGTATGGGAAAGAAGGCCGATGAGCCCGACCGTCTGTCAAAGGCCATCGTACAGATGCAGAAACTGGCCGACCAGGGCTGTCTGCGTGCCAGTGCCTGGCTTATTCCGGTTTATTACAATCTGTCCATAGACGAGAAGCACTACCCAATGCGCATGCAGCGAAAGAAATTCCGTGAATTGTCCGACAGCCACATGAGCACGATGCTGATGGCCAACAACCCCTACGTATATGGTCTTAACGGTGATATACTGGCCAGCGGCAATTCAGACCCCGAGGAGATAGCCGCCGAATATGAGAAGGGAGCCTCGCAGGGCGATGCCTATTCTCTCTATTGCCTGGGTAAGGCGTATAAGGAGGGTGTTGTAAAGAGCCGTGACCTGGACAAATCCCTGGAGTGTTTCAGGAAATCGGCCGAAAAGGGTTATGCCGATTCCTACTGGCAGATTGCCCTGGCCTACAAGAGCGGACTGGGTGTAGCTGCCGATTACGACCAGTATATCCACTCTCTGTTCCAAGCCATAGATGCCGGCTCTATCGAAGCTGTAGATGAGCTGTGCACGGCATATTTCTGGGGTATCGGCGTTGAGAGAAGCGTCGAGATGGCCCAGCAGGTAAGGCGCACTTACTTCTACCTTAAGAACAACGTATGGCGTGACGTGCTTACTCTATACGGATTCCCAAGCATGTAATGCGGCAATGAAAATGAATAAGTTAAGATACATATTGGCTTTATGTCTGCTGGCATCGGTCACCCCCCTGCCCGCCCAGGATAATATTGAAATCAAGACACCAGAGCGCATAGCCCGGATGATTGAGAGCATGCCGATGAATGAAGTACCTGTCCAGGGGATATTCCGCTGCCCTGAATTGAGCACAACCATCATGTTCTACACCGAGGCCAGGGACGGCATGACAGAACAACTCGGAGCACGGCTTTTCCCTGATGTAATCCGCACCAATACGCTTTATGACCCAGTCATAATAGGTTTCATAGAACGCCTATGGGTGGAACTCCTGTTGCGCAAGACTACCGAATCCCAGATAAGCCTGCTTAAGGAGTATGGGGTCCGCATAGTGTTGGGGGGCTACCCTCTGGGATCAGGCAACTTCAGCAGGCTCAGCCAGGCTCTTGATGTAATAAACTCCATGAATTCATTTTCAACGAACATAGGCGGGACTGAACTTGACGTTCTGATCCGGACCGCAACCGGAAACACGCTTCACATATATATCCCTGCCAGCCGCGACCTGCTGTTCCAATATGACAAGAAAGAGCATGAGGAACGCCTTGTCAAAGAACTGCTCAATTCCCGTAAGCCATACAGGCAGGCAGACCGTTTCATAAACATGTTGCCATATGACGACAACATCTGGGTGAGCGGAGGATTATGCTATATGATTGACTCGCTGCGCAATGACGTATTCCTGACCAAAAGCGGACAGGCTGTCTGGGATTCCAAGTCATACCCCGTAGAGACAATGCGCAATATACTCATGAGTGCCGTAGTTCCGGTGCGCCTTAACGGGATGACCCTGGAGATAACGCCTCATACATACAACCGTGACATCCCCAAGTTCAGGATTCCCATGTCACAGTTCCTTGGTTATATCCAGAATCAGGGATTTGAATTCTATACAGGCGATGCAGGCCGCAACGGAGACAGATACCAATGCCTGCTGGTCATGTACAACACTATCTACAACTACCTGCATATGCTGTCGGTATCTTTCACACCCGATCAGCTGGATGCAGGCCAGACTGTAATTAAAGCAGATCTTTCAACATTCATTCCGCAACATAACATAAAGAACCTCTTTCAGGAAAAATAACAAAGAATTATGAGAATACAGCAATTACTACTTACATCGGCACTTGCATTATTTGCAGTGACAGCAAACGCTCAACTTGACGTTGTACGTTTCAGTGTACAGGACGGCATATCTGACGCTACTCTCAAGTCGGAGATTGAAAAGAGCACATCCAAGCTTCTGTCAGCCCTCAACTCTACCGTCATTTCGGGTAAGTCCAAGGTCAAACTTGAAAAGGAAGACGAGTCCATTTTTACCAAGGACGGCCGCAACTGTCTTGACGAGCTGTGGTCATCGAGCGCAATGATGTGCCCCGTTTCACAGATTACAGAGAAAGGTATCGCCATGCAGAACGGAACGGTACAGGTAAGGAACATCCCTGTCACCATGCTTGCAGCCGATGATGACAACTGCGAACAGGAACTTGTTATCTGTTACAACCAGCAGGGACAGATTGACAACATAATGATTGCCCTGGAGGAGCACCGTTACCTTGATGTCATCAACGCCCAGATAAGCGTCAAGGATTTCCACCGCCGTCAGTCCATCATTGACTTTGTTGAGAATTTCCGCACCGCATACAACCGCAAGGACATTGATTACATCAACAACGTGTTCAGCGACAACGCCCTTATCATTACCGGCAAAGTAGTCAAGATTGACAAGAAAAAACAGGACCTCACATCACAGTCTCTCAACACCGAACAGATCCAGTATCAGAAATCAACCAAAGAGGAGTACATTACCAACCTCAAGAAGTGTTTCAAGAACAACAGTTACATAAACCTGGTATTTGACGAGATCGAGGTAATGCGTCATCCCAAGCGCGATGATATTTTCGGCGTTACACTCAAGCAGCACTGGAACTCTTCCAACTATTCGGATGTAGGCTATCTGTTCCTTATGATCAACTTTGAGGATGAGCTCAACCCGAGCATTCAGGTCCGTACATGGCAGCCCGACAAGTACAACGGAAAGCCACTGCCCAGGGACGAAGTCTTCTCTCTTGACATGTTCAGTATCTGATAACCCGAAAGCAGTTTTTATATGAAACCCAAAGCCGGAATACTATTGACCATTGCTTTTATGGCAATGTCTGTCTGCGTGAGCGCACAGGATCAGCTCAAGACACTGATTGTGAACAACATCACCCCCGAACTCAGCGTCTATCCCTGCGGAGACCGCCATGAGGCCCAGGTTATAATACGTTGCCAGGAACCTTTTGACCTTGTCCTGGCTTCCAACTATGACGCAAATCTGGATTTGACCGTCACAACCGAAGGTCCGGAGAAAGTTTACAGCATCGTCTTCAAGACCAAGGAGGAGGGAACATCATTCAAGGGCCGTCAGTTATCCATCGTGGCCGAAGGATTCAGGAAGCACTACATTCCGCTTAACCTGAGCGACAAGGAGAAACTGGAGTTCATGGTGTCTGACCCCTACTCCAAACTGCGTTCCCTATTCTATACAGCAACCGAGGCTGGCATCAGTATGATGGTGGAAGGTATGTACGATGCCGCCATTGACCAGTTCAATATCGCAAAGCAGTGCCCGGAATATCCAGAAACGCCCAACCATCTGGATGAATACATCGATAAGTGCGATTCCCTGAAGGCATGGACAGAAAGGGCTGCTGCATATTCCGATGCCGAAGACTATTACAACGCACGGCTCATGTATCTGAAACTCATGACCGAGAACCCCAACTGCGAGCTTGTCAAGACCCTGTATATAAACGCCAATGATAACTTCAACCGCGTCAGCAAGCATGACATTGATGTGGCACAGGCCTATTTTGACTCCAAACGCTATGACGAGGCTCGTGAGTTATATGAGCACGCCATAGCCCAGAACAACCCCCAGGCTTCGTTGGCAGGCACAAATCTGGCTTACATACAGCTCAAGCGCTACAAGCAGGATAATCACACCCGTTCCCTGTCATACATCTTTGAACCGGACTGCAAAATCGGCCTCATGTATGCCGGACTCAAGCCAGACAAGACCGGAGGATATCTGTCTTTCGGATTTGACAAGGGCATGATTGACATGGTTTCAAAGAATCTGGAGCCGATAACAGAAACTGATCCGGCTTCAGGTAAGGTTATCGTTCCCGACAAGCCTGCATATCAGGCTATGGTCAGTTTCGGTTGGACCATGCGCCTCTATACCCGCGGCAAGAATGAGTATATCCCTAAGGTATGGTTGCTCATGACTCCGTTCAGCTATGCAGGAGGCGGTTTCTATTCAAAGATACCCAATCCGGACTATAACCCCTCATCATCAAACAAAGATGTATCGGAGTTTAAAGAGAGCTATCATTGGATGAACGGAATTGCCCCTGAGATTGGACTTGCCGTCCGTTCGTGGCGCATCGTAATCAGCTATCGCTATCAGTACCGGTATCTGATAAACAGGGAGGACCCTGCATCCAAAAACTTAGAAAGTGCAAAGAACCTGCTCGGAGTAGGTTTCTGCTGGTAATAGAAATGCTTGAAATAAAGGAGGTCCTCACTGATAAGGACAAGAAAAGGCTTTTCAGGTTTCCCATAGACCTGTACAGAGAGTGTGACATGTACGTACCCGTGCTCATCGGCGATGAGATGGATACATTCAATCCCAAGAAGAACGGTGCATACAGTTATGCCGACAGCCGTTTGTGGCTGGCGCTGCGTAACGGAAAGATTGTGGGCCGGATAGGTGCCATCCTGAACCGCGCAGCCAATGAGAAGGACAACGTAAAGCAGCTGCGTTTTACCCGTTTTGACTTTATTGATGATTATGAGGTATCCAAGGCTCTCTTTGATACAGTAGTGGCCTGGGCCCGTGAACTGGGCATGACAGAGGTGGTGGGCCCGCTGGGATTCTCCAATCTGGACAAACAGGGAATGCTGGTTGACGGGTTTGACCAACTGGACATGTACATCACGCTCTACAACTATCCCTACTACATCGAGCACATGAAACGTCTTGGCCTGACCAAGAAATGGGACTGGACTGAGACCAAGGTGATTGTCCCTGATCAGGTTCCGCCCAAGATGGACCAGATTGCCGATATATCCGAGAAGCGTTACGGCTACTCCATCAAGAAGTTCCGTAACATGAAGGAGGTCCGTCCGTACATACGCAAGGCAATGGAGATAATCAACGTGGCGTTTGCCAAGCTTCACGGTGTGGTGCCTCTCTCTGCCAAGCAGATTGAGAACATGGAGCATCTTATCGCCCTGGTTGGCCGACCCGAGTATTCGCTCATGGTCCAGAACCAGGCTGGCGAACTGGTGGGGTTCGGATTCATCGCCCCTTCCATTAGCCGCGGCATACGTGCCAGTCACGGTAAGCTGGGTCTGTTCTCTGCCCTTAAGGTGCTGGGTGACCTGAATGACCATCGGCACATAGACTTCTACATGATAGGTGTACGTCCTGAGGACCAGAAAAAAGGCGTGGAATGTATCATACTGCGTGAAGGCATCAAGGCTATCCAGAGTCACGGAGGCATAGACTGCCAAACCGGCCCCATGCTTGAGGATAATGCCAACGTCCAGAACATCTGGAAGCATTTTGAGCACTACACCCACCGGCGCCGCCGCTGCTGGAGCTATACCATCAGTTAAACTACGCTAAGACTAACCAATCCGATAAGAATATATTATGAGAAGAATACTGTTTATTGCCGCACTGCTGATAAGCACACTCACTTACGCCCAGCGTATGAATGTGCTTGAAGAGATTAAGGCCGATCCCCGGAAATCATACGGAACCGATTATCCCTATACTTTCGATGCGCCTGCCCTGACCAAGGCGCCCAAGGGTTACAAGCCTTTTTACATCAGCCACTACGCACGCCACGGCTCGCGTTATTACTGGAACAACTCACTCTATCTGGAGCTGGACACAATCTTTACCGAGGCTCACGACAAGCACCTGCTCAATGCCGAGGGCGAGAAGTTCTACCGTCAGTTCAAAGAGTTGTATCCCGAGTTCATGGCCGGCATGGGCGAGCTCACCCGCGTAGGCTGGGACCAGCATCAGGCCATTGCACGCAAGATGTATGAGAGTTTCCCGGAAGTATTCAAAAAGGGTGGCACCATTCGCGCCATATCATCCACTACCGGCCGATGCATAACCAGTATGGCCGCATTCTGCCAGGAACTGGTGCAGTGCAACCCCAAGATCGATATCTACGAGCAGGCATCCAGGGCCACTCTGCCCGGCGTCAAGCCCGATGCCGATGACAACCCCTACCGCGTCAGGGCTCCGCGTGCAAATGCACAGCTTGATATGACCAATTTCAATCCCGAGACCCCTCAAGTGGCATCGCCCGATGAGATTGTAGCACGTCTGTTTACCAGCACCGAAGGGCTTTCACGTAACTCCCGCCGCATATACAGCAACCTCAAGAACCTGTACACCTCACTGCCCAGCATCGGTCATGAGGAACTTCTGGTTGGCCTCTTCAAGCCCGAGGAGCTGACCGCCGGCTGGGAGCGCACCAACCTGAACTCATACCGCAATTGGTACAGGGACATCAATGTTATGAAACCCATCGTACAGGATATTCTGGATCAGGCCAAGCTGGTCATTGACGGACAGTGCAATGACATTGCCTCCCTGCGATTCGGCCATGACACCAATCTGGGACCGCTCAACATCATTATGGGCATCAACATGCCCAAGGGTGGCGTGACCGATGCCAGCCAGCTCAAATACTATTTTCAGGACTTCCAGATAGGTAAGGCCGGCAACCTTCAGTTCATCTTCTACAAGAGCAAGAAGAACCCCGAGATTCTGGTCAAGTGCCTCCAGAACGGCTATGAGGTGCAGCTCCCGCTCGACACCGACTGCTACCCCTACTACAAGTGGAGTGATTTCTACGCTTACTACAGCGCCATCTGCGCTGAGCAATAGTTTCGCCAAAGTGTCCCACAACGAACCCCGCCACAAGCTCTGTAGCGGGGTTTGTTGTGTTACATACCCTCATCTTGGGGGTGTGTCCCACGCTCATCGGCCCAGGAGGGTGCTCTCGAGCGGGTGCTTGTGGGACACTTTGGCGGGATTAGAGCAGTGAGGTGAGGTCGCTGAGTGAGCGGATTGTGTGGTCGGGTGTGATTTGGGCCGATGCCTCCACGCTGCGGATATTGAACCAGATGGTGTGCAGACCGTATGCCTGGCCGCCGCTGATATCGGCGTTGAGCGAATCACCCACTATTACGGTCTGATCCGGACGGGTGCCGGGCAACTGGCTGAAACAGTAGTCAAAGTATTCTTTTGAAGGTTTATTGAAGCCGATGTCCAGTGAGCCGAAAATTCCGTCCACGTACTGCATCAGTCCGGCCTTGCCCAGACGCGTGGACTGCTGCAGGTTGGATGCGTTGCTCACCACATAGACCTTGTACCGGTCATGGAGATATTTCATCACCTCATGCGCTCCGGCCACAGGGACCGATGTATCGCGCAGTCCCGCAATAAAATCCAGCTCAAACGCGGGGCCGTCGGCCTCAATGCCCAGGTCACGGAATATGCCGGCCCAACGGGTACGGTGAAGTTCATCTACGGTAAGCAGTCCGTCCTCTATGCGTTTCCAGAGGATGATGTTGCGGCTCAGAAAGAACTCAAACAGATGGTCGGAGTATGGGATGCCGTTTTTGAGGCAGCACCCACGCACATTCTCCCTGGCACACTCCTTGAAATCCAGGAGCGTGTCATCGACATCCATCAGGACGGTTGTTATATCTGCCTTACTGAACATCTTCAAGAAGGAACGCAATCTCGTCGCCCTTGCTCAGGCGGCCGTTCACCACGCTGACAACGGTAACCGTAGCCTGGATGCACAGTTTCATATCGGCCTTGCGGTATATGTCCTGCTCAAAAATGAAACGAGCGCCCTCGCGGTGCAGGTTGAGGCATGACAGGAACTCCTCCTGGCCGTGCAGCGGGCTCTTGTATTTGATGTTGATCTCAGACACCATTGCATCGATGCCCTTCTCATGCCACTGCTGGAATGACTGGCCGCGGCTCTGCAGCCACTTGTGGCGGGTATACTCCAGATAGTGCTGATAATTGGCATTGTTGACCACGCCCTGCAGGTCACATTCGTAGTCACGGGTCTCAAGACTGGTTGTAAAAAGATACTCTTTCATAGCACCGCGAAGTTAATGCTTTTTCAAATCCTATTGTTTACTTTTGCAGATAAGAGTTTTACCAAAACCTTTACCGCTATGACAGACTTTCTTGAATTATGCAAGGCGCGCTACTCGGTGCGCTCGTTCTCGGACCGCAAGGTGGAGCCCGAGAAACTTGAAAAGATACTGGAGGCTGGACGCGTGGCGCCTACTGCCGTGAACTTCCAGCCGCAGGTGATTTATGTACTGCAGAGTCCCGATGCCGTGGCCAAGATGGCCAGCGTGACGCCGTACATGTTCCATGCTCCGCAGGCACTGCTGGTGTGCTATGATGAGGATATCTGCTGGAAAAACCGCAAGCATGAGGAGGAGGGGCACTCCGCCGGCGAGATGGATGCCACAATCGTACTCACCCATATGATGCTCCAGGCCTGGGAACTGGGCATCGGCTCCTGCTGGGTATGCAGCTTTGACTTCAAGGCCACCCGCCAGCTGTTCAACCTGCCGCCCAACATCAAGCCCGTTGCGCTCATGCCCATCGGCTATGCTGCCCCCGACGGTGTGGCATCGGACCGTCACCCCAAGCGCAAACCCCTGTCAGAGACCGTCCGCTACCTCTAATCCCGCCAAAGGGGGAACGGACAGATCAGTCAATCAGTTTGTACACCACAATCATGATAGCTATAGTGAACACCATGATCATTGCCAGTTTTGTTCCGATATTTCTCTTGGTGGACAGTCTGTCCAAGGGAATGGGACTGATGCCACGCTCCTGATTGTATTTGTCATAACTGGTCCGGATTATATTAAATGTCTCCTGAGCCCGGTCTCCATTCACGCCAAGATTATAACGTGACGGGGCCGATTCCTCATCGGACCATATAAGCAGCTGTCCTGAAACCATATCAACGTTCCTGATATCGGAATACATGAACTCTACCCTTCTGAAACTGAGAGGTTTTCTTATCTCAAGACGGTCGTTATACACAATCATGACCGGTTTGTTTCTCCAATACAGGTCCATGACAAATGCTGCCAGGAATGGTACAACCAGCACCACGGTAATCAGAATATCAATAATAGACTGATCTTTATCGAAAAACAATTTAATTATCGCCAGGATCAGAATCAAAAAGGCATATATCAGACTAGCCCATGTTTTTGATTCATAGTGCTCGTGTAAAACTCTAATCTGTCCCATAGTTACTGTTTAGGTTTGCGGCCGGCGCGACGCAGGGCATCGGCAATGATCCATTGCAGCTGGCCGTTCACGCTGCGGAACTCGCTGGCGGCCCATTGTTCCAGGGCCTCCATCGTAGCAGAGTCCACTCTCAGCAGAAAGCTTTTTGAATCAGCGTCTTTAGCCATCTGTAAATCAATTTAATTGTAAAGGGTACCGGCGTTAACAACAGGTGATGCAGGCTCGTCACCGCACAGAACTACCAGCAGGTTGCTTACCATAGCGGCCTTGCGCTCCTCGTCAAGTTCTACAACACCGTCTTTCTTAAGGTTGTCAAGAGCCATCTTTACCATCGATACTGCACCCTCCACTATCTTCTCGCGGGCGGCGATGATGGCATCGGCCTGCTGGCGGCGCAGCATTACGGCTGCAATCTCGGGGGCGTAAGCCAGATAGTTGATGCGGGCCTCGACAGCCTCGATTCCGGCTATTGCCAGACGGTCGTTCAGGGTCTGCTTCAGGGCCTCGTTGATCTCATCGGCACCAGAGCGCAGGGTTACGTCATCGGCCGGGTTGCTGTTCTCGTCGTAGTTGTATCGGCCGGCGACCTGACGCAGGGCTGCATCGGACTGAACCGATACGAAGTTCTCAAACGCCCTCATTGTAGAATTAAGAGTCGTGACACCGCCGGCAGTCTGACCGATGGTCTGTGAATCTATCTCAAACAGAGCCTTGTAAACATCCTTGATCTTCCAAACCATTACCAGACCTATCATGATGGGGTTACCGCTCTTGTCGTTAACCTTGATGGCCTCGGCGTTGAGGTTGCGGGCGCGCAGGGAGATTTTCTTCTTTGTGTAGAACGGGTTTACAATCCACCAGAAACCGTTCTCACGCAGAGTACCTTTATATTTACCGAAGAACACCATTGCGCGGGCCACGTTGGGCTCCAGCTGGACAAGTCCGCATGAGATAAGAATAATTGCCAAAAACAGAACAGGAGTGATGATTCCTGAATAAGAGAGTAGATAAATGTTAGTAAGAGCAATACCGGCAATACAAGCAAGAAGCAAAAGCAGTCCTATAAAACCGCTTACCTTAGTTCCTTTGAACTCAAATTCCTTTGTTTCCATAATCATTATTGTTTTGATGTTAGTTTGATATCAAATTGATATCGCAAATGTAAGCACCTATTTTCAACCCGCCAAGCGTTTAGCGAATTTTAACAATTGACGCAAAGGGGTCGTTTAAGAATGCGTCACTTCAGTCCGTTTTGGCTGCTGTAGGTAAGGCGGAATCCGTCGCCCTCGGCCATCATGTCGTTGCCGCCGTTGTTACCGTCGCTCTTTACGCCCTGGCGCTTGCCCGTGAGCAGGTCATCGCACAGGTTCTTGATATCGGTAACACGCTTGGGGCTCTCAAGATTGTCGCCGCTGTAATGACCGGGATAGAGAAAACGTATATCGTTGTCCTTCATGTATTTCTCAACCTTTGCGGCCGATGCCTTAACGTTCGATAAATACGTGAACACCAGCAGGTTGGTAGATCCGAAAGCATCGCCGCTGAAACCGTAATGGTTGGCCTTGTCAAAGAAGGTTACGCTGCCCGATGTGTGACCGGGAGTGAACATTACCTCCAGTTTGCGCCCGCCCAGATCGATAGTCTCGCCATCGGTCAGATGCTTGATCTGGCCCTGGTACCGGCGCTGGCTGTTACGTAGCATCTGCTCATCGGAAGGACCTATCCAGATCTCAGGGAACGGTCCTACCCCGCCCACGTGGTCACCGTGTCCGTGGGTCAGTATCATTGTAACGGGCTTGGATGTAATACCTGCTACAATCTTGTCCAGTCCCGGAACGCGGGTACCGGCATCTATCAGTACAGCGCGGTCATTGCCCTCCACCAGATAGAGGGACTCGTTATAAGTCCGATGCCCGTTACCTATCCAGGTATGCTCGTCCAGCTGGCGGAACACCACCTCATCGTCCTCATAAACCACCTTGCCGCGAAGGTCACGGCTGTTGACATCACTACCCTGAGCCGACATCAGCCCGGGAACAAAGCAAAGCAGAATTGCTGCGAGAATATTCTTTTTCATATTATTCAATAGGTTTAGTAGGCTGCATATCCCAGCCGGTTATAGTAGAGAAATAAGGTATCAGGGCGTAGGCCAGCTTGATGTGAGCCTTCCAGTTGGGATGCCAGTCGGCGCCCAGTTCCTGGTCATTGTCCAGATGAACGGCCTGGAACATCCCGTCGTAATAGACGTTCTTGTAACCGCACTCCTCAACGCACTCGCGCACAAAGTCAAACAGCAGTTTGTCAACCTTGGTCGATACGCACAGGATGGGATGATCCTCTCCGTAATAATCCTTGATGGCCTTGATCAGACGCTTGTAGTTGCGTTTAAAAGGATCCCGCATGGGCTGGCGCTCGGTAGAGAAATCGTTCTGTCCAAGATAAATCATGGTGATGTCAGGTTTCTGATCACCCGGCTCCCACTTGGGCTGGCGGGCATTGTCAAAAGTGCATCCGTATCGGTCCGGCATATACCAGCGGGCATTCTTGTCCCTGTCATCATAGTTGCGGCAAATTCCCATTCCCGAATGCGAGACAGTGATGAAATCGGCATCGAAATACCGGGCAAGCAGAGCACAGTAAGTCTTGGAAGTGTTCTGAGTCTCCGGAGTATACCGGTTGCGCGATATACTGTTCTCAATGCCGTAACCGCATGTGTAAGAATCACCCACAAACTCAATCAGACGCTCCTTGACCGACGCCGCCTGCAGCAACCCCTTATCGGTCTGGAACTCATGGAATGTGGTACGGCCCTGATCTGCCTCAGTGCGTTTCTGGATTATCACCGAATGGGTGGCCTGTTTCTTGCCTTTCTTGAAATCGGCGCTGCTGACAATAGTAAGCAGAGTATCGGAACTGTTGATACAAAGCACCTTATCGGCCTCGGCGCTCATATCATGGTCTATCCACACATTGAAATAGTCCTTACCCGTGTCCGATGCACGTACGGCCAGATAATCGCCCTGGAACGATATCTTAGCGTAAGTGGAACTCCAGTCAAAACTCACGTCGCCGTCAGCCGCCAGGGTACGGCCCACGTATGTGATGCGGCTGTCCGATGCAGGGGTCTTATCGGCCGATAAAGCCGGAACTGTAATGATGGAAGCAACAATGGCAGTAATCAGTAATCCTTTCATGAACTCTCAGTTGGTTTTTCTGCGAAGTTAATGATTTTTGCCAAAGTGTCCCACGTTATTGTGCTTTCTGTTGCTTGTGACCCGTATTGTTGTGGGACACCCCCTCAAGATGAGCATATGTCCCACGCTAACCCCAACGAGAATACGCTCTCACGCGGGTGAGTGTGGGACACTTTGGCGGGGAAAACGAAATGCAACAGTTTTGCAATGCTTTTTTCTTGCATGTGGGAGTGTATTTGCGGATATTTGTGGCAGAAACGGCAAATGAAAAATGAAACGGATTCTGATTACACTGTTACTGTCAGTCCTGGTGTTGGCTGCAAATGCGGCCGATGTAAAAGTCAGGTATACACACCGAAAACACGAGTATGTGGACCTGGGTCTTTCTGTCCTTTGGGCTACGACAAATGTCGGAGCCAGGAACCCTCAGGATTACGGCAATTATTTTGCTTTTGGAGAGACTGAACCTAAGGATATGTTCACGGAATGGAATTACAGGTTTGTCCCTAAAGGCATGAAGTTTACTGAAAAGTATGACAGCACCAGATTTGACAAATACGGTACGGCGCTCCTTGATGCTGTTGATGATGCCGCCGCCGCAAATTGGGGCAAAGGCTGGCGAATGCCCACAAAAGCCGAGAAAGAGGAACTTATGGCCTGTAACTGGGAATGGATTACCGTTGACGGTGTATATGGGGCAAGGATAACCAGTAACGTACCGGGATATGAAGACCGTTCAATCTTTATTCCGGCAACAGGTTTTCTGGATGGAAACGAACCCACAGATGAGGGAGAACGTGTAGTACTCTGGACAAGCAGTCTGTTCAAATATGGAAGTGTTTGGCATTATGGTAACAAATCAGAGAAACTCGATAGAAATCCGAAGTTGAACTATTATAACGGTATGACAGTAAGGCCGGTCCGCCCTTTGGATGACGGCGGGCTGGAGAGTATTTCAATTGATTCCGTTGCAGATACTTTATTGGTGGGCGGTAAGCGAGTCTTAAAGCTCAACACAACTCCATTACGCAACATATGGCCGGAGAAAGTGAGTTGGAGCAGTTCAGATACCAATATTGTAAGAATAACCGAGCCGGGTGAGATTATGGCTGTCGGGGTTGGCTCCTGCCGTATAACCGCGCAGTACGGTTCAATGACCGCCCATTGTGATGTTACGTCAGAGTTTATTGAGCCGGTCCCGGTTAATCTGGGCCTGAGTGTGCAATGGGCGAACCTGAATGTGGGTGCATCATCCCCTGATGAGGTGGGCTCTCATTTCAAATGGGAACAGACACAGTGGCTGCCATTTTACATGGAAAGGGGGTGGCGCCTGCCTACAATTGCTGAATATGAGGAACTGGAAAGTGATTGTGACGGAGATGGGATTGAAGATGAGGAGAATGAATTGTTAATCGGTTACTTATGCGGTAAATCGCCCGGATATGAGAAAGACACTATTTTCGTACGTATTTCAACATCGTATTTTGATGTTGATCATGATGATTATCCCGATTATCCTTTTCTTGTTCAGCCCGATGAAGATATGTGGGAATATGAGATTGAAAGGTTGAAGAAGTACGCTGTACCGGCAAGGCTGGTACGTGATTTACCTCAAGATGAGAATAAGAGACCATACTGCATTTCAATTGTAACAGAGGACAGCATATGTATTGAGCCGGGCGAAAGGTATGTGTTGCAGATTCACGCTCAACCGGGTAATATCAGAGATGCCAAAGATGTGGAGTGGACCACATCCGATCCGCAGGTCGCAACGGTGCAGGATGGTGTGATCACTGCAATATCGGCCGGAACATGTGCTGTCACGGCATCTTTCGGTGATGCATCGGCCCATTATCATCTGCAGGTGGCGGAAGAGGGCTCACGCTTATCGGCCTACAAGTATGTGGATCTGGGACTGAGTGTATACTGGGCATCGTTTAATCTGGGCTCTTTTTCTGAAAGCGTTCATGGCGAAAGGTACCAATGGGGGAATGTGAAGTCTGTCACTCCTGACGAGTATGATTATGAAATGGAACCGGGTGATGCGGCTGCATTTAACTGGGGAGGAGGCTGGCGCTTGCCGTCAAGAGCCGAGTGGGAGGAATTGGCAGAAAACTGTGAGTGGAAAAAGGATACAGTGGACGCTATGCCGGGATTCAGAGCTACCAGCAAGGTGCCGGGTTATGAAGACAGGAGCATATTCCTGCCATATACTCATAAGGGGGCTGTTGACAATAGGTACATGACCAGCGATCTGGTCAACACAAGCGGAGAAAAAAGGGACTGTTATCTCTTTAACATATCCGATACGCCCAGACGCGTATATGTCCAAGGTGAAAATGAACCGGGTGAAACCACGTCAGAATATTGTTATATCATATCAAGGAACAGGACCTATTATTCAGATGTACGTGCCGTCCGGCCAAAAAAATGATTACCTTTACGGTCGCAAAAATGTGGGCGTAAAAGTGTTATGGAGAGTTTCCTACAGATAGACGGACTGTGCAAATCATTCGGTGACCGTATCATTTTTGACGGTCTCTCACTCAATATCAACCAGGGTGAGAAGGTGGGCCTGATAGCACGTAACGGGCAGGGCAAAAGTACTCTTCTGGATGTTATAGCCGGTGTGGCCGATTATCGCAGCGGCACCATCACTTTCCGCCGTGACATCAAGACTGCTTATCTGGTGCAGACTCCGGAATTCCCCAAGGGCTCTTCGGTGTTGAACGCCTGCTGTCCCGTTGCTGATGACGAGAAGCTGCTCCGTGCCCGCCAGCTGCTTACCAAACTGGGAGTATCGGACTTTGAGAAGCCTATCGATGAGCTATCCGGCGGACAGATAAAGCGTGTGGCTTTGGCTCAGGTGCTTATGTCGGAACCCGATTTCCTGATTCTTGACGAGCCTACCAACCATCTGGATGTAAGCGTTACGGAGTGGCTTGAGGATTATCTCACTGCCAGCAAGCTGACTCTTTTTATGGTCACGCATGACCGCTATCTGTTGGACCGTGTGTGTAACCGCATAATAGAGATTGATGATTTCCGCGCCTACTCCTATCAGGGCAATTACAGCTACTATCTGGAAAAGCGTCAGGAGCGCCTTGATGCAGAGTCTTCACAGCGCGAGAGTGACCTGAACCTGTACCGACGCGAGCTGGACTGGATGCGCCGCATGCCCTGCGCCCGCGGAGGCAAGGCACGTTACCGCAAGGAGTCGTTCCATCAGCTGGAGGAGCGCCTGCAGCATCGGCGCGACGAGCAGAGCGTGGCCCTGGACGTAAAGGCATCATACATCGGTAAAAAGATATTTGATATTGAGCACCTTAGCAAGGCGTTCGATGACAAGATAATTCTCAAGGATTTCAGCTACATCTTTACCCGCTACGAGAAACTGGGTATAATAGGTGAGAACGGTGTGGGCAAATCCACATTCCTAAAGCTGCTTTTGGGCATTGAGCAACCTGACAGTGGTGTAATTGAACGCGGTACCACACTCAAGATAGGATACTATTCGCAGGAGGGGCTCAAATTCCCCGAGGATGCCAAAGTGATTGACGTGGTGACCGCCATTGCCGACCATATAGTCCTGGATGACGGGCGCCGCATGTCGGCCGGCCAGTTCCTGCAGAAATTCCTCTTTACGCCCAAGACGCAGTACAGTTACGTGAGCAAACTTAGCGGAGGCGAGCGCCGACGCCTGTATCTCTGCACCATCCTGATGCAGAGCCCCAATTTTCTGATTCTGGACGAGCCCACCAATGATCTGGACATAATGACCCTGCAGGTGCTCGAGGAGTATATTGCACAGTTCAAGGGATGCGTGATTGTGGTATCGCATGACCGATATTTCATGGACAAGATAGCAGAGCATCTGCTGGTGTTTGAGGGTGACGGCAAGGTGACCAACTTCCCCTCATCGTACAGCGACTACATGGAGTACAAGGTGCTCAAGGAGGATGAGGAGAAAGCCGCAGCCGCCGCAAAAGCAAAGCCCCAGCCGGATGGAGGCCAAAGCCAACGCCAACGCCAAAGTTCCACAACCGCAAAACTCACCTTCAAGGAGAAACGCGAGATGGAGCAGATAGAGCAGGAGCTCCAGCAGCTTGAAGAGGAGAAAGCCCTGTTAGAGCAAGAGCTGAACAGCGGCACCTTGCCCTACGACCAGCTCCAGCAGAAATCCGCCCGAATAGGCCAAATCATAGAGCGCACCGACACCATAACCATGCGTTGGCTCGAGCTGAGCGAAAAGTGACGCAAAACGAAATGACGCAAAACGAAACGACCCCTTTGCGTCACTTTGCATCATTTTTCATATATTCGCAGTATGAAAAAGAGTCTTATATTACTGACCATCATGCTGGTATCCTGCACAGGAGCACAGCAGAGCGTGAATAATGATGTGGCCGATGGCCGCAGGTACTGCAATCCGCTGCCTATGGTGATAGGTCCGGGCGGCAACGCATCGGGCGATGTATCGGTGTTCCGTGACGATGACGGCCGATACTACATGTTCTGCACCGGAGGCGGAGCGTGGCACAGCGACAACATGCTGGATTGGGAGTTCACACCCGTGCAGCGAGTGCCCGTGGCCCCTGATGTGGTCAAGTACCGCGGCAAATACTACATGTCCGGCAACGACTGCCCGCTCTATGTGGCCGACAACCCGCTTGGCCCCTACTCCGTCCTGGGCGAATGGGAGAACACCCCCGATGTGGAGGGCGGCTGGAACGAGCCGTTCGATATGCACATTTTCATAGACGATGACAAGCCCTACCTGTTCTACTCGGGCCGCGGCATAAGCGGCATATTCGGAGTACCTCTGGACCCCGACCATATGAACCGTTTTGCCGATAAGCCCACCCATCTGTTCAGTTTCAACCCCAATCATGAATGGGAGCGTTACGGCGAGATGAACGAGTACACCGGCGTGGCATGGATAGAAGGCCCATGGCTATTCAAGTACAAAGGCACATATTACATGCAGTACTCGGCATCGGGCACCCAGTGGAAGACCTACGCCGAGGGCTACTACACCGCCAAACACCCGCTTGGCCCCTACACATACGCCGACAACAACCCGCTCCTGCGCAAGACCGACGGCCTTGTAACCGGCACCGCCCACGGCAGCGTGGTGGAAGGCCCTGACGGTGGTCTGTGGCAGTTCTACACAATTGTACTCTCCAATCCGCCCGGAGGCCGCCGCATAGGCATGGACCGCATAGATGTGGACAAGAAGGGCCGCTGGTCCGTACAGATTACAGATACCCCCCAGCCGGCGCCCGGAGTAAAGAGCGCCCGTGCATCGCTCCCTGTTACCATCAACAAGATGAACGCCATGAACGCGCTCTCCAAGTTCTCCTCACAGCAGCCCGGCCGGTACGCATCATACGCGGTCGATAACTCCAGCGGCACGGTCTGGGAACCGGATCCATCGGACCCCGAGCCATCGATCACGATAGAACTGTCGCCCGCCACCCGCTTTGACGAGGTCCAGCTGTTTGACGTGGATGCCGTACGCATTATGTTCAACGCCGGCGGCCGTCGCGGATTCGGTGGAGGCGGTGGCTCCGCAACAGTCTATAAATATAAGATAGATGTATCGCTTGACGGCGAGACCTACACCACCGTCCTTGACAAGACCTCCAACACGGAGCAGCGCAACACCATCTTTGAGGAGTTCAAGCCGGTAGAGGCCCGGTTTGTACGTCTCACTGTTACAGAATGGCCCGGCGCACAGCTTGGAGTGATAGAGTTCACCGCATTCGGCCTGCCAGGCCGCACCGAGCCCGCCCGCGTTGCAATCCCGCCCGTAATAACTTACTAACCCAATAATCTTATGAAAAAATCATCTATTGTCCTTTTGTTGGCCGGAGTAGCCTTAGCCCCGACACTCATTGCCACCGTCGCCGTAGCGGCAGGTGACAGCAAGATTCCGCAGCGCCCCGACGGGCCTTGCGATGTTTACGCCAAAGGTGGTGCGCCCTGCGTTGCAGCGCATTCAACTACCCGCGCTCTCTACAAATCCTACAACGGCCCGCTCTATCAGGTTATGCGCCAGAGCGACGGCAAGACTCTGGATATCGGCGTGGTGCAGCCATCGGCCGGTGACCCCGGAGGTTATGCCGATGCCGCCGCACAGGACCGTTTCTGCAAGGACACCTACTGCTGGATAACCGTAATCTATGACCAGTCAGGCAAGGAGAACCACCTGCAGCAGGCCCCGCGCGGAGGATTCAGCGGCCAGGCAATGGGCGGATTCAACAACGTGCCAATGGCCGATTGGGCTCCAGTGACACTGATGGGCCACAAGGTCTATGGCGTGTTCATAACAGCCGGTATGGGTCTGCGCTGGAACGATACCCACGGCACCGCTGTCGATGACCAGGCCGAAGGCCAGTACTGGGTAATAAACGGCCAGCACTACAACACCGGCTGCTGCTTTGACTACGGTAACGCCGAGACCGACAGCCGCGACGACGGTGACGGCACGATGGAGACCACATACTACGGCAACCAGCCCTCATGGTATCACGGACAGGCTCCCGGCCCGTGGATCATGACCGACCAGGAGAACAACCTGGTAGGTTGCGTCAACCCCGATCCCAACGACAAGTACTGCGCTGACCTGCCCAGCATAAGCTGGCGTTTTGTAACCGCCACAGCCGACGGTGAGCCTCACCACTGGCGTTCCATGGGCGGCAATGCCCAGGGCGGCGACTTGCAGATAATGTATGACGGAGGCCGAATCCAGAACCCGCGCAGCAGTTACGATCCCATGCGCAAACAGGGCGCCATCCTGCTGGGTAACGGCGGCGACAACTCCAACGGCTCATCGGGCACATTCTACGAAGGTGCCATGACCGCCCCCGGCACATTCCCCTCCATTGAGACCAACCAGAAGGTTCAGGCTAATGTGGTAGCAGCCGGATATGACGTGTCAATGCTCAGCATAAGCGCTCCCAACAAAGTTGACAAGCCCAACCTGCTGCAGACATTCGCACCCAAGACCACACAGAACGTAACAGTTACATTCACCAATACCACCGGACGCCCCATCGAAGACCTGGAGCTCCGCGTGCTTACTCCCAAGCGTTGGAAGAGCGTGGCTGCCGGAACTAACAGCAAGACCCGCAAGATTGGTTACACCGTCGAACCCGGACAGACAGTAGCCGTGCAGTTTACCGTAACATCTGCCAGGAAACAGATCAATGCCGACCTGACCGCATGGGCCAAGTGGGACCGCGGCAACAGCCAGTGGCTCAGTTCACAGAAGGTCCGCAACGTTGAACCCGTCAAAATCAACGAGTTCCGTATAGCCGACGGCAGCGGCAACCAGACCAACTCATTCATAGAACTCTACAATGATGGTGACAAGTCTGTCGACCTGTCCGGATGGACACTCACACATCACGCCGTGAACCTGCCTTACTTCTCATCAATCAATGTCCCCAAGGGCACCAAACTTGCGCCCAAGTCATTCTATCTGATGGGTATAAGCAACTCAGGTCTTTCGGTCGATGCAGCAAAGGGTGACAACGTAATTTATGTACGCAGCGTTGCCGGAATCGAGGCCGGTCACGAGATTACCATCGGCACAGGCAACGAGGCCGAAAAGCGTACTGTAAAGAACATCATCCAGCCTCAGGCGCAGCAGCCTCAGCAGGGTGCGTTCCGTGGTGCAGGCCCTGCCGGCAATCCCACCACCGTATGGCAGCCTCTTCCCGAAGGTCCGGTAATTACCATCCCTGCAGGCTCCACCAACATCCCCGTAACCAGCACAGCCGGATTCCAGGTCGGTCAGAAGATGGCCATCGGATACGGCTCAACCTACCCCGCCGTCTCCAACTCACTCGAGAAGTATGAGGTTGTGACTGTCACCGAGGTAGGCAAGCCAGGCACCCAGGCATGGTTATCGGCCGATGCCAGAAAGGGTGATACCAATATCAAGGTTTCAAGCACCCAGAACATCACCGCCGGCGATAGGATCCGTCTTGACATAGACTCTGAAGGTCACGGCGTTGAATGGGTTACCGTAAAGAGCGTAGGCACGCAGTCGTCACGCAACACGTTCAACGGCCCGCTCGGACCCAATGACAATCCCGGCACCGGTCTTGAGCTGGAAGCCCCGCTCAAGTATGACCACTCCAGCAACATGCCGTTTGCAGTAAACGGTACAGGTATAACATTTGAGCCCGCAACCAAGTTTGACCACTCCAGCAACGAGCCCGTACTGCCTCTTATCTACGCCCTTGAGCTGGACAAGCCGCTCTCAAAGAAGCATCCCATCAACAGCGTTGTACTGGACGTAAATGTTCAGAATGCCGGTTATCAGGGTGAAACGGAGCCCGACCTGCTGTTTGGAGGCCCGGTTCTGGACGGTTCCCGCGGCAACATGACCCTGCGCAACGGTAAGGGCCTGATTGTGGATGCCATGAACTACGGCGGTCTGGTTGACCCGTGGCTGGCAGAGGGTTATCATGGTGATTCAGGCGCAGGTGCCGAGGGCTCATACGCTCCCGTTCCGCAGTCAGGACGCGGTCGTGGCGGATTCGGCGGATTCGGAGCCGCTCCCGCAACCCCGGCAGCCGGTCCGGATTTGAGCACCGGACGTTATCCCGACGGTTTTGACACCGATGACAACAAACTGGATTTCCACTCCGGCCAGGCCATGACGATAGCAGCACCTGTGCAGACCGGACAGGATAACGTAAAGGTTACATCCGTTCAGGGCCTCTCAATCGGTCAGGTTATGTATCTTGGCTCAGGCAACACTATAGAGAAAGTAAGGATTGCCACCATCGGTACAGCCGGTGCCACTACCTTATCGGCCGATGCCGCCAGGAATGAGACCAGGATATCAGTTGCCAGCGCACAGGGATTCCAGAACGGCCAGACCATAACCATCGGCTCTGACAGTTATGTAATCAGCGCCATCCAGATGGCTCCGCGCCGTGGCGGTTGGGGCCGTCCGCAGCAGCCCTCCCAGCCCGATGTCATTACAATTGCCACCGGACTCAAGCAGGATGTCCAGGCAGGCTCCTACCTGACCGGAAGCGGAATTACATTGGCAGCTCCCGTAACAAGAAATCACGGGGCAGGCGATGCATTCAGCGCATCTGTGGCCACTCCCGGCAAACCCAACATCCGATAACCCGACATGGGCAGAGATACCGGATTATTGAGAAAGACAATGGTGGTACTGACCACCATTGTCCTTCTTTTGTCCGTTATCCTGTGCATCCACTCCATCTCAGGACACGGTCTGATAGGCTGCAGCCAGGGCACAAGCTGCAATCAGGTACTGGGCAGCAAGTGGTCATTCCTGTTCGGAATTATTCCGGTAAGCGCCCTGGCCATAGGAGCGTACCTCACCCTGCTGGTTTGTATCCTCCTTATTAATTCAGAAAGCACCGCGCAGCAGGAAAAGGCATTCCTTTTTAAAGCCATCCTGATGGTATGCGGAGCGGTAACAGGCTGCGCCGTCTGGTTCATCTACCTGCAGCACAGAATGATACATGCATTCTGCCCGTACTGCATGACAGCCCACGCGCTGGGCATAGTATTATCAGTCCTGACAGTAATATGGTGTGTAAGGCAAAAAACAGGACGCATAGCGCTGAACATATCGGCTGGTATCCTGCTGGCCGTGATACTGGCTGTGGTACAGTTCTTTACTACACCCCGCTCCCTTGCAGAACGCGGTTTTACATATGAGCAGCTGAGATACCCCAACCCTGCGGAGATGCCCATTGCAGGCAATCCCGAAGCCAAGCACCAGGTAACGCTACTGTTTGACTGGCAGTGCTCCCATTGCCGCAGGCTGCACCTTCAGCTACCGGATGCCGTAGCCCGATTGGGTGACAGCATAGCAGTTGTCTGCTGCCCCATCTCCATGAGCCGGGAATGCAACCCCCACATGCCGCAAGGCATCGACAGGTTCCGTGGTTCATGCCAGTTAATGCGCATCGGACTTGCCGTGTGGCGTACTGACAGGAGCAGATATGCTGAATATGAGCAGTGGTTCTGGGGGACCGACATAAATGAAGCCTGGTATCCGCGAACAGTTGACGAGGCCACATCAAAAGCACAGGAACTGATAGGTCCCGAAGCACTTGACGCAGCACTCCGGGACCGTTGGCTTGACAAATATACAGTTATAGTAAACGAATTGTTCGGCCGGACATCCCGAGGTACGGTTTCCGCGATTCCCCGTCTCATCTACAACGGTCACATCCTCATCCCCGAAGCCGATACCTCATCAGACCTGGCAGACCTGATCCTCAGCCTATGTACTTCAGAATGAGGTCAACCGCCTCCTCCTCGGTCTTGTCATGCATCGAAATGACAAGGTCGTAGTTACGTGTATTATAACGGCTCTGGCCGGTATGGCGCATCGCATAGTCCTCACACAGATTGTCAACCTCCGTGATGAATTTTTCGGCTTCTTTCTCAGAGGTGATTCCCTTCTTCTTCATTACTCTCCCTACGCGATATTGCATGGGAGACTGAATCCATATGTTAATATGGTTGGGATGGTTCTTGAATGTGACAAAACTGCAGCGTCCCACTACCACGCATGATTCGGCATCGGCAATACCCTCAAGAATCTCCTGCTCGGTCTTGAATTTCTTGTCAGTATCATTCTTTTCGGGGACTGCAAAATTGGGAAGATCGTCATATATGGAGACTGCAAAACCGCCATCCAGTTCAACAATCTTCTTAAGATCCGGCCACCAGGTACGCTTTTTTGCCTTAAGACGCTCTATTTCCTCAACGTTCAGGCCTTCCTTGTCCTCAAGCGTACTTAAATGTGCCCTGTCATAAAGAGGTACACCCAGTTTTTCGGCCAGTAACTTTCCTATAGTCTTTCCGCCCGACCCGATCTCTCGGTTGATGGTAATGACATACTTGTTTGATATATCCATAAGAATGCAATTTGGTATTCTGTAAAAGCAAATATAAACAACCATTTCACATTTATCAACATTTAGTCCAAGAAAGTTTAATTCGACCATAAAAAAAAGAATACCCAATGACACCGTTTGCAAAAAACAACTAATTTCGCGCCCAGAATGAAAGGGGGTGCCTCGCAACGAGGCTGAGATTATACCCTTAGAACCTGATCCGGACAGTGCCGGCGGAGGGATTGGATTTCTGATAATTGGTATACCCTTTTCATTTGGATTAAACATTTAAATCTATATGAAGAAGGTATTTTTTTTGTCCTTAACCCTAATCACAAGCCTTGCAGTCAAGGCCGGTAATGAAACGTTTGACGCCGATTCCGTGCGTCTCAAGCAGCTTAATGAAGTAATAATCGACGGTGTCCGCGCCCATGAAAACGAACCGTTTGCCACCACCGAAATAGGCCGTCAGGAACTTGACAGCTATTCCAAGAGCGGACGCGAGCTACCGTTCCTGTTCTCACACACTCCCGGTGTGACGGCATGGAGCGAGAACGGAACAGGCATCGGCACCACCTACATGCGCATTCGCGGTGCGGCCGATTCACGAATCAACGTAACCCTGGACGGCGTAGCCCTGAACTCACCCGAGGACCAGTGCGTATTCTGGGTCAACATGAACAGTTACGCATCCCTGCTGGGCAGCGCACAGATACAGCGTGGTCTGGGCACGTCAACAGTTGGCGACGGTGCTTTCGGTGGTTCGATAGCACTTACCAGCAAGCTTCCCAATCCCGAAAAGAGCGCCGAGCTGACCGCATCATACGGATCGTTCAACACCCTGCGTCTGGGAGGTGCATTCTCAACCGGAACAATCCTTAACAGCATCATCATAGACGGCGCATACAACATGACCCAGACCGACGGATTCATGCACGGAACCAAAGGCAAGGCCGGAAGCTACTACGGCGGTCTGCTCTGGACACCATCGGACAACATCATGATCCGCTACCGCAACATAGGCAACTTTGAGATAACCGGCCAGGCCTGGAACGGTGCCACAGCCGGAAACGATGATTCCAGCCTTATGGACGGCATGTATCTGGGTGATACCGGAATAAAGGAGTACAAGGATATGTACGATGCCGGACTGGGACAGTACAACAGCCTGTATGAGTATCTTGATTACGATGATGAAAACTGGTGCTTTGTACAGGATGCCGACGGCAAATACGTAACCCACCGCTACCTGATGAAAGACGGATCATTCTGGGACCGCACCACCGACAACTTCTGGCAGGACCACAACATCCTCTCACTGGCATGGAACGTTAACGACGCCCTCTCCACATCACTCACCGCCCACTACACTTACGGTTACGGTTACTATGAGGAGTTCCGTTACAACAACAAGGTCAGCAAGTACGGTCTCTCAAATGGCTTGAACGCCGATTGGGATCCAGTATGGTCAGATGGCACCAACACCGTAAAGAAGACAGATTTTGTCCGTCAGAAGGGTCTTGAGCAGCATACCTACGGTGCAATCTGGAATACAGCCTACACAAAAGACGCCCTTGACCTGCGTGGCGGCATATCTCTCCAGATGTTCAACGGCAACCACTTCGGTTACCTTACATACATAAAGAATGATGCCCTGAGTGAGGCTCTGCTCTCTGACGGCCGTTATACCTATTATAATTCGGACGCAAAGAAGAGTGACCTGACTGCATTCATCAAGGCAGGATACGATATCACAGAGAGCCTGCACGCCTTTGCCGATGCACAGTACCGTCACGTGGGTTACAGTACGGACGGTTACAATGACAAATACTACGTAAATGATGACGGAACATGCTCAAAGCACAATCTGGACATCGATAAGAAATACAACTTCCTGAATGCCAAAGCCGGTCTCACCTGGACCAAAGGCGGCCACCGCGTACATGCACTTGCAGCAACCGCAGGCCGTGAGCCCGAACGCAACAACTTTACCGACAACGGCACCTACCCTGCTCCCGCCCCTGAATACATGATTGACTACGAGGCCGGTTACAGCTATTCAGGCAGCATCTGGAACGCAGGATTCAACCTCTACTACATGGACTACAGGGACCAGTTCGTACAGACCGGTGCAGTAAGTGACATAGGCGAGAACCTGACCACCAACATCAAGAGTTCATACCGCACCGGAATAGAGCTGACCGCCGCCGTGGAGCCGCTCAAATGGCTGTCATTTGAGGGCAACGCCGCACTGAGCGAGAACTGCCTGAATGACTTTGACGAAGTGATTGAGGACTGGCGTGACAAGTATGCGGCCGATGACCCCAAAATGGAGCAGTACAAGCAGGATTACCACATTGACGGCAACGGCGACAAGCTGCGCACCATACCCCACAAGGGCAAGACCGCGCTGGCATTCTCACCGTCAGTCATACTGAACGGATTCGTTAACTTCAGTTTCGGTCAATTCAAGGCCACCTGGCACACCGGCTACGTAAGCCGTCAGTATCTGGACAACAGCCAGAACACAGACCGTTCACTGCCCGCCTACTCTCTCTCGGATCTCTCGTTCTCATATACAGTACCCATGAAAAAAGCTCTCAATAGCATCGTGATAGGTGCAGACCTGAACAATGTACTCAATGCCCGCGTTGCAACTAGCGGCTGGGTATATTCGGCTGTCGATGAAAAAGACGGTTTCACGCCCGATAACCGTTACTATCAGATAGGATTCATACCCACCGCACCTTTCAGCGCGCTGGCACACTTAACCCTGAAATTCTAAAAGACAATGTTATCCGATATCTGGTCATATATCGCCGGTCAGTTTACCGGCATGGATTTCTGGGCAACGATCCAGACTGTAGGACTCATCCTGAGTTTCATCTACCTGTGGCTTGAGTTCCATCAGAAACCGCTGATGTGGGTAATCAGCGCAATGTGCTCAATGATCTATGCCAGCGTATACTTCCACAGCAAGATATATGCCGATATGGGATTCAGCTGTTTCAATATCTGCATGTGCGTTTACGGTTTTATAAAATGGCTCCATGGTGACCGTAAACGCGCATCGCACGATATTGTCTACCGCCATTTCCGTGGCATGGAGTTCCTTGCGGTACTTGGAGTTTCTGCCATTATCTGGGGTGCGATATTCTGCATCCTCAGGTTCCTTACAGACTCTCCCGTTCCAGTTCTCGATGCCCTGACCACCATGCTCAACATCGTGGGCACCTGGGTACTTGCACAGAAGATCATCGAGGTTTGGGGCATCTGGTTCCTGGTCAACCTCATATCAATCTACATCTACAGCAAGCGCGGCCTGCACCTTACCACCATCCTGCTCTACAGCTTCTACCTGGGTGCATCGGTCTACGGTTACATCAAGTGGCGGGTAAAAGGAAAATTGTTGAAAACTTTCTGACGGCCGGTAGCATTCAACCCGCTCTATCTGAGTACCTTTGGTTTCCAGAATTAAAGCAAGCATCATTATGCAGCCTTATCTGGAAAATACTTACCTGCAGCCTGCAGGGCATCACAAAGGGACTGACATCTATCGCCTGGAGGGCGGAAATTTCAGCAACAGGTACTTTATTATCAGCAATCAGGGCACACGCCATCTGCTGGCATCACCCGAGGTCATAGGCTATGACTCCTATCTGGCCATGTGCGGCGCCACCGGCGATATGCTGGGCTGGCTCAGGCAGCAGAATGCCATCGGTGACGAGGCCGATATCATGACCATCCTGCGCGGCGGCCTGAACTATCCCCTTGAAGAGTGCTGCTACCGTAACGGCATCCGCATCAACAACATGGACTTTGTATCCTGCGAGCGCGTTATCCGCAACAACCAGATAACCGGTCTGGACATCCGGTACACCAAGCTGCGCGCCCCCAAGGACATCACCCTGATGATAGGCGATATCATAGCATCGGGCGAGACACTGGCACGCTGTATCCGCTACATCATAGCCGAGTTCAAGCGTCTGGGAGGCAGCATCCGCCGCATGGTGTTCTTTACCATCGGAGGTACCCGCGCCATTGAGCTTTTTGAGGAGCTCACCCCCGAGTTCCGTTTCCACTGGCCAGAGTTTGAGGGCATTACCTGCATATTCTATGAGGGTATCTTCTCGGCCTATCAGGACAAGGGCGTAACCGGAATAAGCTGGCCCCAGATAGATTTCTTCTGGAAGGACGGAGTAATATCACCTGAATTCCGCCGTTATGTCCTGTCCGATGACGACGCCCTTTTTGAAAAGTGCATCATCTACGACGGAGGCGCCCGCCGATATGAGATACCGGACCATTTCCATGAGGTTACCGAGTATTGGGAGGAGATAAAGAAGGTGGCCGACAACTTTACTTTCAAGGATTTCCTGGACGAGAAACTGGGCTACCCCACTCCCGTTGGTTTTGACGATTGGCTCAGGCTCAACCACTATCAGAAACTGGACGGCAAGCAGATGAATGAACTCTACATATTTGAGAGGGAGTTTGCCAGCCGCTGCGAGGACCTTTCCATACGTCAGATTGCAGACCGCCGTCTGAGTGAATTCAGGGCAGCATTGAAATCATACTCAAAATAAAACATATGGCTAATAACATCAACGATGCGGATTTTACATCCGGAAGAGTAACTAAAGAGGGGCGCAAGAGCAACCTCAGTATGTTTATGGTAATGCTGGGATTCACATTCTTCTCGGCAAGCATGTGGGCCGGCCAGAATCTGGCTAAAGGCCTTGACTTTGCAGGATTCATCGGAGCAATCATCCTGGGTGGCATCATCCTGGGTGCCTATACCGGGACACTCGGTTACATCGGTGCCGAGACTGGTCTCACACTTGATATGCTGGCACACCGCAGTTTTGGCCGCAAAGGCAGCTGGCTGCCCAGCGCAATGATCAGTTTCACACAGATGGGCTGGTTCGGCGTAGGTCTGGCCATGTTCGCCATTCCCGTGGCACAGGAGTTGTTCGGACTTGAGGTCACACCAGACCACATGCCCCCGCTGGGTTATATCCTGGTCGTGATTGCCGGTATCCTTATGACCGCCAGCGCATACTTCGGAATCAAGAGCCTTACCATCATCAGCTACATTGCCGTTCCTCTGGTTGGTATCCTGGGTACCGTAGCCATGATCATGGCCGTTCACCGCGGTGACTCCACTCTCATCGAACAGTTTGCCAAGTCAAATGACGGTTCACTTACCATCATCGCCGGCGCCGGTCTGGTTATCGGAAGCTTCGTATCCGGCGGCACCGCAACACCCAACTTTGCACGTTTCAGCAAGAACGGCAAGATTGGTTTCTGGGTAACCGTAGTGGCTTTCTTCCTGGGCAACTCACTGATGTTCTTCTTCGGAGCCGTATCCAGCATCTACGTGGGCGGTAACGATATCTTTGAGGTTATGCTCAACCTGGGCCTGTTCTGGTTTGCAGTGATCGTGCTGGGATTCAACATCTGGACCACCAATGACAACGCACTCTACTCATCCGGTCTGGGTCTGTCAAATATTTTCGGACTCTCCAAGAAGACTATGGTGCTTGTAGCCGGTATCATCGGCACAATCTCAGCTGTATGGCTCTACTGGAATTTCTGCGGTTGGCTCAACGTACTCAACTGCACCCTGCCTCCCATCGGCGCTATCCTGATAATCAGCTACTTCATGAACCGCAACGATTACAAGTCCGATAATGTAAAGATTGATACAGTCAACTGGGCTGCAGTCATCGGCGTTGTCCTGGGTGCTGTCGTAGCCAACCTGCTGCACTGGGGTATCGCCTCGATCAACGGCATGGTTGTGGCAGTCATCTGCTACCTCATCGGACATAGCCTGAAGAAATAACAACAATTGGGGCCGTTTGGCACTTTTTTAGTACCTTCGCGGCACATAACTTTAAACAAGTACCGAATATGAAAAAAACATTATTCTTACTGGCAGCCCTGTTGCCTCTGGGCCTCTCGGCACAGGATGAAGAGGGCTGGTCACACGATGGTCTGACCGGATTCAACCTGTCACAAACATCTTTCACCAACTGGAGTGAAGGCGGTGAGAATACCGTTGCTGCCAATGTATATCTCAACTACTCACTCAATTACAAGAAAGACAAACTCTCATGGACCAATGACCTGAACACCAACTACGGTCAGAACTTCACCGATGACAACGGATGGCGCAAAAGTCTTGACAACCTGAACTTTGCATCCAAGCTTGGCCATCAGATTACCGAAAAACTGTACTATGCTGCACTTCTGGACTTCAAGTCGCAGTTTGACAACGGATACAAATACAGCGCTGACTCCAAGGAGCTCACATCAAAACTGCTCACACCGTCATATCTGAATGTATCAGTAGGTCTTGACTACAAGCCCAACAGCAATATCGCTGTGTACTATTCGCCTGTAGCCGGTAAGCTGACTATGGTAACCGATACGTTGTTCTCTACACGCTATGGCATAGATGCCGGCAAGTACGTAAAGCCTCAGCTGGGTTCCATTTTCAAGGTAAACGCCAACTACAAGTTCTTTGAGGACAAGCTTACATTCAAGTCCGTCCTTGACCTGTTTACCGCCTATGACGACACATTCGGCATGGTTGATGTCAACTGGGACGTGCTGATAGGATACAATCTGACCAAGCTGCTCACACTTACATTCCAGTCAACCCTTAAGTATGATGATGACATCAAGACTAAGGATGACGACGGAAACATCCATGGCGCAAAGGTCCAGTTCAAGCAGATGGTTGGTCTGGGCATAAGCTATAAGTTCTAAAACACCTCACGGTCAGGACGATGTGGTTGGCATTCGCGCTTGTATCGGCCCTGTTTCTGGGTCTTTATGACGTAGCCAAGAAGCAATCGCTCAAGGAGAACGCCGTAATTCCCGTTCTCTGGTTCAACACACTGTTCTGCTCACTCTTAATGCTGCCGTTCACGCTCCTGTCGGCCACGACGGGACTGCTGGACGGCAGTATCTTTTATGTCCCCTCGGCCGGCTGGGAACTGCACCGCCTTCTCATGCTCAAGGCGTTCATAGTGCTGGGTTCCTGGATATTCGGCTATTTCGGCATGAAACACCTGCCCATCACCCTGTTCGGGCCGATAAACGCCACCCGACCCATCATAGTGCTGCTGGGCGGTCTGTTGCTCTTTGGCGAACGACTTAACCTGTACCAGTGGATAGGTGTGATCATAGCCGTCATCTCATTCTACATGCTCAGCGTGAGCGGCAAGAAGGAGGGTATCAGCTTTACTCATAACAAATGGGTGTTCTGCGTAATTATGGCCACCATCCTGGGAGCCGTAAGCGCCCTGTTTGACAAGTACCTGCTGGGCCGGTTCAACAACATGTTCGTCCAGGCCTGGAGCAACTTCTACCAGCTTGCCCTGATGACGGTAATCCTATTCACCCTCTGGTGGCCCACCCGCCACAGGACCACCCCCTTCCAATGGAAGTGGCCCATCATCTTCATAGCCGTCTTCCTTACCCTGGCCGATTACGCCTACTTTGTCTCCCTGGCCCAAAGCGCCTCCATGGTCTCCATAGTCTCCATGATCCGCCGCTCAAGCGTAATCGTAAGCTTCCTCTGCGGAGCCCTCCTCTTCCACGAAAAGAACCTCAAGAGCAAAGTAATCGACCTGCTGCTGGTCCTGCTGGGCCTCTTCTTCCTGCTTATCGGCTCCCTGCAGTAAAACAGTACAATTGGGGTCGACCCCAATTGTACTGCCGCGCACCCGGAATCCCCAGCAAATCCTGCAAGCCGAGCAAATGTGCCCGTTTGCAGGAGCGGGACTGACGTTGGTGGGACCATTAGCGGAAGGCGTTAAGCGGAGAGCCCACGGAGGATCCCGTTAAGAACGGCGTTTGTTCGAGGAACGTTCGACCCCGTAGGGGGCGATGAGGACGAGTTCGCCGTTTAGGGTCCGAATGGGCTCGGAGTAGCCTGGAGCTGCTGGTCCCACCAACGTCAGTCCCGCGGATGCAACGCACCTTAGGGAGGAAAATGGCCCTACGTACGTTCTGACTCCCTAAGGTCAGGGGGGTAACGCCCGCGGATGCAACGTGCAAATCTTAAATACTGCAGAATTATAACTTATTTTATAATAGGGAGTGCAGAGTTTTTAGTAAATTCGCGGAGTTTAAGCGTACCAGTATTTTATGGACGCGCCGAACAGGAGCGTACCAGTATCCAATGGTAGCGTCAAACAAGTTAATTACAAACATCAAAATAAAGATTATCAGTATGATTAAAGACATTTTTGAGAGAATCAAGGAGACTCCGGGCCCGCTCGGACAGTATCAGGGAATCGGTGACGGTTACTTTATGTTCCCCCGCCTGGTAGGTGAGATAGGTCCCGAGATGGAGTTCAACGGCAAGCCCGTATTGAACTGGAGCCTTAACAACTATCTTGGTCTGGCCAACCATCCCGAGGTAAGGAAAGCCGATGCCGAAGCTGCAGCAAAGTTCGGTCTTGGTGCACCTATGGGCGCCCGCATGATGTCAGGAAATACTGATTATCACATCAAGTTCGAGAACGATTTCTCAGAGTTCGTAGGCAAGAAGGCAGGTCTCTGCCTCAACTTCGGCTATCAGGGCATGATCTCAATCATAGACGTGCTGACCAGCCGTAAGGACGTAATCGTTTACGACTCCGAGAGCCACGCCTGCATACTGGACGGTATGCGTCTGAGCCTTGCCAAGCGCTTTGCTTTCCAGCACAACAACATGGAGAGCCTGGAGAAGCAGCTTAACCACGCCTGCAAGCTGGCCGACGAGCAGGGCGGCGGCGTGCTGGTAATCACCGAGGGCGTGTTCGGCATGGCCGGTGACCTGGGTCACCTTGCTGACATCGTAGAGTTCAAGAAGAAATATCCGTTCCGCATACTTATCGACGATGCACACGGTTTTGGAACAATGGGTGCCCACGGTCGCGGTACCGCCGAGCATTACGGCGTTATCGACCAGATTGATGTAATATTCGACGCATTCGCCAAGAGTATGGCATCAATCGGCGGCGTAGTAAGCTCAGAGCCAGAGATCATCGACCACCTCAAGTGCAATATGCGTTCACAGATCTACGCCAAGTCACTGCCGCTGCCGCTGGTTATCGGTAACCAGAAGCGTCTTGACCTGATCAAGGCTCACCCCGAGTTCCGCGAGCATCTGTGGGAGGTTGTAAACGCTCTGCAGGGCGGACTCAAGGCCGAAGGCTTCAACATCGGCGTAACCGAGTCACCTGTAACTCCCGTATTCTTTGAGGGTGGCATCAACGAGGGCACCAATGTGGTTGTTGACCTGCGTGAGAACTACGGAATATTCTGCTCAATCGTTACATATCCCGTTATCCCGAAGGGTCAGCTCATGCTGCGTATCATCCCGACCGCATCACATACACTTGATCATGTCAAGCGCACCATCGAGGTCTTCAAGGATGTCCAGAAGAAACTCAAGGCCGGTTACTATGAGGGTCCCATCCAGGATATGAACGTATTCAAGAGAGCTCAAATCAAGAGAGGATGAAATATCAGCTTGTCTGCAGGAAGTGCGGCAAGGTTATAGGAGATTTTGCCGCATGGTTCAGTCAGAACCAACTGTGTGAGTGCGGAAGCAATCACGCAGAGGTAACCTATACTACCGATTACCGTCAGCTGGATGAACTCTGCAAGCCGGGTCAGAATGTTAGCAGCCTCTACCACTACCTGCCGTTCCTGCCTCTTGATGAGGCCGATGAGCAGGTCAGTTGCAGTGAGGGCGCAGTACCCATTGAGGAGTGGGAATTCCTGAGCCGTTACGCCAAGGACCATTACGGGATAGACTGCAAGGTTGTGGTAGCCCGCAATGACCTCAACGGAGGCAGTGGCACATTCAAGGATATTGCCGCATCACTGGCAGCCACACTGTTCAAAAAGCACGGCGTAAAGGAGTATTGTCTGGCATCCACAGGTAATGCCGCCACAGCATACGCTACATATCTGGCCAAGGCAGGAGTAAAGTTTGATATATTCGCCCCGCACGATATGTACCCCGAGACCCAGCAGGCCATCCGCGCTACCGGTCAGAACCTACAGGTTTCTGAGGGCGGTTACGGTCAGGCCAAGGCCGAGGCAGCCGATTTCCACAAGAACCAGAGCGTGATGATATCGGCCGGTAACATCGACCCCATTCGCGTAGAGGCCAAGAAGACACTTGTATTTGAGTGCATGCGCCAGTTGGGTCGGATCCCGGATGTCTATATGCAGGCTGTTGCAGGCGGCACAAGTCCCATAGCATTCGAGAAAGGAATGCGTGAGATAGCCGATGCATACCCCCAGTTCAAGATGCCGCGTATGCTGCTGGTTCAGCAGGATACCTGCGATCCCATGGTCCAGGCCTGGGAATGGGCCATCAGAAACGGATTCCCTCAGGGCTGGAACAAGCACTTCCCCACTGTGGTTCCGCAGACCAGGATTTCCATACTTACCGCAGGAACCCCCGGAATGTACCCGCTTGTAGGACCAATTGTAAAGAACAGCGGAGGTTGTTTCCTGCGCGTTAAAGAAGAGGGTCTTGAGCGTTTCGGCCGTATGGTCAAGGACAATCAGGGCATCTACATGGGACCTGCATCGATGGTTTGCATAGCAGGATTCTTCAAGGCACTTGAGGAGAACAAACTCAAGAGCGGCGATCTGGTTCTGCTCAACACCGGGGAGGGCTGTAACCGCGCTCTCTGGTTTAAAGAAGCTATAGACAACTGCAAATGAACAGGTTCAAGGATAAGGTAGTCTGGATTACCGGTTCGTCATCGGGCATAGGTGAGGCAACCGCATATGAGTTTGCACGTGAAGGCGCTAAACTTATACTCACTGCACTTGAGGCCGACCTCTTGGAAAAGGTAGCTGCACACTGCAAGGAGTTGGGTGCCCCCGATGCCAAGCCCCTGCCCTTCGATCTCTCCCGCAAGGATGAGGTTGCAGAGCTTGCCGAGCAGGCATGGCAGGTTTTCGGACACATAGACGTGTTCTACAACAACGCCGGCATAAGCCAGCGCGGAACCACCTGTGAGACCGAGATGCGTGTAATCAACAAGGTCATGGACATTAACTGGTTCGCACCCGTTATCATGACCAAGGTGATACTGCCCAAGATGATAGAGAACGGCGGCGGCCAGCTGATGGTGACCACCAGCATCAACGGACGGTTCGGATTCCCGCTGCGTTGCGCATACAGTTCATCCAAGCACGCCCTGTACGGATTCTTTGAGACCGTCCAGGCCGAGTATTACAAGGATAACATCCGCGTAACAATAGTATGCCCCGGTCGCGTCCAGACACGCATATCTTTCTACGCACTGGAAAAAGACGGAAAGCAGCACGCCAAGATGGATGCCGGTCAGGCCGGAGGATGCACCCCCGATCAGGCCGCACGCAAGATCGTCAAGGCGGTGTACCGTAAAAAGCGCGAGGTCCTTGTTGGCCGAAAGGAACTCCTGATGGTCTACATCAAAAGGTTCTTCCCCGGACTCTGCGCCAAGATAGCCCGTTCCATTAATCCGATGTAAATAACAAAAACACATATAAACATGAAAAAAGAGATCCAATTCAGTCTTGTGTACCGTGACATGTGGCAGTCATCAGGCAAGTATGTGCCCCGTAAGGACCAGCTGGCCAAGATTGCTCCGGTAATCATAGATATGGGCTGCTTTGACCGCGTTGAGACCAACGGCGGTGCCATGGAGCAGGTCAACCTACTTTACGGAGAGAATCCCAACCAGGCAGTCCGCACATTCACCAAGCCTTTCAACGAGGTAGGCATCAAGACCCATATGCTTGACCGTGGTCTGAACGCACTGCGCATGAACCCCGTTCCGGCCGATGTACGTCAGCTCATGTATAAGGTAAAGCACGCTCAGGGCGTTGATATAACACGTATATTCTGCGGTCTTAACGATCCGCGCAACATAATACCCTCAATCAAATGGGCCAAGGAGGCAGGCATGACCGCTCAGGCTACCATGTGTATCACCTACTCAAAGGTGCACAACGCCGAGTACTACATCAACCTGGCCGAGCAGCTCATTGAGGGCGGCGCACAGGAGATATGCCTTAAGGACATGGCCGGCATAGGCCGTCCCGCCATGCTGGGCACAATCGTACGCGCCATCAAGGAGAAACATCCCGATATCATAATACAGTACCACGGCCATAACGGTCCCGGTTTTGCAGTTGCCTCCATGCTTGAGGTTGCCAAAGCCGGCGGTGACGTTCTGGACGTAGCCATGGAGCCCCTGTCATGGGGTAAGGTCCATCCCGATGTAATAACCATTCAGGCTATGCTAAAGGATGCCGGATTCCTGGTCAAGGACATCAACATGAAGGCTTACATGGAGGCCCGCAGCCTCACCCAGAGCTTCATGGATGATTTCCTGGGTTACTGGATCGACCCCAAGAACTCACTTATGAGTTCACTGCTGGTAGGTTGCGGCCTGCCCGGCGGTATGATGGGATCACTCATGGCCGATCTTAAGGGCATGCACGCCGCCATCAACGCCAACCTCAAGAAGAAGGGTGAGAAAGAGCTCAGTGAGGATGAGCTTCTGGTTGAGCTCTTTGACGAGGTACAGCGCATATGGCCTATGCTGGGCACTCCCTGTCTGGTTACACCGTTCAGCCAGTACGTAAAGAACGCCGCTCTGATGAACCTCTACAGCAAATCCATGGACGAGAAGCCTTTTACCCGTATGGATCCCGCCATGTGGGGTATGGTTTTGGGCAAATCAGGTAAGCTGCCCGGTGAGCTGGCCCCTGAGATTGTGGAGATTGCCAAAGAGAAAGGATTTGAGTTTTATACCGACGATCCTCAGGTTCTCTACCCCAACGAACTCCCGCGCTTTGAAAAGGAGATGCAGGAGAACGGCTGGGACCGCGGTCAGGATGATGAGGAACTCTTTGAGTTCGCCATGCACGAGAAACAGTACCGCGAGTACAAGAGCGGCCAGGCCAAGGACCAGTTCAACAAGGATCTGTTGGAGCGTATGGAGAAGAAGCAGAACGGTGGCGCAGCAGGCGCTCCCGTAAAGCACTTCACAGCAGCCGACAAGCGTGCTATCCTGCATCCCGATGCCGAGCCTATCGAGGCAGCAGTCAGCGGCCGCGTAATCTGGGATCTGGACTATATGGACCAATCCACAAACCCGCCTTTCGGCAAGCAGTACAAGAAGGGAGACTGGATGGTTGGTATCCAGGCCAGCGGCAACTCATTCATCGACAATGCCACCGCACCCTACGACTGCCATCTTGCAGCCGTCGAGAAAGAGCACGGCTCACTCGTAACCAAGGGCGAGGTTATCGGTTGGATTGAGAAATAATCCGATAATTATGTTTTAATAAAGATGACGGTCTTGACTGGCCGTCATCTTTTTTTTGTGATGAAACTAACTGATTATTTGCATTATAAAAAATAAACCATATCTTTGGAGGCCTACATCGTCTTTAACTTTCTTCAAATAAATCATATGAAAAGGTTCTTGTTCATTTTTACGTTATTATTCGCCATCATGCAGGTAACCGCCCAGAACACATTGACGGTCCATCTGAAAGACGGACAGAAATGCAGTTTCGGGTTCGATGAAAAACCTGTGGTCACTTTCACGGACAGTGAAATCGTCGTCACATCATCCGGGGCCGAGGTCCGGTGCCAGATGTCGGCGATTGACAAGGTCACATTTAATGATAAGGCTACCGCGGTAGAGCAGATTAAGAAAGATGTACAGAATGCATCAATAACGCTTGATGAGTACATCGTGTATCTTACCGGTGCCAAGCCCGATATCACAGTACGTCTGGTAGCATCCGACGGCAAAGTCCTGCAATCTTTCACCACCGATAGTGAAGGCTCTGTAAAATTCAGCATAGCCGACCTTCCGGAAGGCGTATACATTGTAAGTGCTCAAAGTATAAACATTAAAATATTGAAGAAATGAAAACAATTCCATCAATGCCGATACTTAAGAGATTAACAGCTCTGTTGCTGTTATTGGCCGCAGTATTTCCTGTTTCTGCGCAATCATATTACATTAACGTGTACCAGAAAGACGGGAAAACGCTAAAGCTTCCTGTAAATGATGTTGACAGCATCCGTTTTGTACTTGAAAATGAGGCTCCTGCCAGTGTCAGATACGTCGATCTTGGCCTTAGCGTAATGTGGGCAGACTGCAATGTTGGTGCAACCAGTCCTTATGAGACCGGTAACTATTTTGCATACGGTGAGATCCGTCCGAAAGATACATATACAAATAAGAATTACAAGTTCTACAATCCGGACATATTGAATGGTGTCACCAAATACAATCTATTCAGTAAATGTGGTCCGGTCGATTATAAGTACAGGCTTGACATGGAGGATGATGCCGCACGGGCAAACTGGGGCAGAGAATGGCGAATGCCTACTATAGAGGAGCTGAATGAACTGGTGAATCGTTGCTATTGGGAGTGGACCGTATTTGAAAACGGCGTAACAGGATACACCGTAACCGGTCCCAACGGGAACAGTATATTCCTTATATCCGGCGGATACATGAATCAGGATGAAAATGATGTTTCATGCAACAGCTATCTTTCCAGCTCACTTGATTTTAATAATCACGGGCACGCACTAGGTCTGGACTTTGCTGAGGACTATTATGAAATATATCCTGAGGGACGCTATTATGGAGAACTGATCCGTCCGGTATATTCGGGTGAAACTCCAGCTAACACCATCAGCATTTCACATTTCAGTCTTAAGGAATCAGAAATCACCTTGTCTGTTGGAGACAGATATCAGCTTCATTTTGACATGGATTCCCTGCCTGTCAGTCCGTTGCTCTTTGCAAAAGCAAACAACTCGCTAATGGCATATTCGGATGGAACAATTATCGCATATGCACCCGGAACAACCACTATAGAGGCAAACCTCGGTGAATATATATCACAATGTGTGGTGACAGTTCTGGAACCTCAGATCGTGGCTGAGGCTGTAGACTTGGGCTTGAGTGTCAATTGGGCTACATGTAACCTTGGTGCCGAGTCACCCGAAAAGGACGGTTACTACTATGCATGGGGTGAGACACAGCCCAAAAAAGACTATATTTTAGGATCATACAAATGGTATGACCCGCAGTCGGATTCATACACCAAATATATTACTGACAGCCAGTTCGGTAATGTGGACGGCAAAACTGTCCTGGATGCCGAAGATGATGCGGTCCGTGAGTACTGGGGTGGCAGTTGGCGCATGCCAAGCAGCCTGGAATTCCAGGAACTTATCAACCTGTGCCATTGGGAACTGACAACAATTAACGGGGTTGAAGGCTACAAGATCTCCAGTCAGGTAGAAGGATATGAGAACAACTGGATATTCGTACCCATAACAGGCTGCAAGGTCGGCACGACATTCTTTGAGGATGAGGAGGGGTATTATTGGACAAATACGGTGAACAACGATGATCAGACAATGGCTGATTATCTATATTTAGACAGGGGTTACATGAGCGTATGGCATTATTATCGTTATCAAGGCAGGAGCATACGTGCTGTGACTCCGTCTGATACATGGAACGGAATTACCTCCATCAAATTCGATAATGACACTATTGCTGTTCCCACAGTTGGCAAAACCACTATTGGTGTCAGCCTTTTAAGCGGAAATACGGATTACAGTTTTATGGGTGGCATAATCTGGTCATCCGATAATCCTGACGTAGCATCGGTTGATGAAAACGGTACTGTAACAACATCCGATAGAACCGGTATCGCCAATATAACCGCCAGTATAAACGGATTGGAGGCGACATGTGTTGTCGTGGTAACAGAAAAGACCGCCATGATGAAGGCTGATGAAGTTTTGGCACTTACGAAAGCGTTTGCTCCTGTCAGCGGAAGCAGACATGATGATATGGGTTATCCTTCTGTCATGATGTTCACTGATGCCAACGGTATGGATGTTGTACAGAAAGACAACGGCTATAACTGGTTTGGTACTTCTTTGGAATTACAAGACAGAAATAATGCATATTATGCCCCCTTGATTATGTGGCAGACTCTATATGGAGAAATAACAGCCGCCAACAATGTCATAAAAGAGATTGACACCAACTCGGCCGATGCTTCCGAGCAGTTCGCGTTGGCTCAGATGCTTGCATTGAGGGCATTCGCATACTGGAACCTGGCACAGCTCTACCAGTTCAATTATGCCGGTAATGAGAACAAGCCTTGTGTACCTCTTATCACGGAGGTCAATGCAGATGATGCCATTGCCAACGGTTGTCCAAGAGCGACGGTGGCCGAAGTGTACACACAGATTATGAATGACCTGAATAATGCCATCGGTATATTGGGCTCTGCCAAGAAACTTGGTCTGAGCAGACCGGACAAGGCTCATGTTGACCTGTCTGTAGCTTACGGATTGCGTGCAAGGGTTAATCTGACAATGGGCGAATGGAGAGCGGCCGCCGCCGATGCCCAAAGTGCCATTGATGAATCCAGTGCAAGACCATCTTCAATGATTGAGGCATCAAGGCCTGCTTTCTGGACTGCCAATGAGCCAGACTGGATGTGGGGTATCATAATCAATGAGGATGATGACGTGGTACAAACCGGTCTTGTGAACTATCCGTCCCACATGGGCTCATTCAATTACGGTTACAATCAGTATAACGGCGGACGCCGTATTAATAAGGCTCTATACAACTCCATAAGCAGCACCGATGTTCGTAAGGGATGGTGGCTGGATGCCGACTACTATTCGGCCAATCTGAATGATGAGCAATTGAATTACATCTGGCAAAATGGTTTTGAACCATATACACAGGTCAAGTTTGCCCCTTACGACAATGTACTTGGAACAGACATCAATGCCAATGATGTTCCTTTGATGCGAATTGAAGAGATGTATCTCATTCTTGCCGAAGGTAAGGCCATGAGTGGCTCAACCGCTCAGGCCAAGTCTGTACTGGAGTCTTTCATCAGGTCATACAGGGATTCTGCATACGTATGTCCCGATGTAGCCGGAACAGAATTGCAGGATGAGATATGGAGACAGCGCAGGATCGAGCTGTGGGGCGAAGGTCTTTCATGGTTTGACATAATGAGACTTGGCAAGGATCTTGACCGTCGCGGTGCCGGTTATCCGGATTCACATAACGTATTCAACGTTCCGGCCGGAAGTGATATTCTTCTGTGGACAATACCAGCAAGGGTAATAGAATCCAATCCTCTCATATCAGAGGATGACAACAATCCTAAGGCAGATGCGCCGGAACCGGTTGATGATTTTGGATCAGGAATAACCATGAATATGATGACAGGCTCATATATGATGATATACCACAGCTATTTTGACAATAACACTAATCCGGATTCCAGAGATACGTTATTCTGCTCAATTGAGCTTGGCCAATCCAATACTCTTATCATAAAGGACCTCCTTTTTGAAGGCAGTGAGATTGTAGCCCGGTTTGATGCCTCTGATGGTACTTTGTCAATCAGTGACTGGCAGTATCTGGGTAGAAACAGCACATATGAATTCTATTTTACTACAGTTGATATTAATTCAATCACATTCATCTGCTCACCTGACGGTTCGGCAGTGGCCTTTTTCCCGGATGACGGATCCATTGACAGCATGATGGGCATTTATGCGATGAAGGATGGTGAGAAAGCCGGATTCTATGATGCATCTTACGGAAATGTATATCTTGAACCATATGGCGATTTTCAGCCGGGTAACTAATAAGCAAAGCCTTCCGGAAATGATCCGGAAGGCTTTGCTGTATTCTGACGGTTATTACAATCTCTTATTTCAAAAGATTACCCAGAATTGAGCGGGTAAGCGTGCGCGTGGCAGTAGAGGTTGCATTGCCTATCGCCTTGTTGGCGATGCTCTTGCCGTCGGTCTTGGTTTTCTTGCCGGTAACCTTGTTGGCAACCGATGTGCCCACGCTACGGCTAACGGACGATATTGCGGCACCGACTGCTGCAGCAAAGATCTTTGAGCCCAATCCGCTGGATTTCTTCTCCTTGGCAGGTTTTTCGGCCTTGGTTTCCTTAGCCTTGCGCAGATTGCGTTCCTCCTCCTGGGCTGCAGCCTGAATCTCGACCTGCTGACGCTCTGACTCTGCCAGCAGAACCTCAAATGCACTTTCGCGGTCTATCACCCGGTCATACTTGCCGAACAGCCTTGACGCATTGATGGTCTGTTTGCGTTGAGACTCGCTTATGGCACCTATCTGGCTGAGCGGGAACAGTATCCTGGCGCGCTGTACCATAGAGGGTATACCCTTCTCATCCAGGAACGATACCAGGGCCTCGCCTGTGCCAAGCTCCATTATGGCGTCCTCGGTCTTGAAAGCAGGATTGGCGCGGAATGTCTGGGCGGCGGTACGGACTGCCTTCTGGTCCTTAGGTGTATAGGCACGCAGGGCATGCTGCACACGGTTACCCAACTGACCAAGAATATTCTCAGGAATATCGGTGGGGCTCTGAGTTACAAAATAAACTCCTACTCCCTTACTGCGGATAAGGCGTACCACCTGCTCAATCTTATCGACCAAAGCCTTGGATGTATCCTCAAACAAAGTGTGAGCCTCATCGAAGAAGAACACCAGACGAGGCAGTTCCAGGTCACCTACTTCAGGCAACTGGGCATACAGGTCCGACAGAAGCCAGAGCAGGAAAGTGGAGTACAGTTTGGGGTTGAGCATCAGGCGGTCGGCAGCCAGCACGTTCATCACGCCACGGCCACCTTCGGTCTGCATCAGGTCAAATATATCGAAAGAGGGCTCGGCAAAGAATATCTCACCGCCCTGATTTTCAAGTGTTAGCAGTGCACGCTGTATGGCACCTATGCTGGCCGAACTCACGTTACCGTAAGTGGTTGTCAACTCAGATGCGTGCTGGGCTACATAGTTGAGCATGGAACGCAGGTCTTTCATGTCAATGAGCAGCAGGCCGCGTTCATCGGCCACACGGAATACTATGTTAAGCACTCCCTCCTGGACATCGCTCAATCCAAGCAGGCGCGAAAGCAGCTGCGGTCCCATATTTGAAATGGTGGTACGCATGGGATGTCCCTGCTCGCCGAATACGTCAAAGAAACGTACAGGGCACTTTTCAAACTGCGGGTTATCTATCCCGAACTCGGCGCAGCGTTTCTCAATGAATCCGCTCATGGCTCCCGGCTGGCTGATACCGCTCAGGTCACCTTTCATATCGGCCATGAAACAGGGCACTCCGGCCTGACTGAAAGTCTCGGCCAGAACCTGCAGCGTAACGGTCTTGCCTGTACCGGTAGCTCCTGCTATCAGTCCGTGGCGGTTGGCCATCTTGCCGCAAATAGAGATGGGACCATCCTGCCCATGTGCTACATATAATACCTTATCTTCTGTAAACATATCTCAAAAGCATTGATTAGTTTCAGTATTAAAAAACGCAAGGTTCACTAAGCCAGAGTATCCAGATACTCTTTGATACCAATGGCTGCCGAGCGGGCGTCATTGATTGAATCCGATATGCTCATGGGACGCTTGCATGTACCGGCAGCAAACAGTCCCGGCTTACCGGTTTCATTATCGTAAAGGTGCGGATTTACAGTCTTGATAAAACCGTAATCACCGTTTATTTCACATGCCTTACCCAGTGCCTTAGTGCCGCACGAGGCCTCCATGCCGATCATCAGGACAAGCAGGTCTGTAGTCATCTTTAGCGGGAGTCCCATCAGGGTATCTTCACTCTTAAGCTGGACACGTCCGTCAAATGTGGCGGCAGCTTCCGAAATACGGCCGCGGACAAAACTGACACCGTACTTTTCCTGGGCAGTGCGGTACATTTCCTCAAATCCCTGCCCCCACATGCGCAAATCCATGTAGAATACGGATGCCTCACATTTGGGCAGTTGCTTGCGTACCTCGATGGCCTGTTTTACAGCTGTTACGCAGCATATTTTGGAGCAGTAGTGGTTGCCGCTCTTTTCGTCACGGGAGCCTACGCACTGCAGGAATGTAATGCGCTTGGGCTCATCGCCGTTGGCGTTGAGTATCTTGCCGTGCTTGATCATCTGCTCCATATCAAGCGATGTGATTACGCCCTTGTATATTCCGTAACCCAGTTCCTCCTTACGGTGTGCATCGAATACCTGGTAACCGGTGGCAATGAGTACTGCCTGAGCGACATATGTCTGCTCCTTGGAATCAATCAGCTTCCACTCTGTTCCCTGCCATTTTATATCTGTAATGTCTACACCGAATGCGGTAGTTATACCATCCGAAAGCAACTTGCCGCTTAAGTCATCGGCTATCTCCTGTGCCGCCTGAAAATTGGGAAACAGGAAAGCCTTGTCCTGGATGTTCTTGAGTGGCGTCTCTGATTTCTCAAACAGAGTGACCTGTACTCCCTGGCGGGCCAACACCGATGCGGCCTCAATTCCGGCCGGGCCGGCTCCTATTATAGCAACTTTATTCATAAGCAACTTAAACTAAAAGGTTTTCCGGTTTCTCCGGTGCACGTAAAATTTTTCCGTCTGCGGCTTTATATTTCTCCTTGGGATCATACGGTATGCCTATCTTGTCAAGCAGACGCTCGGCCTGTACCTGATGTATCTGCAGACCCAGTTCCCACGGGTTATATCCCAGAAGCAGTCCGGCCATCTCCTCATATGTTAGTACGGGTATGCCGTAGCCTTCGCGGTCATATGTCTTGTGTTCCATCTCGGCGATTGTATACTGCCAGCGGTCCAGGAACATGGAGCAGCCGGGGCAGTTGGATACAATGAAATCTGGCTCATACGGCTCCATTGACTCCAGTTTCTTCTTGGTGTTGGATACTGAGTAGCCACGGTTCTCCTGAACCAGATACTGACGGAAACCGAATCCGCAGCAGTGACGGCGCTCCGGATAATCCACAACTTCTCCGCCCCATGCCTCAATCATACCTGCCAGTACGTAAGGAAATTCTGCCTTACCTACGCCCTTGTCAGGGAATATCTTGGCATAATGGCAGCCGATGTGCTCAACAACCTTAAGGGGCTTACCGGTAAACCGGTTGACAAGACGGTATTTCATCTTCTCAGCCAGTTCATGACGGAAATGATATATCACGTCCGACGGGTGAGCTATATTCTTGGGTATGTTGAACTCGCGTTTGCAGGCCTTGTAGAGGTTCTCACGAGTCTTTTCCAGAAGTTCGGGGTGCTCCTGCCACATGTGGACCATCTCTGTGAAAACGCCGAACGACGTAACGCAGGACGGAACGTAGTTCTCATAGCCGCGTTCGGTCATTAGCGAGAACAGACGGGCCACCACGGTCATAGTGGTCTCCAGAGGTACCACGTCAGTATGATAACCTATTCCGGTGCAGGTGTGCTGACGGAAATCATCATATATATCCTTACCCAGTTCTTCACGGAGCATACGCAGGAATGCGGTCTCGGAGCCCGGGAAAAAGGTCTGGCGGATGCAGCTGCGCTCATAGAAGTAATGGTCATCAGCTATGGCTTTCTGATATTCGTTCCAAAAACGGTTCATAATCTTTTCAGTTTATAAGGTTCTCTGCCACAATCTCGGCGACATCCTTGACAGGATAGTCATTTGTGGCATGCTGGAACGCTTTCTTACACATTGGACAGGCCGTAGCAATGGCATCGACCGGCTTACTTGTAAGATTTTCAAGTGATGCGTTCCTTATCTTGGTCTGCTCCTCAAGACTGAGTTTGGTATCACCCAGGTTGAATCCGCAGCATACGCTCTTTTCACGCTGGTAACGGGTTTTCTGAAGGTTGGTCACGGCGCTCAGGACATTGCGCGGCTCATCATAGATTCCGCAGCCGCGGCCCAGCTCGCACGGGTCATGATAGGATACCTTGCGGTCATCATGACGTACCTTGATCCGACCCTGTCTGATGAGCATGTCTATATACTCGGTGTGGTGGATGACAGGTATATTAAGGTTGTACTCCTTCTTGAATGACTGGTAGCATATAGGACATGAAGTAACCAGCATGGTGGCTCCTGATTTCTCTATCAGGTCTGTGTTCTTGCGGCGCAATTCGGCAGCCTGGGCGGTGAATCCCTGCTGCTGCAACGGACGGCCGCAGCAGATGGTACCCAGTTTGTCCATGTACCAGTATTTCTGGTCGGCAGCGGTGAATATGCGCTCCATGGACTCGGTTATACCGGGAGTAAGATGTGACATACATCCTCCAAAGTAAGCTACACGGCCTATGGCGTTGAACGGAGTCTGTTTCTTGTCCAGATATACGTAATTGCCGGTGGTATCGATTGCTCCCTTGGCGCGTGTCTGACGGCGCAGGGCGCTCAGATCTATGCCTACCGGGCAATCGACTGCGCATCGGTCACACATAAGGCAGTTGTCGGCAATCATCTTGAGCCGGCTGCCGCGCTCCTGATTGCGCAGGCTGCGGATAAGATAGACAGACTGGATCTCATGGTTCTCAAGTACCTTGTCTATGGGACAGCCCGATATGCACACTCCGCAACGTGAGCAGGCGTTGAGTTCAAACAGCGTGTAGCCGGTCTTGCCGGTTTCCTCGCGGACACCTATCTTACGGAAATATATAAGCAGTATCTCGGTAAAGATGTGCATGTAGCGGGTGAACGGCATTGTTACGAAGAATACTCCCAGCATCAGCGAATAGAGCATCCATACCGATGTCTCCATGCCGCGTACAATCATGGGGTCAAACAGGTTGCCCACAGCCTGGGTGAAGAATCCTCCGTTACCGTACAGACACGCCGTAATAGACTCGGCAAGCAGACGCATGGGGAATATCATCCACAGTGAGAACTTTGAGAAACGGTCTATGATGGTGTGCTTGGTGGTGCGGCGCATTCCCAGTATCTTGGACCAGAATATCTTGATGAAAGCCATCGTAATGCCCAGGAATACATACAGCAGGAGTGCATCCATCAGGTCAGAGTAAGCTTTGTGCTGACGGAATGATTCCGGAGCCTTATGTACAAAGTAACGGTAGAAAATGCCTACGTAGAACGGGCGGTGATAATGGATTCGGGCTATACCGTCCTCGGTCTCAACACGGTAACGGCGCTGGTTGAGGTATTCGGGATCCTTGTCCTGTCCGGTGTTGTATATGTACCAGCCATTCTGTTGCTGAAGTTCGTGGACTGTTGCTATTGACTGCTCGCGCTGAAGGGTATAAAAAGCGTCACGGCTCTCTATGGCGCCTACCACGATAAGCAGGAACCAGCCAAAGGCAAATGCCTGGTGCATGATGCCAAGCAGCAGGTTTTTCTTAAGGATACGGGCGTGCAGAAGGCCCTCACGGAACATCTCCCAGATGGCGGGGAATATCTTCCAGGAATACCAGTTGCTGCGTATGACCTTACGCTGCTCCGGGCTGAACCGGCGGATCCAGCGTATGTACTTGTAGATGATGATGGCAAACAGCAGTACCGTACCGATAAGGAACGGTATCACAAAGTCATTATACGGATATGCGTGTATCTTCATGGCGGTTTACTGTTTTGTCTCGTCAAGGATCTGACGCATATTGATAATGAGTGACCTGAGGTTTACCCCGCGCGGGCATACCAGGGTGCATTTGCCGCAGAGCATGCACTTTCTTAATTCCTCGTCCAGACCTGCGTACTCTCCCCGACGGAAAGATGTGTGTACGCGGCGTATGCTGAACTCGGTAAACTGACGTGCCGAGCATGTGGCACTGCAGCATCCGCACTGGAAACAGCGTTTGAACGATGGCTCACGGTCCAGCAGCATGTGGTAACGCTCCAGCGATACCTTGTCCATGTTCTCCGAGCGCGGAGTCTTGATGGCGAATCCGAACTTATTCATTGTGCGGGCCGTTTTTTATGGAATCATGGAAATCCATTCCTCCGGTTACGCGGAATATGTTGCGGAGTTCCTCCATGGTCTCAGGGTTGATAGTGCGCAGTGCACCGGCTCCCTCACCATGGTAGTTGGCCCCGAATTTAGGCGATACGGCCTTGATATTCTTTACATACCATTCCCATACAGGTCCCTGCTCGGGGTGTTTCTCGGGGAATACCACATCGGGATGTACGCAGTAACCTATGTTAAGGATGTTGTCACCTATGCCGGCCATAAGGTCTACCTGCTGTCGGCCCATGTGGCTGTCCTTGTAGTAGCCCATATCCTGCGATACCTTGCGCAGTATGTTGATTACCGCTCCGGGTATGTTGCCGCGTGGGCAGCGGGGTTTGCACGACATGCACTGTCCGCAGAACCATATGGTGTCGGAGCGCAGAAGCTTCTCTACCTGTTCCTCATCACCGCGCTGCACGGTATCGCATATACGGCGGGGGTCATAGTCATAGAACTCGGCAGCCGGACAGATGGCCGTGCATATGCCGCAGTTCATGCAAGCCTTGAGAGAGTCCTCGTATCGGACATCGGACTTGATGATATCAATAAGATTTCCCATTGTTTAACTGTCAAAACTTCTTGCGGTTCATCTTCATGGCACGGAACAGCAGCTTGGAGAGCGGCTTCTCACGGTTGCGGTACAGAAGGTTGATGTACCAGCCCAGTTTCTTGGCTACCGATATGCGGTAGGTCTCCACGAACTCAATAAGAGTGCCGTCCTGATCCTCGATGTATGTGAACCGGCCCGATGCGTCACCCATGGCAAACTGCTTGCCGTCGGGACAGCTGTCTACGGTAAAGGGATGTCCGTGATCGGCGCACCACTTACCCAGGGCGTCCATATTTGTTACGTCAAAGCATATCTGGATGAATCCGGGGTCTCCCCAGTAGCGGCCTTCGAATATCTTGCGGGGCTCGCGGTCGCGGCATTGTACCAGCTCTATGTAACCGGTGGGGAATATGGGAGCGAAAGCGCCTTTGTTGGGCTGTGACCACTTGAGCAGCGTGCGGCGGAACTCTCCGTCACCTCCGGCCAGAGGCTTGAGGTCATCAAAATGGCCGTATTCGTTATAGATAACCTTGTTGTAACCCAGGATGTCCGAATATACCGTGCGGGCCTTGTCCATATCGGTCACACCAATCATGCAGCCGATCATTCCACCAAACTCCTTACCCTCATCAAGCAGCAGATAGTCATCCTGCACGGCCTGGAACCAGTTACCCTCAGGGTCTGTGATATAGAATGTCCTGGAGCCATCGGGGGCAGTGACTATGGGGCTTACCTTGTCCCAACGCTCCGATGCGTACTTGTGGGCGCTCTCGGTATCGCGGCACTTTACCTTGGCGCAGAAAATGCCCAGGTCTCCTACCTGTATCTGGAAGCTTACCGGCTTGGGCTTGCGCTCGGAGTACTGCCATATCTCAAATCCGCCGCCGCCCTGAAGGCTAACGGCGATGGCTGCATGACGCTTGCGCGGATGTCCGCCCGTATACGGAAGCATTCGCTCTGCCACAGTGTCATCCTCAAGTACCCGGATATCTACTCCGAACATGTTGATGAACCACTTCCATGAATCATATACTGATGTGGTACCTACGCCCACCTGCTGAATTCCGGTAATAAAGAAATCTTTCTCCTCCATAATTGTTATTTTAAAGTGCAATATTAATCATTTTATGTGGCTATTCCAACCTGTTTCAAAACAAATAATTACTTTTGTCGAAAACAAAATAAAGGTATTTGGCTATGAAACTTACTCCTCTGCTTCTGGGTCTTGGAACCGGTGAGATTATATTTATAGTTCTTATTTTTCTGCTCCTCTTCGGGGCCAAGCGTATTCCCGAACTCATGAAGAGTATGGGTAAGGGTGTAAAGAACTTCAAAGAGGGTATGAAGGAGGTTGAAAAGGAAATCAACTCTCCCTCGGCCGATGAGACCGCCGCAAAGGAGCCTTCCAAGGACGCTGAACCCCAGTCCAAGTAATCCTGTTGTTACGTCATGGCTGCCCTTGACGATAAGCCTATGACTTTCTGGGACCATCTGGACGCTCTCCGGGATGTGATCCTGCGTGTCCTCGCCGTTGCAGTGGCGGGGTTTATCGTTGCGTTCTGTTTCAAGGAGCCGCTTTTCAGACTGATATTGGCACCAAGCACACCGGATTTTATCCTGTACAGGTGGATATCGGCCGTGGCCGGTTATATGGGTGTGGATGCATCGGCCCTGCGGGATTTCAGCGTGGACCTGTTCAGCACGACACTGACCGCACAGTTCATGATCCACATGAAGATGGCTTTCTATGCAAGCCTGGTGGTGATTCTGCCATATACGCTTTATGCAATATTCGGTTTTGTAAGCCCGGCCCTGCATCAGAACGAGCGCAGCAGCTCAACCAAGGTTATAGTCTGGTCTTACATTCTTTTCATGACGGGAATAGTATTGGATTATCTGATTATTTTCCCGCTTGCCTTCAGGTTCCTGGGCACTTATCAGGTAAGTGAGAGCATTCCCAACGTGATAACGCTGGAATCTTACACCGACCTGCTTATTACCCTGACGTTACTTATGGGAATCCTCTTTGAATTACCTATACTGGCTTGGTTTCTTGGCAAGCTGGGCATTATCGACTCTGCATTCATGAAAAAATACCGCCGCCATGCAATAGTAGTGATACTGATCATAGCGGCGATAATAACTCCCACAACCGATATCTTTACGCTTACTATCGTGACCCTGCCCATCTATCTGCTCTATGAGGTGAGCATCATGATAGTGCGTAAGCCTGTCAGATGACAGGATTGCGGATTGACGATCTTATCTGGCCTTCCACCAGTCGAAGGTAAACAGATCCTTACCTGCACCGGTAAACTTGAAGTATACGTCATGCGTACCGCGTATCTTACGCTTGGGCGAGTACTTGGTACTGAATGTCTTGAATTCCAGCTTTCCGCCAGTGGCAGTGATCGGTATGACACCGACTGCAGGTCCGTTAAGGTCATCAAGATGGATCTCTATACAACCCAAACCGTCAGAACCGACAGACACGTACATCTTCTTGGAACCCTTTCGTCCGAAATCTACGCCGCGTACAAGTATATACTCTCCGTCATCTATATCGTGCACATACATGTTAGGCGGCAGATAACCGGTCGATTCGTCAAAGTCATACTCATCGGTTATACGGGACGTCTTTAGTCCATAGCCCCAAGCCATAGTCTCTGCCTCGACACGGTGATTAAGGTCATCAGTTTCACGACGATACGGATCAAACGGGGCGACCTGTTCAACCACATTGTCTATCCAGTAAGGGACCTCCTGGATGGTTCCGTCCTCATTGTAGTGCATCTCGGCCATTGATACTGAGCGCTGCTCGGCATGGGCAAATGTCTTGAGGTGCATTATGTCATAATCAAGACCGAACACATAGCTCTTTCCCTTGTATTCGATTATTCCGGGATGATTGCCGCGGGTACGGACCGTATGATCCATGATATGGCCTTTATACTCCCATGGACCTTCGGGACCGTCACTCATGGCGTAACCGATACCCTCGGGGCAGCATGTTGATGCAAATGCCAGATAGTAATGCCCGTCATGTTTCCAAATCCAGGGGCCTTCCTGATAATCCTCAATCTTGGGATGCTTGACGATAGGACCGGCCAGTGATATCATATCCTTGCCCAACTTTACGGAATACAGATTGGGATTTCCCCAATACATGTATGCCTGTCCGTCATCATCAATAAGCACCGTGGGATCAATATCATCCCAATGCTCTTTCTGCCAGACCAGCGGCTCGCCGAGAGGATCATGGAACGGACCGTATGGAGTCTCTGATGTCAGGACACCGATACCGTGTCCGTGTATCGGACAATACATGTAGTATGAGCCGTTGGCCTCAACCACCTGCTCTGCCCATGCTCCGTTCTTGCCGTCGTAGTATTTAAAGTCGTCAAGGGATGCCACAGGGCCGTAATCCTGCCAGTTTACCATATCCTCAGATGTGTAGAGCAGCCAGTCAAACATCTGGAATCCGCGGGCACCGTCCTCATCATGTGTTGTATACAGGAACACCTTGCCGTCTATGACAACAGGAGCCGGATCGGCGGTGAAACGGGTCTGCACTACAGGCATGTTGGCGTGCGAATTGAACTGCCACCAGTCAAGTGTGAACGGTTTCTCTGTCTCACAGCTGAACTTAAGATATACGTCATGGACGCCCTTTACGTCCGTATCTATAAGATAGGTAAATGCGGCTGTACGGAATCCGGCATTATCGGTATTGACCGGAACCTTGCAGAAGGGTTCACCATCCATATTGTCTGTGTAGAACTCTATGGTTCCCTTGCCTTTCTGCTCGCCTACTACAACCACAACGGCTTTCTGTCCGCAGTCCTTGAAGTCTACAGAGCGTACGCGGATCCAGTCACCGTCATCTATATCGGTAACAAAATGGTCACGTCCCGCACGACGGTCAACCTTGAGACCGCGGGACTCAGCCTGTGTCTCGGCCTCCACCCGTGAATACGGATCAAGATTCTTGACAGGAGTCACTACGCCCTCCTTGGTAAACTTCATGAACGGGAACGTCCCGTCATCATTCCACTTGAACTCCTCCACGCATGCGGAGCGGTTGTAACCGCCGCCGCCCGGCAGACCGCCGTTGTGGTAGAACATAAAGTCACGGCCCTTGAACGTGATGTTTCCGCCATGTATGGTAAAACTGTTCTGAGCCTCATCCATTATGCGGCCACGGTAGGTCCAGGGACCGTTTATGGTAGGAGCGGTTGAATATGCCATATGCTCGGGCACACCTCCTGCGGGATATGATATATAATAGGTTCCGTTTCGTTTCATCACCCACGGACCCTCCTCGTACTGGGTCATCATCTCGTTCTGACCCTTGGCCCAGTTCATCTTGCTCTGCAGCTCACCAAAACACTTGGGATCATGATAGCCGGGAACCTCCTGCCAGCCGTTCTTGAATGATACCATATCATCGTTCAGCTCGCCGTACCAGAGGCCCTTGTTGCCCCAGAACAGATAGGCGCGTCCGTCATCGTCAACAAACACAGTGGGGTCGATGAATCCGAATCCTTCGGCCAGAGGGCCGCCGATGGCATCGGTCCAGGGTCCCTGCGGATCATCGGCCACGGCTACTGCCAGGGCGTCGCCGCCGGTTGCCTTGTTGCAGCATACGTACCAGTACCACTTACCGTTGCGCTCCACTCCCTGGCAAGCCCATGCACGCTGTCCCTGACGGGCCCACTTGAAGGTTGATGTACTTACCTGCGTTCCCAGATAGGTCCAGTTGACCATATCCTCGGTGCTGAACAGCATCCAGTCCTTCATATTGAAGTCACGGTTGCGGCCGTCCTCATCATGATCTGTAAAAAGATATACCTTGTCTCCGTACACGAACGGTGCCGGATCGGGGGTAAAGACGGTGCTGATAATAGGATTCTGGGCCGATGCCAGAACGGGCAGAGTTGCTGCCAAAGTCAGTAATTGCTTAAAAGTTTTCATAAGTTAGGGTTATTGATTACTAGTTTTTGCAAAAGTTTATGAGTTCGCGGTAGAGCCGCTGGACCGGAAGGCCCACGACATTGAAATAACTACCCTCTATAGCCTCGACGCCTACGTAGCCTATCCATTCCTGGATGCCGTAGGCTCCGGCTTTATCCATAGGCAGGCCGCTCTCTACGTAGCTGTTTATCTCATCATCAGTAAGATTGCAGAACCTTACCTTGGTGGTTACTGCAAAACTGCGTTCCTTACGGGAAGTCATCAGCGTTACACCGGTAATCACCTCATGCCAGCGGCCTGAAATAAGGAGGAGCATCCGGCGGGCATCGGCTTTGTCAAGCGGCTTGCCCAACACCTGGCCGTCCACATAGACAATGGTATCGGCAGTAATCACAAGTTCGTCTTTAGCGATTGCCTGTTTGTAAGGTGCGGCTTTCTCACGTGATATGTACAGCGGGATTTCCTCACCCTTAAGGTCATGCGGCCATGACTCATCAATGCCGCTTACTACCTTTACTGTAAAGTCAAGCCCCAAGCCGGCCAGCAGTTCACGGCGACGTGGAGAGTTTGATGCAAGTATTATCTTGTACGGGAGTTTCATTGTTTACCAGCCGAATGCGTGTTCATCCTTCATCCATTTGCCCTGTACCTTGAGCACATGCTCCAGCACATCGCGCACGCAGCCTTCACCTCCATTGTAAGGAGAAATATACTTGCACAATGCCTGGATTTCGGGACATGCATCGGCCGGACAGCAGGGCAGTCCGCACTGGCTCATAACCTGCCAGTCGGGTATATCATCGCCCATGTAGAGTATCTCATCGGGCTTGAGGTTGTACTTGGCCTTGAACTCGTTAAAGTCATTTATCTTTATGCTTGAGCATATGTAGACATCCTTTATGCCCAGGCCCTCGTAACGCTTGCGCACCTCCTCTACGCGGGCACCGGTAATGATGCAAAGGTGCAGCCCCATCTTTACGGCCAGCTGCATGGCGTAGCCGTCCTTTACGTTTACCGTACGCACAGGGTCACCGCTGGGCGAGAGGTTCATTACGGGTTTGCTCAGCACGCCGTCCACATCAAAAATCAGGGCACGGATAGAGTTAAGGTCGTAGTTTATCATTTCAGGTTATGGTTTATGTCCGAAGAAATCATTCTGTACAGCCCGGCATACTCGGGGTAATCCTTCAACAGTGCAAGATGTTCGTCTATAACCTTCCGGTCACCACGAACCGCAGGACCTGTCTGGGCCGATGCGGGACTCATAGTCTCCACCTTGCGCGCGGTCTCACGCACCAATGGAAGCATCACGCTGAAAGGTACTCCCTCTGTGGCCAGCAGGTCCTCACTTATTGCATACATCCGGTTGGCAAAATTGCAGGCAAACACAGCAGCTATATGCAGTTTCTTGCGGCCTGTTGAACTCAATGGCGTAATCTTTTTTGAAAGGCCCGATGCAAGATGGATTATCGTCTCCAGTTCTGCAGCATCAGAGCCCTCCACGAATACCGGAACCTGAGGCCAGTCAATCTGTGCACCCTTGGAGAATGTCTGCATGGCGTAAAGCACACCGTAACGGCCGGCTCCTGCGTCTTTCCAGATATCCATAGGTATGCTGCCGGCAGTATGCAGGAACAGGGCGTTCTCCCTACCCTTCACTATGGCCGGAGCCAATAGGGCAAGAGCGTCATCGGTAAGCATTGTAAGATAGACATCGGCCTCAGGCAGATTATCCAGGCTGTCCGTTGCGGGAGCGCCCAGGGCCTCAGCCAGCTCACGCGCATTGGCCATGGTGCGGCTGTAGACGCAAGCAATGGTATGCCCCGCAGCCTTGAGTTGCGGTCCCATGCAAGTAGCTACGCGGCCCGATCCTATCAACGCTATCCTCATCGGCTCAGAACTTTTCCTTATGAACCTTGGTCCACTCTATCTTGTCGTCCTCGTACGGCTTGCGGTCCATGTTCTTGTAGCCCACGCCTACAATGCACTCGGGCTCATACTGCTCCGGAATGCCCAGGAGTTCCATCAGGGTCTGCTTGGTGCTCTTGCCGTCGGCATCGGAACGGCCGCGCATATGGCACCAGCAACTGCCCAAACCCAGGTCCTCGGCCTGCAGTTGCATATCGATTGCGGCAATGGAGCAGTCCTCTATCCAGCAGTCACTCTTGGACGGATCACCCAGCACCACCACGGCAAACACGGCCTCGGCCAGGAATCCCGAACCCATGGCACGGCACTTGGAGAGACGTTCCAGCATGGCAGGATCCTCAACCGTTACGAACTCCCACCCGCGGTTGTTCTTGGCGGTAGGCGAAATAAGGGCAGCACGCAGTATGGTGCGTTTCTGCTCATCGGTCAGTTTCTCGGCGGTGAACTTGCGCATGCTCCTGCGCGTTGCTATAAGATTACTGAAGTTATCCATACACTGCTATTGTTTGATTGTGCGAATATAGTAAGAAAAGCGCGTTCAAATTATACTTTAGCCCGATATTTTGCGTTAAGACATTGAATGGGACAAAAGTTGCTGCTGATATTGGCTGTCTGCATGGCTTTGCCGTTGCAGGCACGCCGTGTGCATATCCACGGACGGGTTTACGATGAATCCGGACAGCCTGTGGAGTTGGCCACCGTACATGAGGAACTCACGCTCCACTCGGCCATGACCAATCTCAAGGGAGAGTACTCGTTGAACGTAAGCACACAGACCGACACCCTGAATCTTATCTTCCGCATGATCGGACACGAGACCCGCCGACGCACTCTGATAAGTCCGCAGGATACAGTCCAACTGGACATCATGCTACCCACATCAAACTACACGCTCGAAAACGTCAATATCAGTGCCACCCGCCGCCGCAGTGACGGTATGCAGGACATAAACGCCGAAGGAATACGTTTTACGGCCGATGCCAACGGCGGCTCCGTGGAGTCTATCATTGCCACTCAGGCGGGAGTGAGCAGCCATAACGAACTGAGCAGCCAGTACAATGTGCGCGGCGGCAACTTTGACGAGAACAGTGTCTACGTGAACGGCACCGAAATACTGCGTCCGCTGCTGGTTCGCTCCGGGCAGCAGGAGGGTCTGAGTTTCATCAACCCCGATATGGTGGAGTCCATCATTTTCTCCACCGGCGGATTCAGCGTGGAGTACGGCGATAAGATGTCGTCTGTCCTGGATATAACATACCGCAAGCCGCAGGGCTTTGAATCTACACTTATGGCCAGCCTGCTGGGTGCAAGCGCCTATGTGGGAGCCGGGAACGACAAGTTCAGTTTCTCGGGCAGCGTCCGATACAAGACCACCCGCTATCTGCTGGGCACGCTTGATACTCACGGTGAATATGACCCTTCATTCCTGGATTACCAGACATACATGAGCTGGACCCCCAATACCAAATGGGAGATAGGTCTGATAGGCAATGCTGCCGTAAACAGGTATAACTTCACGCCCACCGACCGAACCACCACATTCGGTACAGCCAAGGACCCCAAGACATTCAAGGTTTATTATGAGGGTTGGGAAAGTGACCGCTTCAACACCCTGTTCAGCGCGCTGGATATTAAACGCAAGGAGCAGAATTCCGTATACCGTTTCAATCTGGCGGCGTTCTCCAGTCATGAGAGCGAGTCATTTGATATACTGAGTCAGTACTGGCTGGACGAGGCCACCGGCAGCAACAACCTGGCGGTAGGATCGTTCATGCAGCATGCACGCAACCGTCTCAAGTCAACCGTCTATACAGCATCTGTCAAGGGCAACCACAAGACAGAAATTGCAGGAACAATAGGCTGGGGTCTGGAATACCGTCATGAGGAGGTACAGGACCACATGAGGGAATGGGAGATGCGTGACTCGGCCGGCTACACCCTACCCTACACACAAACGGGCCCAATGGAGATGATCTACTCGCTCAAGTCCGATTACGGTATATCAAACGGCAAGGCTGCCGCATTCATTCAGGACACATACAGGCTGAACACCGGCCTTGGACTCTTTACCCTGAATGGAGGGCTCCGCGCTTCATGGTGGAGCTGGAACAAAGAAATAACCGTCAGCCCGCGCCTCACGGTGGGATTCACACCCGCTTTCAATGAAGATTTCCTGTTCCGTTTCTCTACCGGAATTTATTACCAGACCCCTTTCTACAAGGAGATAAAGGATACGGTCAACGCAGGTGGCATCTATCATGTCAACCTGAACAGGAAAATAAAGGCGCAACGCTCCATGCAGGTTGTTTTAGGGGCAGATTATGATTTCATGGTTTATGACCGCCCGTTCAAGTTCACTACAGAAATCTATTACAAGAGACTGGACCGCCTGATACCGTACAATTTGGATAATGTAAGGATTGTTTACTACGGCGACAACTGTGCTCACGGCTATGCCGCAGGCATTGACATGAAGCTTTACGGCGAGTTCGTTCCGGGCACCGCATCATGGCTCACATTCTCACTGATGAGTACCCGCGAGAATATCGGAGGCAAGTGGCTGCCCCGTCCCACCGACCAGCTTTACAACCTGTCACTTTACTTTACAGACTACTTCCCACGCAGGGAAAGCTGGAAAATGTCCCTGCGCTGCTCGCTGGCCGACGGCCTGCCTTTCGGTCCCACCCACAGCGGCCGCGAGAAGCAGGTATTCCGTGCCCCCGCATACAAGCGTGTGGACATAGGCCTCTCATATAAAGTCTTTGACTACAGCAAGCATCCGCACGTATACGGCAAGTCAGGATTTTTCAATGACATCTGGATGGGAATAGACGCCCTCAACCTGCTTGGCATCAACAACGTCAACTCCTACTACTGGATAACCGATATCCAGAATACACAATACGCCGTCCCCAACTACCTGACCGGCCGCCAACTCAATCTACGCCTCATCGCCAACATCGGCAAATGACACAAATGTGTCCAAACCTGATCCGTGCTATTTTTAGTGATTATTTCCTTTTTATTACAAGGTATATTTTGTACCTTTGTGTGCCTTTATGAAAAAGGCAGTTTTTGTATCCAAACAAGTATAACTAACAATAATTACACAAACAATTATGAAACCATCACACATTGAGCATCTCGGCATCGCCGTTACCTCTTTGGAGGAGACAATGCCTTTCTTTGAGTTTTTGACCGGCAGCAAATGCTACAGCATTGAGGTTGTAGAGGACCAGAAGGTTAAGACCGCTTTCTTCAAGGTTGGCCAGACCAAGATAGAGCTTCTGGAGCCCACAAGCCCCGAGTCAACAATCGCCAAGTTCATTGAGAAGAACGGTGGCCGCGGCGGCATACACCACGTAGCATTCAACGTAGAGAGCGTAGCCGAGGCACTCAAGGAGGCCGAGGCAGCAGGCATCCGTCTTATCGATGTTCAGCCGCGTAAGGGCGCCGAGAACCTGATGATAGCTTTCCTGCACCCTAAATCAACCTGCGGTGTGCTGACAGAGATTTGTGAACAACCTAAATAACAGATAATAAAGAAATGGATAACAGCAAACTTCAGAAGCTGGTAGATAATCGCGCCAAGGCAATGGCCGGTGGTGGCGAAGCCGCTATTGAGAAGCATCACGCTAAAGGCTGCTACACTGCCCGTGAGCGTATAAACATGCTTCTTGACGAGGGATCATTTGAGGAGGTCGATATGTTCCTGACCCATCGTTGCAATGACTTCGGTATGGAAAAGAAGGTGTTCCTGGGTGACGGCGTTGCCGTAGGTTCAGGTACCATTGACGGCCGTCTGGTTTATGTATTCGCACAGGATGCCACAGTTATAGGCGGTTCACTGTCTGAGACTATGGCACAGAAGATATGCAAGGTAATGGATATGGCCATGAAGATGGGTGCTCCCATCATCGGCCTGAACGATTCGGGCGGTGCTCGTATCCAGGAGGGTGCCTGCGCACTGGCCGGTTACGCCGAGATTTTTGAGCGCAACATCCTGGCATCGGGCGTGGTTCCGCAGATTTCAGTCATATTCGGCCCCTGCGCCGGCGGTGCAGTTTACAGCCCTGCCCTGACTGACTTCATCATGATGACCGAGCAGAACTCATATATGTTCATCACTGGACCAAAGGTTGTAAAGAGCGTTACCGGTGAGGACGTTACCGTTGAGCAGCTGGGCGGTGCCCGCGTTCACGCCACCAAGAGCGGTGTGACCCACTTTGTGGCCGCTACAGAGGATGAGGCCATGCAGGAGATCCGCCGTCTCATCAGTTTCATCCCCCAGAACAACATGGAAGAGGCTCCCGTAAAGCCTTGCACCGATGACCCCGCACGTCTGGAGGACGCCCTCAACTCTATGGTTCCCGATGATCCCAACAAACCTTACGATATGAAGAACATCATCTACTCTATCGTTGATGACGGTGATTTCATGGAGGTTCACAAGGATTACGCCAAGAACGTTATCTGCGGTTTTGCCCGTTTCAACGGCCGCTCAACCGGTATCATAGCCAATCAGCCCAACTGGCTGGCAGGTGTGCTGGACTGCGACGCCTCACGCAAGGCTGCCCGTTTTGTACGTTTCTGCGACGCATTCAACATCCAGATACTTACTCTTGTAGACGTTCCCGGATTCCTGTGCGGAACAGGTCAGGAGTATGCCGGTATCATTGATCACGGCGCAAAGCTGATGTTCGCCTACGGTGAAGCTACCGTTCCTAAGGTAACCGTTACAGTACGTAAGTCTTACGGCGGTTCACACATAGTAATGAGCTGCAAGCAGCTGCGCGGTGACCTGTGCTACGCCTGGCCCAATGCCGAGATTGCAGTTATGGGTGCCAGCGGTGCCGTTGGCGTGCTTGAGGCCAAGGCTCTCAAGGCCATCGAGGACCCCGAGGAGAAGAAGAAATTCATTGCCGAGAAGGAGGCAGCCTACAAGGACAAGTTCGCTTCACCTTACCAGGCAGCCAACCGTGGTTATATTGACGATGTTATTGAGCCGCGCTACACACGCGCCCGCATTATCCGCGGCTTTGAGCAGTTGCAGACCAAGCGCCTGACCAACCCGCTCAAGAAGCACAGCAACATTCCACTCTAAAACATAAGAGTCTATGATGACACCGTTAGCAATAAACTGGTCACACGTCTGGTTGGTAACCGGACTGGGATTCTGCATGGTCATTGCTCTGCTGGTTGTCCTTATCTTCATTCTTAAACTGCTGGGTGCAGTTGTAAGCAGTGCGGTTAAGGATCCCAAGGCAGCACAGCCCAAGGCAATAGCCCAGGCTCCCGCCGCTCAGGCCGCTCCGGCTGCCGCATCGGCCGATGATGACCTGGCAGCCATCGCAATGGCTCTCCATCTGTACTTTAACGGAGTACATGACGTGGAACCCACCGAGATTCATATCAAGAGAGTAGAGCGCTCCGGTTGGAACTCCAAGCTCTACGGAATGAACAACCTGCATCGTTAATTAGCATTACTATGAGAGAATTTAAATTCACAATAGACGGCAAGCAGTACAACGCTGCCGTGAATGAACTTGAGGACAACTTTGCCGAGGTTACACTCAACGGCAAGACCTACAAGGTAGAGTTAGAGAAGGAAGAGGCTCCTGCAGCTGCTGCAGTACGCCGTCCCGCTGCTGCAGCAGCTCCAGCCGCCGCAGCTCCCGCCGGCCTGATGACTATAAAGAGTCCGCTGCCCGGATCGATCGTAAAGGTACTCGTCAAGGCCGGTCAGGCTGTAAAGAAGGGCGATGTACTGCTCACTATGGAGTCCATGAAGATGGAGAACAACGTTGCCGCCGAGGCCGACGGTACCGTAAAGGCCATCTACGTAGAGCCCGGCAAGAACGTTATGCAGGATGACAAGCTGCTTGACCTGGAGACAGTTGCCACAGCAGCCGCTCCCGCTGCAGCACCCGCTCCCAAGGCTGCTCCGGCTCCCAAAGCCGAGGCTCCCAAACCCGCTGCCCCCAAGGCTGCCGATGTTCCCGCAGGCGGTTACAAGGTAACCAGCCCCCTGCCCGGCTCAATCATCAAGGTTCTGGTAACCGAGGGTCAGGATGTTAAGAAGGGTGACACCCTGCTTACTCTTGAGAGCATGAAGATGGAGAACGCCGTTATGGCCGACCGCGACGGTAAGGTAACCAAGATTGCCGTAACCGCAGGTCAGAACGTAATGCAGGAGGACCTGCTCATAGTTCTGGGTTAATCATCATTCCTAAAAACATACAGAAATGGGTGATATTCTGGAATTCTTTGAGCAGATGGGCTTCATGAACATAACCATCCAGCAGGGAATTATGCTCTTACTGAGTTTCTTCCTGCTCTATCTGGCCATCAAGAAGCAATACGAGCCGCTGCTGCTGCTCCCCATCGCATTCGGTATGCTGCTTACCAATCTTCCCGGTGCAGGAATGTACCATTCGGAGCTTTGGACAGCATTCCTTGACGCCAACAGCCCCGCCTACCACAGTTATGGCACTATCATGCGCGAGGGCGGTCTGCTGGATATTCTCTACATAGGTGTAAAAGCCGGCGTATATCCTTGCCTTATCTTTATGGGCGTAGGCGCCATGACTGATTTCGGACCTCTGATTGCCAACCCCAAGAGCCTGCTCCTGGGTGCTGCCGCTCAGCTGGGTATATTCCTTACATTCCTTGCAGCCAACTCAATGGGCTTCACCGAGGCTCAGGCCGGCTCAATAGGTATAATAGGTGGTGCCGACGGTCCTACATCTATCTTCCTGACATCAAAACTGGCTCCTGAGCTGCTTGGTCCTATTGCCATTGCAGCCTACTCTTACATGGCTCTTGTTCCGGTTATCCAGCCGCCTATCATGCGTGCCCTGACAACCAAGAAGGAGCGTGCCATCAAGATGAGCCAGTTGCGTCCTGTAAGCAAGACCGAGAAGATAATATTCCCGATTGCCATCACAACCATCGTGGCTCTCATCCTGCCCGATGCCGCTCCTCTGATAGGCTGCCTCATGCTGGGTAACCTTGCCAAGGAGTGCGGTGTTGTAGACCGTCTGAGCAAGACCATGCAGAACGAGCTGATGAACATCGTGGTTATATTCCTGGGTCTTACCGTTGGTGCCACCGCCACTGCAAGCTCATTCCTTGACTGGAGCACAATCAAGATCATGGTTATGGGTGTCGTAGCATTCGGTTGCGGTACCGCAGGCGGTATCCTGCTTGCCAAGCTGATGAACGTATTCTCAAAGGAGAAAATCAATCCGCTCATCGGATCTGCAGGTGTATCGGCCGTTCCTATGGCTGCCCGCGTATCACAGCAGGTTGGTCAGGAGGAGAACCCCAGCAACTTCCTGCTCATGCACGCCATGGGTCCGAACGTTGCCGGCGTTATCGGCTCCGCCGTTGCCGCCGGTATACTACTCACAATGCTCGGTTGAGCATTGTAAGTAGCATACCCCCTGACCTTTTTTTAGTTTGGCAAAGCCAAACGGCGCTCCTTACAGTCGCGTAAAAATTAGCCCCCGCTTACTGCGAGGGCTAATTTTTCTATATCTGCAAATGAGAGCTTACTATTTCACAAAACTAATAACAAATCATAAGAAACTAAAAAATTTAGACGGGTAACTATAAAACTTAAATATTTCGTTTATATTTGCACTCAAAGAACATGCAAATATGAAGAAACTGACCAAGAAAGAAGAGGTGATAATGAACCTGTTTTGGGATAACGGACCGATGTACGTTCGTGAACTTCACGATATCTACCCTGAGCCAAAACCCCATTTCAACACTCTCTCCACCCAGGTTCGCACACTTGAAGCCAACGGTTACCTGAGCCACAAGGTTACAGGCGCCACATTCCAGTTCTATGCAGCAGTAAGCCGTGATGAGTACAGTGACATGAATCTGGACACACTCATCGGCAAGTGCTTTGAAAATTCATACGTCAATGCCATATCGGCTTTGATAAAGAAAGAAAAGGTAACGGTCAGTGAACTCCAGCAGCTTATTGATCAGGTCCGGAAAGGTATTTAAAACGACAGCGCTATGATTTCAATGTTCCTTATGTACCAATTGAAGGTGGCAGTCATTCTGGCATCATTCTATCTCCTGTATGCACTTCTTCTCAGGCGCGAGACATGGCACCGTCTGAACCGTGCAATCCTTTTAAGCAGCATGGCTCTGTCATTGATAATCCCGCTCTGCAAGATAACCATTCACAGGGAAGCTCCGTCACAGCCTGTGGCTCCGCAATACCTGCAATCATTCCCGATGGTGGCCGATGTTACCGAAGCTGCCGTTCCGGTTGTCGATATGCCCCGCACGGAGACATTCACTACCCCAGCCTACTCTGAAATCCCCGTCAATATTACAGAAACTGTTACCGCTCAGGAGCAGCAGCCTGAAACCACAGTGACAATCAACACCGTAAAACCCGCCCGCACCATAAGTTGGCAGCAGGTTCTGTTCCTGACTTGGGCTATTGGAGCTTTGTTCTTCCTGATACGCCTTGTCGTTTCAATCATATCCATCTCCAATATAATAAGGAGAGGACGCGTGGCTTGCACAAGAGATGGAGTACGAATAGTGGTAACCCGCATGGACACCAATCCGTTCAGTTGGATGAACAATATTGTCCTGACTCAACAGGACTATGACTCAGGTTGTGCCGATGCCATTATCGAGCATGAACTCTCACACGTACGCAACCACCACTCATGGGATCTGCTTGCAACTGATCTGTTTACAGCCATTCAATGGTTCAACCCCGCCGTTTATGATCTGCGTAGCAGTTTGCAGGAGGTTCATGAATATCAAGCCGATAACAGCGTAATCCGCCACGGTTTCAACGTCAGAAACTACCAGATGATGCTCATAGGCAAACTGGCACTTGAAAACGGCTTCAGCATAGCAAACAACTTCTCAAAAAAGCACCTTTCTAACAGAATAAGTATGATGAACAAAAAGAACTCTCCTTTTGCAAGGGCTTGGAAGGCCCTGTTTGTACCGGTACTTACCGGTTTGTTCCTGGCCACTACGGCTGTAATAGTATATGACTGTGCACCTGGCAAGAGCATCGGCATGGACGATGAATTCAAGGAACTGCAGAAGCACTACGGACAGGGCGCATTCGTTGCTGCCAATTATATTCCCTGCAACATCGTAATGAAGGCAGACCACCAGAATGCCGAAGTGACTGTATTTGGCTCTAAGAATACGGAAACCGTTTCTTTGGAATCACTCCCCTCTTATCTTGAGAAGCAGGATGACCACGAGAAACTGCGTCCCAACATCTGCGTTCAGAGTTGGGGTGTAACTAAAGACAATACGGAAGTACTCCAGGAGCTCAAACCCCTGCTCACCAAACTCGAGGCAAAAAAGATCCGCAGCCTGGTAGTTCCCACCGAGGAGATGATGAAAGAGTATTACTACTCTACCTACAAGTACGCCCGCATATATGAGACCGAACAAAAGGGAAACTACATTCTGATTCACAACGATCTCGCGGTAAATGGCGATGCGGTTAAGATGGCCGAATGGATTGGCCTGCTCAACATCCAATATGTCGCATTCTACACTGTTGGCTATATGCCCATATCAGATGCCGCTCTCATGATGGATGCAGCCAAGTCTCGCGGTATTATGACCTTCATCTGCTGCAGTCAAAATGGTGTCCGGAACCAAAAGCTTACTCCATCATACCTGAGGGAGAATCCCGGAATATTCCATGCCACAATCCTTCCCGTTGACAGGAATCTGAAATCGGAATTCAAGGGTAAAAAGCTCATGGATGTAGCCATGGAACTGGAAAAAGAATATACTCTGGTATACCTTGACAAGGCCCAGAAGGTCATCACCAGTCCCAATTCCTACTCATGTGACCAGTGGTTCAATCATATGACCCTGCTGTTCTGCGAGGATGAGTTCATTATGATGCTCAACCCCCTTACCATGAGCAAGAACTCCTGGTGCCGCCCCGACGATGTAGTCATCAGAGTTGACGGTAAGGAGTACAAGAGAACCAAGCAGGAGGGATTCCAGAACTTCTCGGACTATCCTTGGGATACGGCCGATGGCTATGCAAACGGCAGCCTCTGCTGGGGACCTGAAATATCATCAATGCTGACCACTATCCATTTTGAGCCGATACCGTTTGACTCGGAGGTTATGGACATCATGCAGAATGAGAACAAGGAGTATGTAGCCCGTGGCGTTATCCTCAAGACAATCAACACAATGGAGGACATTCCGGCTGGCGACCTGCGTGTGAACATGCCTTCATACCCTGCACTGGGCGGAGCAAGGCTTAATAACATTCCCGGAACAGGATCTGTCTCCGTAACCAGGATGGAATTCCTTAAGGACAGGACCAACGTTGTCTTCAAACTCAGAATGGAGGCTCCGTTCGAGTATCCCGGTTTCATAGGAAGCGACATGACTCTTACTCTTATGAAGAACGGTAAGGAATATAAGATACAAGGTATTGAGGGTGGCGTCCTGGATAAGGACTTTGACCGCGGTGGCGATCATGTTACAACCACTCTGCTGCTCCACTTCCCCGTAATGGATCCCAATGATGTTTTTAGTGAGATGACTCAGGAGGACATCAACAGGCGCGAACCTACTCCCAACGGCGCCGAGGAGATGAAGACCATGACACTTGAAGGCACAGTCTGCCATCAAAAAGTCTCTATCCCGGTCACTGTCCCGAAAGTTGAGATGTGACAAAGGGGACAAAAATAGGCGACCTGAAAAGGCCGCCTTTTTTTATGGAATTACTACCGTTGGTTTGAAGGTTTTGGCTTCCTCGGGGGTTACCTGAGCGTAGGCGATGATTATGACGGTATCGCCTATTGAGACCAGACGGGCTGCAGCACCGTTAAGGCAGATGCACTTGGAGCCACGCTCTCCGCGGATTACATAGGTAACCAGACGTGCGCCGTTGGTTACATCAACCACGTGAACCTGCTCGCCGTCAATGATGCCGGCCGCATCCATCCAGTTGCCGTCAATGGTTATGCTACCTATGTAGTTTATGTTGGCATCGGTCACCTTGACGCGGTGCAACTTTGATTTAAGAACTGTAAGCAGCATTATTCCTTGTATTTTATGTTATCAATCAGGCGAACCTTACCGCAGTGAACGGTAACGCAGCCTACTATATAATCGGTAGCATCCCAATTGTCAACAGGCTGCAAGGTGCGGCCGTCGACAATCTCATAATACTCTACCTCCAAACCTTGGTAAGAGTTGATTGTATCAATCACATATTTGCGGGTAGAAGCAAGCGTGTGGTGACGTGCATAGTAGCGGCTCTCAAAGAGAGTGCGTGATATGTTGGCGGCAAGTTTACGCTCAGCCTTGCTCAGAAGCATGTTGCGTGAACTCAGAGCCATGCCGTCCTCCTCACGTACAATGGGGCAGCCCACAATCTCAATCTTGAGATTCAGTTGGCGGACCATCTCACGGATTATAGCCAGCTGCTGGAAATCCTTCTCACCGAAATATGCGCGGTCAGGCTCCACGGCATAGAACAGCTTGCTTACTATCTGTGCCACACCGTTAAAGTGACCGGGGCGGTTGGGGCCCTCCATCACCTTATCCAGAGGTGTGAAATCAAATGTACGGGTATCGGGCTCGGGATACATCTCCTCTACCGACGGGGCAAACACATACTGTGCTCCGACTTTCTCAAGCAGACGGCAATCGGCCTCCATCGTGCGGGGATAGTTATTCAGGTCATTCTTATCGTTGAACTGTGTGGGATTAACGAAATCGCTCACAACTGTAATGTCATTTTCAGCTACCGAACGGCGAACCAGCGATGCGTGGCCCTCATGAAGGGCACCCATGGTAGGAACAAGGCCAATTGTCTTTCCCTGCTCGCGACAGGATTTGAGCGCCTCTTTAAGTTCCTTTACTGTAGTTATTACCTTGATCATAATACAATCGAAAAAGTCCGCAAAATAAGTTATAATTTGTGGGATTTCAAAAGTTTCAGCCAAACTGCTTGCCAAATTCATGTTTTTTTTCTATATCTTTGCATAATAAACTGAAATCATACTTGTATGAGCGAGAAAAAAATCCTTATCATTGCTGATCAGATTTCGCCCTTCGTGGCTCAGTCTCCAATGGCGGATTATTGCAGGCAGTTGCCTCAAAGCATCCAGGAATTGGGTAACGATATCCGTACCTTCATGCCCAAATGGGGCAATATAAACGAACGTCGCAACCAGTTGCACGAGGTTATCCGCCTGTCCGGAATGAACCTGATCATTGACGATACGGACCATCCGCTAATAATTAAGGTGGCTTCACTGCAATCGGCCCGTATCCAGGTCTATTTCATTGACAATGAGGACTTTTTCCAGAACCGTCTGCAGGTAACCGATAAAAACGGTGTGGAGTATGAGGATAATGATGAGCGCACCATCTTTTTTGCCCGCGGCGTACTTGAGACAGTCAAGAAACTGCGCTGGAACCCCGATATCATCCACTGCCACGGCTGGCTTTCGGCACTCATACCTCTTTACATAAAGAAAGCCTATCATGAAGAGCCGGCCTTCCGTGACTCAAAGGTGGTTTATTCTCTTTATGACAAGGCTTTCCGGAACAGTTTCAGCGACAAATATCCCGGAATAATCCCAACCAAGGATATGACCATGGGCGATATCGGAGATTTTGACACTCCCATAGACTATAATTCCGTAATGAAGAAAGCAATTGAGTTCTCAGACGGAGTAATCTGCAACTCGGCTTCGGTTGATGCCTCTCTCACTGCATTCGCAAAAGGAAAAGGCATTCCCGTCCTGGAGGGTGATGCCAGCACAATGGGGGCCGATATCATAAATGACTTCTATAACAAAATCTGATTTTATACAGGTATGAATCTCAAGACGACAGTATGCAGTATACTTGCAGTTCTGTTTCTGATTTCATGTGACGATGAGACTTCAGGTCTGGGTTGGACTTTGACTCCCCAGAATGATATCATTAACGTAAAAGATGACTCCTGCTTTGCTGTTTCACGCACAATAAAGGCCAATGACTCCCTTATCGTGATGAGTTCAACATGCAATTTGGGTAGGTTCACCGAACAGTTCAGCGGAACCACACTCAATGCCGGATATCTGACTCAGCTCAACTGCATGGAGAACTTCACGTTGGCCGATTCGGTTTACGGGATAGGCAATCATGTATTCCCCTCATGGTTTGACAGTGCGGTTGCCGGACAAAAGCCCTATTACGCCAATCTCAGGCTCTATTACAGCGGATTCTTCGGTGATTCAACCAACACCTTCAAGATAGAGGTATTCCCGCTCGACAGGATGATTGATGCCGAAACCCGCTATTACCCAGACATTGACCCGTCACTTTTTTGTGACACGCAGGCCAAGCCTTTGGCAAGCATAACCGCTTCAGGATGGAACCTTCAGGACAAGGACTCTATCCGTGATCTTTACAACTATACTCCCAGCATAACCATTCCCCTACCCGATTCGGTAGCCAAGAACATACTGGAGTCTTATTTCGATCCTGCCACCCGTCACTATTTTTCGGACGCAAGGTCATTCATGGAGAACCTCTACAAAGGTTTTTACATACGTTGTTCGCAGGGTGACGGCACCATTCTGTACATAGACCGTACAATACTTGAAGTCAATTTCAAGTTCATAGACACCAATGATGACGATGAACCTATCGTACAGTCCCTGATGGCCGAATTCCCCGGCAACAGTGAGGTGATGCAGCTAAACAGTTTCAAATGGACCGGGCTTGAAAGCCAGATTAACGACAGCAGTTGCACCTGGATAAGAACTCCGTTCGGTCTTTTGACCGAAATCACTCTCCCCATTGATGATATGAGAGATGATGAGTACGTGCTGAACTCCGCCAAGCTATGCATATCGACTGCCGTGACACCCTCCAGCCGATTCAAGCCGTCAGTCCCCAACAATCTCATGCTCATACGCAAGGACCGGATGCAGGAGTTTTTCTCCAGAAACCGATCCATAGACAATACAGAATCCTTTGCTGCATCATATTCAAGCAAATACGGCACATACACCTATGAAAATATAGCTGCATTGATTGAGAATATTTACAGCGAACGTGAGGAATGGAAGAATTCAAACGGCAGTACATCAGCAGCATATGAGGCCGAATATCCCAATTGGAACAAGGTTGTCCTGATTCCGGTCATTGCCACAACGGACTCCCGGAACAATGCCCTTAGCTACAGGGTGGACACAAGGATGCATCAGATCAAACTGATTGGCGGAAATACGCCTATCAAGATTAAGACAATACGCACCAAGTTCTGATTGAAAAACGGATCAAAAAAACCTTGCGATTGTAAGTAAATCGCAAGGTTTTTTATTCATTTCTTCTTGGGTTTGTCAGCCGCGGCCTTGAGTCGGGCCACCTGTTTCTCCAGTGACTGAATTTTCTTGTCCTGATTGCTGATTGTAGTCTGGAAGGCGTTGAGCTCCTCGGTATCTATATCCAGAGGCAATGCCCAGTTAACTCTCTGCAGGAAATCACCCAGAATGTTCATGTAGTTGGTGAAAGCATCATACGGTGACTCATAGATTCCGCGATCCATTGACACGGCATTGTTCTTGGTGGTCATGAAACGGAAGTTATTGCTGGCCTGCAGATAATCCCAGTCCTGACGCAAGTGCCTGTCGTTTGCCAGGATGACACGCTCTCCGATTGAATAGAGCTTGTCAAAAGCCTCACGCTGCATCACGTTGCCAAGCCAGCAACTGATATCGCGTTCCTCATCATTCCATGACATGGGATAAGGAACCTCTATCGAAGAAACTGACTTATGGGTTTTGATAACCTCCGACGGAGTCTGGAATCCTATGCCACGCTCCTTGGCGGCAACCGGCAGGTTGCTCATGAACTCCAGGATATTTGAGCTGAGCGGCTGATATATTCCAAGTGCGCAAAGCTCCATGAAAATGTTGAACACACCGTCCTCCTCGGGGCTCTGGGCAATCCAGTCCATGTACTTGTCGGCCATAAGCGGATATGCCTCCCATGAAGGATTGGAGAATCTCAGGCTGATGTCATCGGACAGCTTGTAGTCACGGGTAAATACCTTCAGGTTGGGATTGAGAGCGCAGTGATAGAGATAATGGGGGCTCTTCCAGCCCAGGATGTGCTTGGCACCCTCGGTAAGCACTCCCTTGAATCCCATATCGGCCACCAGACCGCCTATCTCATCATCGTAGATAAGGCTGGAGTTGCGGAATACCTTTGGTTTCTGACCGAAAAGCTGGTTTATCTTGTCAACCTGACGCTTTACCTCCTCACGGAATGACTTCTCTCCGTTGGGAGCCAATGATGCCAGACCGTGTGAATAAGGCTCGGCAATGAACTCCACGCAACCGGTCTCGTTCAGTTCCTGAAGCAGGTCTATCACCTGGGGAGCATAACGCTCCAACTGTTCCAGACCGACGCCTGACAGCGACAGGGCTACCTTGAAGGCACCCTCGCTCTTGCGGGCCATGTCAATGAGCGTCTTCAGTGCCGGGATATATGAGTTCTCGGCGATATTGGTTATGCTGGTCTCATTGGCATAATCATCGTAATAATAGTGGTCTGTACCTATATCAAAGAAACGGTACCTCTTGAGATGGATAATCTGATGAATCTCAAAATACAGACAGATTGTTTTCATATCTTGTTTTCCTTTTTATTCTAAATTCATTTAATGCCCAGCAGTTTCTTGTAACGTGCCAGAATACGCTCTCCCACTTTATCCCATGTGATAGCATCGACCTCCTTCTTTCCCTCCACCTTGAGATACTCATAAAGTGCCGGGTAGTTACAGATCGAGTAGATGGCATCGGCCATGGCATGGATATCCCAATAGTCCACCTTGATGCACTTGTCCAGGATCTCGGCACAACCGGACTGCTTGGAGATGATGGTGGGCACCTCACACTGCATGGCTTCCAGCGGAGAAATGCCGAATGGCTCGGAAACCGACGGCATTATATAGACATCGCTGGCCTTGAGGCATTCATACACCTGCTTGCCCTTCATGAATCCCGGGAAATGGAAACGGTCGGCAATACCGCGTTCGGCTGCCATAGTTATCATGGCGTTCATCATGTCACCGCTACCGGCCATGCAGAATCGGATATCGCGTGTACGCTTAAGCACCAGGGCGGCAGCCTCGACAAAGTATTCCGGACCTTTCTGCATGGTGATACGGCCCAGGAACGTAACCACCTTCTCATGCGGTTTCTTTTGCGGAACGATGTCCTGTATTTCCTGAGGCAACGGCTCGACTGCATTATGCATGGTGGATACCTTGCGCGGATCCTGATGATACTTGTTGATAACCGTCTGACGTGTCAGCTCACTCACGCACATTATATGGTCGGCATAATCCATTCCGTTCTTCTCGATGGCATAGACCGTGGGGTTCACGTTGCCACGGCTACGGTCAAAGTCCGTTGCATGGACATGTATCACCAGCGGCTTGCCGCTTACCTGCTTGGCATGTATGCCGGCGGGATAAGTCAACCAATCGTGTGAATGGATAATATCAAACTCCTGTGTTCGTGCCACAACACCGGCCACGATAGAGTAGTTGTTTATCTCTTCATGCAGATTGTCCGGATATCGGCCTGAGAACTCTATGCAGCCCAGGTCATTGGTATACAGGTTGCTGAAATCAGAGTAGATATGGTCACGGAATCGGTAATAGTCATCCGCGTTCATCCATGGATAACGCTCCTGAAGCACACCTTTATCCGGGTTTCTCCAAACCACTGGAACTGTATTCATACCTACAATCTTCATGAAACTCTGATCCTCATCGCCCCATGGTTTGGGCAGGCAGAACGTAATGTCAACGTTCCCCTGATTTGCCAGTCCTCTTGTCAATCCGAAACTGGCCGTTCCCAATCCTCCAAGGATATGGGGCGGAAACTCCCAGCCGAACATCAGTACCTTCATATCTCGAGTTTATTTATTGAAATTCATTAATCATCTTTATAGTCCTCAGTATCTCGGCTACGTTCATTGCGAACGATACGGCGCCGCGGCCCTTGAACGGCGGGTTGCCGTCAAACAGTTCGGGCAGTGAACCGATGCAATGCGATGTCATCTCATCCTCGTAACCTATCATCTGACGCTCCACGAATGAGAGTCCGCTCATCTTGAATACCTTGAGGTATGCCTCAAAGTAGAATCCTGCCAGCCAGGGCCATGCGGTACCCTGATGGTATGCATAGTCACGCTCACGCTGCGGCCCCACGTAATTGGGATTGTAGCCAAGGCTCTTTGGGCTCAGGGAACGCAGTCCCTTAGGGGTAAGCAACTCCTTGGTCACTATATCCACAACAGCCTTCTGTTGCTTGAGATCCAGCGGAGTATAATCTAAAGCCACAGCGAATATCTGATTCGGACGCACGCTCCAATCGGGAGCATCCTTGTCCACAAAGTCATACAGATAACCGTACTGGTTCAGGAAAGTTTTAACAAACGCCTTACCCGAATTTGAGGCCAAAGTCTCCAGACGCTTCGAGTAATCAGGCTTGCCGAACTCCTTTGTAAGGTCAGCCACGAACATCAGGGCATTGTACCACAAGGCATTTACCTCAACTACATAGCCTGTACGTGGAATAACCGGAACACCGTTTGCGGTGGAGTTCATCCATGTGGCGGCCTTCTCCTTACCATTTATGTGTACCAATCCGTTGCTGTGCAGGAAGAAGTTGTAATGACGGTTGTGCCTGAGGAAGTCCATTATCTCGGTAAGCAGTTTGCCGTACTTGTTCCAGGCCTGCTCTCGGGATGTATACTTGGCGTACTGCTGGATGGCCCAGACTGCCCAAAGCAGCACGTCGGGATGCTCTATCTCATATATCTGAAGCTTGCACGGAACACCTTTTATGAAATCACGTATGGCCTCCGATGCAGTATTCATGACACTCTCAAACTCCCCGACCTCCTTGATAGCCAGGGTCAGTCCGGGAAGGGATATGAACATATCACGGGCGCGGCACTTGAACCACGGGTAACCGGCCAGCACGTAATGGTGTCCTCCCACCTTGTTATGGAACTGATGCGCAGCATTCTTAAGACAGTGATAGAAATTGTCACGCGGGGTGCGCTCGTTGGCCTCAACGGTGAATGTACGCTTCAGGCCCTTTGTCTTGACCTCCGACAAGCCGGCCGAAAAGACTATGCTCTCGCCCTTTTTGATGGGCATCTCAAAATATCCGGGCACGTAGAGATCCTCGTTGAACTCATATCCGCGCTCCAACTCCTTGGAGTACTCAAACTTGCGGTACCAGTCCGGACGGAAAACAAACTCATTCTCCTTGCTGAACTGCATGTAAAGGTCCGGATAACCGGGATACATGCTTGTCTTGATACCGTTCTCCACCATCTCATAGTCGCGGCGGGCGTTGCTGTTCTCATGTGTAAACTGACGGACGCTGCGGAAAGCCAGAAATGGCTGGAAACGGAGCGTTGTCTCGGAATGCGCATCCAGAAGCGTATACCGTATAAGTATACGGTTTTCATTGTGCTCAAAAAGTTTCTCTTTCTTAAGCATGACACCTCCTACACGGTATATTGTGGTAGGTACTTTGTCACAGTTGAATTCCCTTATGTACTTATGACCTTTGGGGCTGAAATTGTATCCCCAATACTGATGCAGTCCCAGGTTGAATTCGGCACCATGCTGTATCACGGTTTCATCCAATGAAGACAGCAGCACATGGTTTTCATCGTCCAACTCAGGCAGAGGGACCACCAGCAGGCCGTGGTATTTACGGGTATTGCAGTCAACAATCGTGGTGCAGTGATATGCGCCGGATCGGTTAGTACGGAGGATCTCTCTGGGCAGCGTCTCCTCAAGATTGGTCATGAGGGTCTTTTCAAAACGCAGATAACTCATCTATTTTGTATATTTTCTTATCCAATATGCACCGCTTTTGCAAATGAATGCAAAATTACAGTCCTTTATTAAAAATCGTTATCACAAATATAAACACAAAAAGTATTAATTGATAACTTTGCGCGATAAAAAAACTTCTTGACAGGAAAATAGACAAGATATGAACAGGATTGTATCCAAACAACAGTTTTCAGAGAATGTATTCAAGTTTGAGGTTGAGGCACCGCTCATTGCCAGATCACGCCGTGCCGGCCACTTCGTAATAATCCGTATCGGAGAGAAAGGTGAGCGTATACCGCTTACAATAGCCGATTCAGATGTAAAGCGCGGCACCATCACCCTGGTTGTACAGCGTATCGGACTCTCCACCAACCGTCTCTGCAAACTTGAGGTCGGCGATATGATCACTGACGTGGTAGGTCCTCTGGGCCAGGCCACACATATTGAAAAATTCGGTACAGTACTCTGCGCCGGCGGCGGTGTAGGTACCGCTCCCATGCTCCCCATCATCAAGGCTCTCAAGGAGGCCGGCAACAAGGTGATAGCAGTCCTTGCAGGCCGTACCAAGGAGCTCATCATACTGGAGGATGAGGTACGCAAGTATGCCGATGAGACCATCATCATGACCGATGACGGATCATACGGCAACAAGGGCGTTGTAACCGTTGGTATGGAAGAGGTAATCAACCGCGAGAAGGTTGACAAGTGCTTTGCCATCGGCCCCGCCATCATGATGAAGTTCTGCTGCCTTCTTACTCAAAAATACAATATCTCTACCGATGTTTCACTGAACACTATCATGGTCGATGGTACCGGTATGTGCGGCGCCTGCCGTGTAAGCGTTGGCGGCAAGACCAGGTTCGTATGCGTGGACGGTCCGGAATTTGACGGCCACGAGGTTGACTGGGACGGCATGATGAAGCGTATGGGCGCCTTCAAGGAGACCGAGCGCGAGGAGATGAAGAAACTCGAGGAGAGTGTTGCAGCCGCAGCACCTGCCGCAGAAAAGGCTGAATGCTGCTGCGGAGGCAAGGCTAAGCAGGAAGTTGAGCCCATCGAGGTCCTGACCGACCGCAACGCCCAGTGGAGAGTAGATCTGCGCGCCACAATGAAACCTAAGGACCGCACCGCAATTGAGCGCTGCGTAATGAACGAGCTGGCACCTGACTACCGCCGTCACAGCCGCAAGGAGGAGGTTAACCAGGGTCTTACCGAGGAGCAGGCTCTGCTTGAGGCCAAGCGTTGTCTTGACTGTGCCAACCCGTCCTGCATGGAGGGCTGCCCCGTAAACATAGAGATCCCTTCATTCATCAAGAATATTGAACGCGGCAACTATCTGGCTGCTGCCAAGGTGCTCAAGCACACCAGCGCCCTGCCCGCTGTCTGCGGCCGCGTATGCCCGCAGGAGAAACAGTGCGAGAGCAAGTGCATACACCTCAAGATGGGTAAGAAGCCGGTTGCCATAGGTTATCTGGAGCGCTTTGCTGCCGATTACGAGCGTGAGAGCGGTAATATCTCAGTACCCGAGGTTGCAGCACCTAACGGCAAGAAGATAGCCGTCATCGGCTCAGGTCCTTCAGGACTGTCATTCGCCGGCGATATGGCCAAGTTTGGTTATGATGTAACCGTTTTCGAGGCCCTGCATGAGATTGGCGGTGTGCTCAAGTACGGTATCCCCGAGTTCCGTCTGCCCAACAAGATTGTTGACGTGGAGATTGAGAACCTGCAGAATATGGGAGTCAAGTTCGTAAAGGACTGCATCGTAGGTAAGACCATCAAGGTAAGCGAACTTGAGCAGGAGGGTTACAAGGGCATTTTCGTAGGCTCGGGTGCCGGTCTGCCCAACTTCATGAACATTGAAGGTGAGAACCTTATCAATATAATGTCATCAAACGAGTATCTGACCCGCGTCAACCTGATGGATGCCGCCAGCCAGGAGTCCGATACTCCCATAACATTCGGCAAGAAGATGATGATTGTAGGTGGCGGTAACACCGCTATGGACTCTGTCCGCACCGCCCTGCGTCTGGGTGCCGAGCGCGCCATGATAGTATATCGCCGCAGTGAGGAGGAGATGCCTGCCCGTCTGGAGGAGGTCAAGCACGCTAAGGAGGAGGGTGTAGAGTTCATGACCCTGCACAACCCCATCCGCTACATCGGCGACGAGAACGGTCGTGTAAAGCAGGCTGTCCTGGAAAAGATGGAGCTTGGTGAGCCCGATGCAAGCGGACGCCGCAGCCCGGTTCCCACAGGTGAGACCATCACAGTTGATGTTGATATGGTAATAGTAGCAGTAGGTGTATCCCCCAACCCCATCGTACCCAAGTCAATCGAGGGTCTGGAGCTGGGCCGCAAGAACACCATCGCCGTAAACGAGAGCATGCAGTCATCAATACCTACAATCTTTGCAGGTGGTGACATCGTCCGCGGAGGTGCAACCGTAATCCTTGCCATGGGTGACGGCCGCCGCGCTGCCGCCAGCATGCACGCCTCACTGAGCAAGTAAGAACAAAAATGATACCATTGGGGTGAAGTGAACCCAAAAAGTTGGACGGATTAATTATTGATTTGATATTTGGAGAGCTCGGTATTGTGCCGGGCTCTTTCCGTCTAATCTCAGTTTAATTC
>ONMR01000004.1 GCA_900318995.1 uncultured Prevotellaceae bacterium | reverse complement strand
CGAAGTGTACTATATGCGATTGATTCGCCATCTATGAGCTGCTGCAACGTATTTATCAGTGTCTTTGAAATCTTCATCATGAATTGATTGTCATCAAACGCTTGATATGCGTCTGCGACTTGCCGTCCTTTGTCAGCAGATAGTTGTATTTATATAGGTCTGCATTATAGCCCATTGGAGAACTATTTATCAGATAGATGTTACGTACATTGGCAAATTGCAGGATGCCGCTTACGTTACTTGGATGCAGTTTGCCAATCTCGTCCATCATACAGTGGATAATAAATTCGCCATTCTTTCTGGAAGCCCTTGTTTTGAATACATTGATGAGCATGATATTCACCATAGCCTTCACAAGGATGTCAGTACCATCAGATCCTACATTATTAATGCGTTCAACCCACCCTGTATTATTGTCATTCTCCTGAATACGGAATTGCAGACGGAATGTGTCACTAAGCGTCAGTTCTGTACGAGCAGATTCTTTCTGCAACTGTTTCATAAACCTCTTCAGAAACTCTACCACTTTCTCATTAACCTTGTCACGGTCTCCACCAGAGAAGAGGTTCAACTCACCAATAGTCAGCGCATTTTCCTCCGTAAAGTCTCGGATTTGACGCAGTAGAAGCATCATCCTGTCTGACGATTCTTCTGCCCTAAGTTCAATACTACGGATAACCCCAGCAAAGTTACGCTCTTGGAAGTCATGATTCACCTCGCTGATAATGCTGCGAATCTCTGCGGAATGATTCATCAGCAAACCAACTTCTCGAGACACACTACGCAGGATGGTGTTATAGTGGTCACTAACACGGGCACGATACATCTCAATTTTATCATTCTCTACAAAATCCTGTAGGTTGAGGGCAAAAGCCAGATAGTCCTCGTCATATTGCGGAGTGATAAAATGGAAAGTATTGTTGGCACCAAAGTGAGAATTAAATGAGTTGGTGGCACGTTTTAGTTCCTCCATCTTCTGGCGTTTTTTATTGACAGAGCCTCGCATTTGCACTACCAATTCAGTCAATGCCGATGTTGAGGACAAAGTCACATCATCGTGTAGGAATGCCTCTGGCAGTATGTTCTCTACTTGGCATAGTTGCTCATATTGGGTTAGGCCATCCTTCATGGCTTTGACCGTAGACTGCTTGGAAGTGAGTAGTTCAGATAGTTCTTTTCGTTCTGCTTCATATCGTTTGCGTTTGTCTTCATACTGCTGACGGGTAGTCTTGTCCTTTGCTTCTAACTGTCGTTTCTCTTCGCAGAATTCTGACTCGTGAGTAAATAGCTCTTCTTCGTCCTTTCGGTATTCGATGACAAAGTGTCGTTGCCGGTCAATCTTGTCGAGCACAGCCTGTACCCACTTGCAATCTTTCCGGCAGAGGTCAAGTGCATTTGTATCAGCACCCTTGCCTTTCAGCTCATCACGTTCCTGTCGCTTCAACATCTGCGTGCGTTCATCAATGTCTTTTTTCTGGGCTTCTCTTTCATCTGCTTGCTTCTGTCGGAAAGTGTCAAATTGCTTCTGAAGCTCACGTATTGCTGCGTTATAGTCACTATCAGCAGCCTTTATGTCCTTCTCTCGCTTGATGCGCTGTTGCGTACGGGTATTTTTCTCTCCGTCCAACGCCAACAAAGTTTCGTTATAGACCTTTGTCCGCTTATCAAGTTCTGTAGCCACTATTTCCTTTTCTTTCTGTTCTGCTTGGCGTAAACGTGTTTCTGTATCCTTGATCTTTGTTGGTATCTGCTTCAGCTGCACTCTCAGAATCGTTTCCTGCTGTCCTAATTCTGCAATTTTGCCTTTATAACTCTTACTCAATACTTCCTGTTCTTTTTCTAATTGAATTTGAAGATCTGACAGTTCTTTCTTTTTGGCTGCAACCGCTTCTTGCTGCAGTTTTTGCAGGCTGCGGTATTCGTCTGGAGTGCGATGATGCAGCGGTATGGCCTCCAGATTGATGCTTACCCCAAAGAGTTGGCTGTCATCAGTCAGTTGGGGCGATAGACCCTGTGCATAGAGCACCTGCTGCTCGTCCACCACCTTGCCAATGCTGTCTTCCCATCCTGGTTTGTTCTGGCTAAGCCACTCATAGAACGACCCTTTCCAACGAGCAAGAATCCCTTCCGTTTCGGAGAGTTCTGTTTGCAACTGATTTAGTTGACTTTGAGACTCTTCCTGTTTGTGTTCATGGTCGCGCTTTATCTCATTGCTCTTCATCTCCCATTCCTGCCGAAGGGATTTCAGGCTATTTGATGTGATGATCAATTGGCTGTTCAGTTGATGTTCATGAGACTTGAGATTTTGAATCTCCATCTCGTAATCACCAGTCTCTTTTGCCATCGGATGCCAGTATTGTAACTCCGACAACCGCTTATCTGCCAAGTTATGATTCCCCTGTAAAATATTAAGACGTTCATCCGATGCTGCCAGCCATTCTCCGTATGCTTCCTCCACAGACTTTTTGCGTAGGTCACGCACTTTCACGCTTTTGTCACGTTCTGTCTGTATACCGTCGCGATAGCGTTGAAGTTCTTCCTTTTGGGCAAGTCCAAACTTACTCCACTCGTCATCAAGTGCAGCATATAATGCACGGTATTTATCTGTCACATCTTTGTATTGCTCTTCCAATGCGCGAAGCAATTTTTCTTTCTGTGTCTTCTCGCTAACGTATTTCTGTTCCTGTGCATTCAGTTCAATAATGTCCTTGATACCAATTTCTTCGTAGTACTTACGTTTTTTACGAATATCATCCAACCGCTGTTCGCGCTTGCTGATTTCTTTGATCAAGCGGTCGTGTTCTTTCTCATACTCCTGTTGTATGGCATCAATCTTCTCTTTGAGTTTTCCAAGTTTCCCTTGTATTTCCCGAATCTCTTCTTCCACCAATGGCAATTGCTCACGAGTATGGGTAACCACATGGTTTAAGTGATGCCAAGTCTGCTTCATCTCAAAGTCTAGGGCAATCAGTAAACGGTAGTTGTCTACAACCTTTTCCGCTTTGTTGCGTACAGGTATCTCACCACTACTATCTTTCCTATACCAACAGTCAATCTCGTCGAACTCCCGCTCAAAGTCAGCCACCAAATGACGATAGTCTGACAAGCGGATACTGTCCTCCACCTCTGTCATCGACTGTATAATAGTGTTCTTCACAAAGTCGGCATCCAACTTACTGTTCAGGAATACATTTTGGATACTTCGTGGTATATTTTGGTATTTCGAACTCTCGACAATCGCATATTTGTCATAGCGATGGCTGCGATCGTGCGTATTGCCAAAAATAATGTTGCGATACTGTTCGTATGTCTCTATCTTGGCACTGATATCATTGCTTCCTATTCGTTCACGAATACGTATCCAGTCACTTTCCACTCGTCCGCTGTCATCAACAAACCATGATTTCTGATAAGGCGCATCGATGAAACGGAACACAGCCTTTCCCTGACTGCGATATGTAAGGATAGAGTAGGCGCTATTTTCGGTCTTAACCTCATAGACTATAAAGGAGTTACTATAACGGAAATAGAACTCCTCGAACGACTTCTGCCCCTGTTGGATGCCTAGGCGCATCTTATCTGCATTGTAGAAGAATAGCAATGCTCTCAATACCGTACTCTTGCCTACACCCTGAGTACCTGCAAAATGAACGTTACCATCCAGCATCACCTCTGCGTATGGAATGTTCGCTGAATTCAAGAATATGATTTTATTCAGATGTCTCATAGTTCTGGAATCTCCTCTTCGTTATAAATAGTAATCAGGTTTACCATATCCTCTGCGTAACGGAAAGCAGCAGTTACCTTGTAAGTACCATCCTCTTCGTTAATCAGTTCTGCGAATCCCATAGTTGTCAGTTCACTGATGAGCTTATCCACAATATCCTGATTGGTGTTCTGCTTACGGAATAACTTACGAGCCTTGTCACGCAATTCTACGTCAAGGTTAATACGCTCCAGGATATGGGTACTTCGGAACTGGAATCCTGTAGAGAACGTGATGTCGTATGTCTTCAGAAAGTCCAATATGTCCACCCACTGAGCAAAACTTTGCAACTTTTGCTCAATGGTCTGCCTGACCTCTTGGTTGCGGGCAAAATAGTAGTAGCCGTCGCCCGACTCCAATCGTAAACCTAACTCAGAGAAATACGCTTCATAATCTGCATAATTCTCCTCTATATCGTCATAAAGGTGCTTAACTTCCTGATCTGTGCTGTCAACAGAAAGGAAACCGCCCTTACTCATCCGTTCAAAGATTTGTTGTGTATTAGCTCGCATATATCAGTGCATATTCTATGTTTTCAAATGTCTCGTAATTGTCAGTAATGCGCAGTTCATCGCTGTGCTGTGTTGCCATCTGGCAATAGAGGATAATATGATCATTGAGGGTTCTTGGCAGATGATAGTTATAGTTTCTGATAAACGAAAACAAGTGCTGGCCCTGCGCTTTGAAAGCATTCCACAGCTCTGTGGTATTTATGCTGTTCACTTCCTCGGTGTTATCATTCAAGAACTCTTGGTCCAATGGATCTGCTTCAGTTCTTGCCTGCCGACGCACTTCATTATTACCTGCTATCTTTCTTATCAAGTCGTATGCCTCTTCATTACTTCGAAGCATATCAACTGATAAAAAGATGCGATTGTAAGGACGTTTCTCCATCCACAATGGATTGACATCATTTAATGTACGTACAATATTTGTATCTTCACGCCAAGTAAGTTGGTCTTTCAAGTATTTCAAACGACGTATCTTCTTCAATAGTTGACTCTGCAACTCAATTTGGTTGATATACTCAATAATCTGATGTTCTATCTCAAGCAAGTTGTGGTCAGCCTCCGTGAAATCGTTGCGTACATCCATTGTTGTACGCTGCATCTCCGGATCAGTAGCCATCTTGAAGAACACCACCTCTCCATCCATCATTTTCTCACACTCTGTAATCAACTGCTTAATACCCTTTCGCTTCTCATCCAGATTCTCAAGTCGCGTCTTTTTGATTTTGTAGTTTGGTTCCTGCTTATAGGCAATATCTACATTACGCTTCAGGTCTATTACATTCTTTAGAGTTCTCAACCCGATACGACGTAACATCTTACGTACATTGCCTTGGTATTGAGTCTTGCGATGTTCATTCGTTTCTTCAAGATAATAACCAATGTTCTCTTTCAAGGCATTGATATGCTCCCTCACACTGGCCACACTAATTTCCTCATTCATGTCAAGCACTTCCTCGAAGAACTGTACATATACGTCCTCCATCTCCAAGAAGTCACCGTTCTCATGAATCACCCCATGCTCTATCAGATACTGCACACGTTCACGTTTGTAGTCAACAATCTCAAGAGCAAAGTCTGTGCGATATGACAATGATTTGCGCCGTTCAAACATGTCTCGGAACAGCACTTTCTCTCTGTCAAGCATCTTGACCAGTTCTTCTATCGTTCGGAAATGTGAAAGTATCTCCATAGGCAATCAAACTTTTAAATGCTCATACAACTTCAGCCTCAACACCTCGCCATTTGCTAACTCGAATTGGAACTTGACTTTCCCTTTGGTCGTTAACCTTTGGCTCATACGATTGAACCTCGAATTGTTCTCGTGAAGAATCCAATGGTAGTTCTTGCGTCCCGATAGTTGCATGAGAGCAGAGCTCGAGTGCAGCAACGACCAGTCCACTGCCTTATGCATGATAAATCTGCAGTCGTAGTCCATATTATTTCTATTTTTATTTTACTTCAGCAACTTCCTGCCTTCATTATCTTCCAGCACCTGCATCTGGTGGATGGCTATCTGATTCAGTTGGATGAGGCGCTCACCTTGTGGTACACCATCGTTGATAAGAACAGAATTGAGATTCTCCATATTTGAGAGACAGATGAGTTCGTTAATTGTGGCATAGTCGCGAATGTTGCCTTTCAATTCCGGATTGGCTTCACGCCATTGTTTTGCAGTCATTCCAAACATGGCAACATTCAATACGTCAGCTTCTTCGGCATAAATAATGCTCGACTGCGCAGGAGTCACCTCTTCAGGTATCAGATGACGTTTGATGGCATCAGTATGGATGCGGTAGTTTATCTTAGACAGTTCGCGTTTGGCTGTCCAGCCCAAGAGTTTCTGCTCTTCGTCCTTAAGCCTTTGGAACTCCTCGATGAGATACAACTTGAACGTCACGCTGATGGCCGTTCCAAACTCAAAGGCTATATCCTTGAATGCATACGTGCCGCCATAGCGTCCCTTCTTTACGATGATGCCTATGGCATTAGTCTTCTCGATCCACTCACTTACGCTCATCACGAAGTTGGGAAGGCCGGCCTGCATTCTAAAGTGGTCAAATTCGACCACTTTGAAATTGGGGTTGTGAATCATCTCCCAAGTGCCCAGAAACTCGATTGTATATCTGGTACGTATCCAATTCTTGATGATGTCGGCAGCTCGGCTTTCGCTTTGCTTGCCGTTGGCCATATCCGTCAAGGAAATGTAGTCTTTGTCATCGTGTGACAAGACCGTTATCTCTACGTTCTGTACTATTATTTTTGCCATTGAATCTTCGTATTACTTTTTATTTCCTGCCAATTTCCACAAACACCCTTTGCAACTCGTGCCTCGCTCTGAAGTATCGCGGTTTTGATTTTACCCTCCATGTTTTACACGATTATATACTGACTACATAGATAGCAATTTTTTAGCAGAAATCATAATGTTTTGCTTAAAATATGAGCATGGAAGCAAAAATATTTGCCTTTCATTAATCTTTAACTACAAATCAACAAATGTATATTCTTCAAAATGCCGGTTAAGGTAGGAATTTCAATATAAACATTCAATTATCTGCGAAATTGGTAGTTATTCAGCCAAAATCGGTAAGATACATACGTGCAAACCGTCTACTTTTGCATTAGTAATTTCTGATTTATGAACAAGATTATATTTGCAGCAGCATTGCTGGGCTGGATGCTCACGGGCTGCACAGGAAACGGACAAACAAAAACAGACAATGATATGACAACACTACAATTGACACAGGAGTGGGACAAGACATTCCCTAAGAGTGATAAGGTTGACCACAGGAAGGTTACTTTCCGCAACCGTTACGGCATTGAGCTGGCGGCCGATATGTACACGCCCAAGAATGCCAAGGGCAAGCTGGCAGCGATTGCCGTGACCGGCCCGTTCGGCGCCGTTAAGGAGCAGTCAAGCGGCCTGTACGCACAGCACATGGCCGAGCGCGGATTCCTGACTATTGCCTTTGACCCCTCGTTTACCGGTGAGAGTGGCGGCGAGCCCCGCCGTATGGCATCACCCGATATCAACACCGAGGATTTTCTGGCAGCGGTTGATTTCCTGTCCGTTCAGGATAACGTTGACCCCGAGCGTATCGGAATAATCGGCATATGCGGATTTGGAGGTATGGGCGTGAATGCGGCAGCACTTGATCCGCGCATCAAGGCAACCGTGGCATCCACCATGTATGATATGAGCAAGGTGAACGTGGAGGGCTATTTTGCCAGCGAGGATACCCCCGCTCAGCGTATGGAAAAGCGCAAGGCCATTGCGGCACAGCGCACAGAGGATTACAAATCAGGCACTTACAAGCGCGCAGGCGGCGTTATTGATCCCCTGCCCGACGATGCGCCCTGGTTTGTAAAGGATTACCACGCATACTACAAGACTCCACGCGGTTACCACAAGCGCAGCGGCAACTCCAACGACGGCTGGAACGTCATAGGCTGCCAGAGTTTCATGAACCAGCCTCTGCTGGCATGGGCTCAGGAGATTTATTTCAGCGAATATGCCTTCGAGCGCATGACCGGAAGGCACGTGGAGGGTGTATCGGCCGTAGAGGGAAATAAGGAACTGATGATTATCCCCGGCGCATCGCACGTGGACCTTTACGATGACGTAGCCGGAGTAATCCCCTACGACAAGATTGAATCATTCTTCAAAGCCAATCTGAAATGAGAGCCAAATTATTGAATATCGGACTCTTAGTATTCAATGACAGTGAAAACAGTTGATTTTTCGGTTTGGCCCAAGGGTGAGCCCAATACCGCATACGCTCAGTATTTGACGCAAAGGGGTCGTTTCCCTTTGCGTCGTTTTTTATACCTTTGCACGTCGGTAAAGGTTTATGAAAAGAATCTGTCAGTTTATATCCAAGTACATGGGCGTGCTGGTATTTGCAGCGGCAGTGCTGGCCTTCATATTTCCCGATGCGCTTTCAAGGATACGCCCCAAGGTTATCAATTATCTGCTGGGCGTTGTGATGTTCGGCATGGGTCTTACACTCAATCTGGAGGATTTCAAAGTTGTGTTCAGCCGTCCCAAGGATATCATCATAGGCTGTCTTGCACAGTTTACCATCATGCCACTGCTGGCATGGGTGCTGGCACGTGTGTTCAGGCTCGATGATGCACTGGCATTGGGCGTTGTGCTGGTGGGATGCTGCCCGGGCGGTACGGCATCGAACGTAATCACCTATCTGGCCAAAGGCGATCTTGCACTGTCGGTAGGCATGACCGGCGTATCCACCATCCTGGCACCGCTGCTTACACCTGTGCTCACATGGGCGCTTGCCGGCCATAGTGTCCATGTGAATGTGTTTGGCATGCTGCTGAGCATACTCTGGGTGGTGATTCTGCCTATTGTCATCGGCCTCATCATAAAGAGTCTGTGGCCAAAGTTTACCGATAAGACCGTAGATTATCTGCCCGCATTCTCATCGGTGGCAATTGCATTTATCGTAGCAATCATAATTGCGGCCAATGCCGATAAGCTGCTGGCAGGAGGAATGATAATAGTGCTTGTGGTGATGCTCCACAACATATGCGGACTGGGGCTGGGCTACTTTATTGGACGTCTGCTCAGGCTGTCCGAGCCCAAGAAACGGGCCATATCAATCGAGGTAGGCATGCAGAACTCAGGTCTTGCGTCATCACTTGCCACCCTGCATTTTGCCGCCTACCCCCTGGCCACCATACCCGGTGCCATTTTCAGCGTCTGGCACAACATCAGCGGTGCAATCGTAGCTTATATTTTCAGAAAATGACGCAAAACGCGCTCGGCCCAAAGGGACGCTTTTACCAAGCGAAGCGACTAAAAGAAACGACCCCTTTGCGTCACTTTCTGTTTATCCCGAGGCGAAGCCTATATTCAAAGCGAAACTTTAAAATCAGATATTTTTGAGTATATTCGCAGAAAACATAAACAGAATGAAAGCAATTAACCGAATAGCAGGCTTGATGATTGCATTGTGCGCAGTCTTAATCTCATGTACCGGAAAGAAAGCAGAGACCGGTGCGCTAAAGCCCAGAATAGTTGTGATGACCGATATCGGCCCGTCGGAGGTGGAGCCCGATGACAATGAATCGGCCGTAAGGCTGCTGGCATACGCCGACCGGTTTGAAATAGAGGGCATAATCACCACAATAGGCTGGAACTGTGACCCTTACCCCAAGGACTGGGCGGTATATCTGACACGCGTAATTGATGCATATAAGACCGATGTACAGAACCTTATGAAACGTTCTGGCCAGAAGAGGCACAAAAGCATAGAACAGGAGAACAGCCGTCAGGAACTTGGTTACTGGCCCAGTTATGAGTACATCAGCAGCCGTGCCATGATGGGCAGCACCCGAGCCGGCATCGGTGTAATCGGTCCCGATAATGACTCTCCCGGAAGCCGTTTGCTGATCCAGCTGGCCGATGAGGACGACGACCGTCCCATCTGGATCTGCTCATGGGGAGGCGCCAACACGTTTGCGCAGGCCGTCTGGCGCGTTAAACAGGAGCGCAGCCCGGAGCAGCTCCGCAAGTTCCTGAGCAAGTTCCGCCTCTACACCATCACTGATCAGGATATGCAATGGAGCATGCGCATGAACCGCGCTTACAGTTCTCACCAATGGCTCCGACGTGACTACGCACAGGAGCTGATGCTGGTTTGGGATGAGAGCGCCTGGCTTAACCAGAACGAGCTGGGCAAATCCAACTGGGACAAATATGAGAGCCTGATCCAGGGCAAGGGTGCCATGGGCAAGGTCTATCCCAAGTTCCTGTGGGGCGTTGAGGGCGATACGCCCAGTTTCCTGCACGTGATGCCCAACGGCCTGAACAATCCCGATGACCCCACGCAGGCGGGTTGGGGAGGCTGCCATCAGTTCGGTATATCACCTGATCGCGAGACCTACGCCTGGACCAACTGGCAGCAGCCGCTCAAGGACATATCTGACCATTATGAGCACAAGTTCTATCCCGATGAGTTCAACGATTTTGCCGCCCGCATGCAATGGGCAGATACCGGCAGCGGCAACCGCAACCCCGTAGCCGTCATCAACGGCAGTCAGGACCTTGGGCCTATGGAGTTATCGGCCAAAAACGGACAGGAAATAAAGCTGGACGCATCCCGTTCATTTGACCCAGACCGGGACAAGCTCACTTTCAGCTGGTGGTTCCAGGAGTTCCCAGGCGAGACCGTCTATCCCCTTATCAGCGACCCCGCATCGGACAGGATTACCGTTACCCTACCCGATAATTCCAGCGGCAAGACCTACCATCTGGTCTGCGAGATTCACGACAACGGTCCGTTCAACCTCACCGCATACCGCCGTATAATCATCACCGCAGAATGAAAAACGACCCCTTTGCGTCACAGAAGGAAGAACAGTGCCACGCCGGTCATGCTCACCAACACGCCCACTACCTCCTTGAACCTTATGCGCTGCTTGTCAAACACAGCGGACGGGATAAGTATCAGCACGGGAGTGAGAGCCATCAGTGTAGAGGCTATACCGGCATCGGTATAACGTACTGCCATGAGTGAAAGAGACACTCCTACTACAGGGCCGAACAGACTCATTATCAAGACATAAAGCAAGGCCTTATGGTCACGTGCTGCAACCTTGAGTTTGGGCATTTCCTTACTGATCATCATCAGCAGTATAAAGCCGATGCTGCCGAATATGGCGCGGATCATGGTGGATGCAAACGGAAGCATGGTCTGCATAAGTTCAGGAGTCTGGGCAGGAAGTGCAGCCGAATAGTGCTCCAGGCCTATCTTGCTCAGTACAAGCCCTACGCCCTGCCCCGTGCCTGCTCCTATTCCCAGCAGGATTCCCTTAAGCGGCAGAGTGAACTTGAAATGGTGCTCTCGGTCACGGCTCAGGATTGATATGGCTATACCGCTCAGTGTGACGGCCATTGCCAATGCCGTGCGCCAGGAGAGCTGCTCGCCCAGCATAGCCCAGCCGGCAAATGCGGCCATCGGAGGCGCAAGCGTCATGAACAGCTGGCCGAATCGGGCCCCTATGGAGAGGTAACAGTTAAACAGGCACCAGTCGCCGAAAACGTAACCCACAACCGCCGACAGCGCCAGCCAGAACCAGGTCCTGGCATCGGCATAAACAGGATACGGATACCCAATGGTGACCCACAGGATCATTGCCAAAAGGAACGTGGAGAGTGTCAGGCGGAAAACGTTGGCAGACATGGTGCCTATGCGGTGACTGGCTTTGTCGGAATAGATTGCGGTGACAGTCCAAAGCACCGCTACAATTAGTGAAAATATCTGGCCAATGTGGTTCATGAATTACTCTCGTGTTTAAGGCGCTGCAAAATTAGCAAAAAAGATGAGTAACTTTGCAGTTGGATTATTATGACCGATAAGTACGCACTGTTTTTTGATATTGACGGGACGCTGGTGAGTTTCAATACCCATCAGATTCCCCAGTCTACCGTCCGCGCGCTGACCGATGCAAAGGCAAACGGGGCGCAGATCTATATCGCTACAGGACGTCCGCCCATGATCATCACCAATCTGGGAGCAATCGGGCATCTGATTGACGGATACATAACCATAAACGGCGCGCTCTGTTTTATAGATGACGAATTGGTTTGTTACCACCCCATACCTAAGCAGGATGTTTTGACCTGCGTAAGGGATGCGCAAGACAAGGGATACGGCCTTATTGTCATCGGACGTGACCAGGTGGCCATACTTGACCCTACCGGCAGTGTGGACCGCATATTCCGTCAGTATCTTAACGTCAGGGAGTTCGATAACCCGTCACCGCTCCAGGAGTTGCTAGGCCAGGATGTCCTGCAGCTGACCGCATTCTTTGATGCCGATTATGAAAAGCAGATGCTGCCACGCATGCCCCATTGCGTATCGGGCCGATGGCATCCGGAGTTTACCGATATCACCTCCAGTGAGGCCGATAAAGGCAAAGGCATCCAAGCAATTGCCCGCCACAAGGGCTTTGACCCCAGCCGCACCATAGCATTCGGCGACGGCGGAAACGACCTCTCAATGATCCTGCAGGCCGGAATAGGCGTAGCCATGGGCAACGCCACCCCCGAGCTCAAACAACACGCCGACTACATCACCACCTCCGTCGATGACGACGGCATCCTGAACGCCCTCCAACACTTCAAGCTCATTTCTTGCGCCTGAAAACATTTCTCTTCAGGCTTCGCTGATAATCGGTAAGCGGGGCCTGATACTTTTCCGGGTCGTAGATAATAGGAATATAGTATTGAATATACTCCTTATAAGCCCCTGAAAGAGTCATATAATCACTCTTATGTAACGGAAGCAGTATCACACCGTTGAATTTGGACACTGCCAATTCACTATTTCCAGGAACATGTCCCTCGCCTCCTCTTTCACGAATCTGTTTTTCAAGTTCTGTGCGTGCCCATTCTTCACCTCCGTCAACTCCATCCCATGTATTTATGTGCAAAGACTCAAATAATCTGGGCCAACCGGGAAACAAGACTTCATAATGATCCGGTTTGTTCTCCATCGAAAAGAAGGCAATCTCATCAAAACCAACTTCTTTCCAGTTCTTTCTTTTCTCTAGAACTGACAGGTCATGCTTCAGGTTTTTTACGCTTACCAGATATGGACCAGGCTCTACGCCGTCTGTTCTGGGAACCGAGTAGGCATTACCCCTGACTCCAGTCAGCGTATAACCCTGAGCTAGCACAGTATTGCCTTGTTTATATGATGAAACAAGATTATTAAGGAACGCTATTGCATCATCTATAGTGCCAAGTTCTATCGATACCACCTGGCCGCCCTTGTCTTCCAGACCCATAACCCAGAATGAATAGACACCTTTGGAAAGTTGGATGCAGGATATGTATCCCTTATAGGGCTTGTCATTGCTTAATATTCCGTCATCATAGATGCTCTCAAGTGAATTCAGTTCAGGATACTGTTTTTTCAGACTGTCCAGTATTATGTCAGGGAGGTTTTGTGGAAGTTCTCTATAATCCTGGTATGATGGAATTGCTACCTGAGACTCCAGCAATGAACCATCAAAACGGGCCAGTAACGTCTGTGCTGTTTTAGGTTCTATCTCTGTGTTATCGGCAATAGGCTCATTATTTGTTCCATATACCGTTTTATGGTTTCTTCCGTTTGGTAAGACGGGACGTACAGGAAGCCCGGAGCATCGGCCGGAGGAGTTAATGAACACAAAGCGGGTATCAAAGTAGAAATTGAGAATGTATGCAAAATTCGTACTTTTATCGGAGGTCTTGTCATCTATTGAACCGGACCAGTACCAGCCATATGCATCACGTAACTTGGAGTCTGTTCCGGAATATCCTCCTGCTGCCGGCAGGAAAATGGAATTGCCTTCATATCCGGGTTTCTTACTGGTCACCCTGTAACCGTTCACACCATTCATAGTTGTCCATGTCCAGGTGCAATTGTCAGGATTTATGAGTTCTTCAAATTCCGCCTGACGGGGCATGCGCCATTCCCCGCCCCAGTTTATGGTTGCGGCATCATGATAATATTCAATCACACTCTTTTCCTGAGTATTGTAGTGCCAGAAGGTTACAATATCATCATAATCTGTAGGTTCAATGGTCTTTATGTCAAAATATGATTCCCAGTCATAGCCTGCCTCCTTTCCCTTTCTCCATTGGAGTTCATTGTCTGCACCGGCATTCTTTACATAGTAAGGCGCTGTTTCACCCCAGGCATAATAATCCCCGTATTCTTCCGGCTTTTCAGCGCCCACATTACAAGTGGCCCAATTCACGCTCAGGCCCAGGTCAACGTATTCATGTTTATTGGGAAAAAGCTGAACCCATCTCTTTTTCAGGGCCCCATCCTCTATAAAGAGGGTGTATGTAGCAGAGTTGATTGTCACGTCATCAGATACGTATTCATCATACCAGTCGGCCACAGTCATTGAGAAAGGCTCCGAGTTGAATTCCCTCAAATCATATTCCTTTTTCATTACCATATAGGCCCCTGTCTCATCGACAGCCAGCACGGTCAGGGTACCGGGACAGCATCCGTAATCAAATCCTTTCAGGAACAGGAGATAGTGGGATTCGGCCACCTCAACGCAGTGGAAATAGCCGTTGTCAAACAATGGTTCGATAACCCAGTCCTCATTCTTGAACCGGTATTGTTTGCCGCCGGTTTCAATCGTTATCAGACAGAAATCACCAGGATCATTCTCCCATCCTTCATCAGTAAAGTTGAATAATGTTACCTTGAATCCTTTTGCTTTATCGCCTACGTCTGTCCTGAATACCTCTTTCAGTTTCAAAGTATCATCAAATTCATCAAGGTGCTCAAGAAAAGTTTTATTCACCTCCTCGCCAAACCGGAATATGGTGACGGCTTCCTCCTGATCGGACTCAACTTCTGTATTATCGGTTTCAGCCTTATCATAGACGGTATTGGAAATCAGAACTAAAGCAACAACCATCACCAAAGGCAGGTAGATGAGTTTAATCAGGTTGCCCTTACGGGAAATATTGCGGTTCATCATACGGATTCTGGCGCGCAGATAGCTTTCGCCCAGTCCGTTCACAAGCGGGATGGAGATTCCACCGGTTGCTATGCTCAGCAGACTTTGCTCATATTCCAGTTTGCCATAACCGGATTCAAGTACGGAAGCATCGGCCTGGAACTCCTGAACACAGCAAAGGTCATGTCTTAACAGCCAGACTGCGGGATTGAACCATTGGAATGCTGAAAGAATGTCTATGGCCAACAGCTCTATGGAATGATGGTGTGATACGTGGGATTGTTCGTGACGCACTGCTGCCGAATTCCACAAGGATTCAGACTGCGCCATATCTTCCGGCAGGACTATACTGTTCATCCAGCTGAATGGACGGATGTCATCACTCGATATCACTATCCTGCAACCATCCTTTTTCACTATCGTGCGACCGCGATGGATTATACCAATCACCTTAACAGCAGACAAAAGCCTGAGAATTATAAGACATACAACCCCTAATGCATAGATTATTATTGATACCAATATCCAATCCATATGCTTGCGGGTAGGAACAGGTAAAGACTGGTTTGAATCAGGAAAGACCACCGCTTGCCGCACCTCTTGCTGTGGTAGGGCCTGTATCCGGACTTGTTCCTCTATCTGATTCTGCTCCTGCCGGATCTGCCTCTCTCCCGGTTGTATGTCCGGTTGTACAGTATGGCGGGTTGGAGTTGAGGGGACGGCAGCAGGAGCCTGAATTGCAGCAACTTCAGGGTTCTCAACCACTGGCGCCGGCCTGTGGATTGTGATTACGCAGAACGGCAGTATATATGAGATTATCAAAGACGATACAAGGACTATACGTGCTGTACGGTGGAACGTTTCACGCCTCAGCAGCAGGTGGTACAGCAGCTTTATTATCTGCTCCAGCTCCTCAACCGACAGTTTCTCATCCTTTACAAATGACATCACCACGCTGGAGTAAGAACTGCTGAAAAACTCATCGACTATACCGTTTATGCCGGACTTGCTGTACTGCTCCCGGTCAACGACCGGATAGTACTGGTAATTGGTGCCGAAAGCGTTGTGGCTCATAAAGCCGTCGGCCTGGAGCGTACGCACCTGGTTGGACAGTGTGCCGAACGATGGTTTGGGGTCTGGATAGTGCTCCTGAAGCTCGCGAATGAACATGGGCCCGTAGGTCCAATAGTAGTCCATTATGACTCTCTCCTTCCTGGTCAGACGTCTCATAAGCAAATCATTAAATTGTGTTAGCGAAATGTTTTCGTTGCAAATGAAACGAAAAATTTTTGTTCAGCAAAATTTTTTCGCTGAAAAATATAATGATACAAAAGGGGCCTGACCCCAATTGTATCATTTGTATCAATCCTGGAAGCAGTAGCCGAAACCGGCACGGGTGGCCAGGCAGTCAGCGTAAGGCTCTATTTTCTTGCGGATGCGGGTGATGTTTACATCGACTGTGCGGGTATTTACCACAACGTCATCGGGCCAGATGGCCTGCAGCAGTTGCTCGCGCGAATAGACAACGCCGCGGTTCATCATGAACAGCTTGAGCAACTCATACTCTGTCTTGGTAAAAGAGACCGGATTTCCGTCAACGGTAACCTCCTTGCTGTCTGTGTCAATCTGGATGCCTCTGTAGCGTATTCCGTTGCGGACGGTACCCAGGCGGGATTCCACTACGTTTATGATGTAGTCGCCGGTCTTCTCGCATTCGCTAATCAGGTCTGAGAATACCGTTCCGCTGCCATAGCCGTATGTATGCTGGTCCAGACTGTTTATGTTCTCCTGTTTCAGGCGGTTGCGGCAGGCGTTTATACTGTTCTCTATCTCCTCCGACACGGTTATATCATACTCCTCCCTGCGGCCGGCCAGAAGCTCATTCATACGTGTAAGTGCCTGGTCTATAAGTCCGAACATCTGGCTGACTCCTTCCTTCTGTGTCTGGTTGAACTCTATCTTGTTCTCCTGCTTGCGGCGCATGATGCGTGCCAGTCCGAAACAGCTGTCACCGATTGACTCCAGCTCGCCAATCTGGCGGAGCATGGCGCGGATCTTCTCCTTGGTATCATCCGACAGATGCGCATCGCCCACGTCACCCAGATACTTGCCTATCTCCTGCTCCATTCGGTCGCTGCCGTCCTCGGTCTTCTCTATGCGTTCAAACAGTTTCTTGAACGCCTGCTCATCGGTAGTCTTGTAGAGATCCTTAACCAGACCGAACATATGCTGCATTTTCTCGCCGAATATGACAATCTCCTTCTGTGCCTGGAAGACTGATATTTCCGGGGTTTTCATGATACCGCCGCGAATGAACTGCAGGCGGAACTCATCCTCCTCATCGGCCTTGCCGGGTTTGATTATGTAGCACACCAGTTTCTCCAGCTGCGGAATGAAACCTATCAGCAAAGAAGTGTTGATTACGTTGAACGCTGTATGGAACGTGGCAAGCGCAAAGGTCAATCTGGCCGGATCAACAGAATCGGCTGTTACGTCAATGCCTACCACACGGCATACGGTGCGTACAAACGGGAAGAATATTATGAGGACCCAAATCACACCGAATACATTGAACAGCAGGTGAGCCATAGCAGCGCGGCGGGCCTGAGTGTTGGCCGACATAGCCGCCAGGTTTGCAGTCAGTGTGGTGCCGATGTTCTCGCCCATAACCAGTGCTATACCCTGGAATATTGAAATCGCTCCGGTTGAGCAGAGCACCATTGTGATAGCCATAAGTGCTGCCGATGACTGAGCTATGCAGGTAAGTATGGCGCCTATCAGAAGGAACAGCAGTATAGTGCCGTAACTGCCGGAGTCAAATGATGCAAAAAAGTTTACTACGGCCGGATTGCTGGCCAGATCCATCTCACGACCGGTCTGGTTAAGCATTCCCAAGGCAAACAGAAGGAAACTTATTCCGAAGAGGAAATCGCCCACATAACGGTGCTTGCCTATCTGTATAAGTATAATTCCTATCAGGAAAGCCGGCCATACCAGATTGGCTATGTTGAAGGAGAAACCGGCCGACATGATCCAGGCGCTCAGCGTGGTACCTATATTGGCACCCATAATGACCGATATGGCCTGGCTAAGTGTGAGCAGTGCGGCGTTAACAAACGATACGGTCATTACCGTCGTTGCTGCCGATGACTGGACTGCTACTGTTACAAGTGCTCCTGTTGCAACCCCAGAGAAACGGTTTGTGGTCATTGCGCCCAACAGGTGACGCAATTGCGGGCCTGCCATCTTCTGCAACGCCTCGCTCATGACCTTCATACCGTAGATGAGCAGGGCGATAGACCCTAAAAGCTTCAATACAATTAACATCTTTACCTTTTGATTTCAGTACAAAAATACTCAAACTACTCCGTAATCAAAAGGTCCGGGAGAAATTGTAACAAAATCTTAATATAGGTTTTATGCCATCTGTGGCAACATTCCGGGAGCTTGTAATAACAGAAGTCACTGCACCTCTATCCACTCCACATCGCCTCCCCATATCTCAAGGAAGCGCATAAAGCCGGCGTTGCTCACCACAACGCTGGCCGTGTTTTCACAGGGGTGGAACGATACCCTCTCTGCGTTTTTGAGGTCAGCATCAAGAAAGTATTTTACACGGTGGCCGTTGTCAAAGAGTTCCTTGGGGTTCACACCTTCCTTTATCCGGCCGAAATCACGCGTACCATCGGGATTCAGGATTGCGGGATGCTCCACCAGATTCATATCGTGGATAAGTCCGAATGCGCACACGGAACCGGGCGTTACGCCTATGCATCGGTCCATACGTTCAGGACTGGCAAAACTGAGTTTGCCTTGCTTTACGATATGCTCCAGACCGTGAATGTCCAGATTCTTGTGGCACTCAAAACTGGCCATATAGTGGCGGTTGCCCTTGTGGTTGCGGAAAAACAGGTTCTTGCAGTGCGTCGAATCGATTGTCTTCCAATAGGCCAGCGCCTCCTCGATGGTAGGCAACGGCGGGTGATAGTGCACATGGTACTCTATCCCGTGCTCCTCCAGCCAGCTCAATACGAATTCAGTCTTAGTCATGACGCAAATGGGTCGTTTCCAAATTCCGTTTTGGTCATAGTTTACTCGTGAGTGGCCATACGCTGCTCGGCCAGTTTCTCATATCTGGTACCGGGACGGCCGTAGTTTGCGTACGGATATATAGATATGCCGCCACGGGGTACAAAGAAACCGGTCACCTCTATGTACTTGGGATCCATCAGTTTGATAAGGTCCTTCATGATGCGGTTCACACAGTCCTCGTGGAATCCACCGTGATTGCGGTAACTGTGCAGATAGAGTTTGAGAGATTTGCTCTCAACCATCTTTACATCAGGGATATAACTGATGCGGATCTCGGCAAAATCGGGCTGTCCGGTTATGGGACACAGAGTTGTAAACTCCGGGCAGTTAAAACGCACCCAGTAGTCATTCTCCTTATTAAGATTCTCAAACGCCTCCAGGACATCCGGATTATAGGTGTTTGAATATGTGGTCTTGTTACCAAGGGCGGTCAGGCCCTCCTGCTTTCTGTCTTGGGACATATTATTCTAAGGTTTTGATCTTGAACGGATTGTACTTGATGTCGTAGTCAAAGGTGTCTATACCCTCTTTCTCCTTGAGTTTGCGTGAGATAATTGCAGTCACAGGCAGGATAATCACCTCATACAGAGTCTTGACGGTAACCTGAGTTACAATTATTGACAGGATAGTTTTGAAAGGCATTGAGCCGATGAACGCGAGCGGGTAAAAAATCACAGAATCGGAAAGTTCACCGACTATGCTGGATACAACGGCACGCCATCCGAATCCCTTACCCTTGGTGGCAATCTTCATGCTGGACAGTACCCAGGCGTTCATGTGTGACCCCAGTATGAAAGCCAGCAGTGATGCGGCTGTCGTGCGCGGAATGAGTCCGAAGAGATGGTTGAAACTATCGGCCACAGCCTGGTTCTCGGGATCGATTGGTGCAGGCAGGATACTTACCAGACCTGCTGCCAGTGCCACAAACGCACTCATGGCAAATCCCATCCAGATAACCTTCATGGCCTTGCGGTAACCGTAGACCTCGGTAAGCAGGTCATTGATAATGTACGATATCGGAAAAATCACTACCGCACCCGAAAGCTGCATCCAGGTGTTACCTACCCGCCAAAGTCTTGGCACAAAAAGATTTGATGTAATCAGGCAGACACAGAATGTCACTGCCAATACCACAAACGTTACGGACAGCCCGCGCTGTCCCTCAGAATTAGTTTTTTCAGTCATTTTACTTGTTTTTATAGTGGTTCCAAGCACACTTGCAGCAGACACTTCCTGCTACTCGGGTGCAAAATTAGAAAAAAAGTGCTAAACGTAACCTCACCCTTTTGTATCTTTGCCTACAAACCAATAATATTTGTCATGAAAAGAATTTTTACTGCGCTCTTATGCGCCGTCACGGGAGTCATTGTCTGTAATTCACAGCCCTACAAGAATACCAGTCTGCCTGCCGCCCAGCGTGCCGCCGATCTGGTAAGCCGTCTTACTCTTGAGCAAAAAGTAGCTCTTATGCAAAACGGTTCGCCCGCCATCCCCGAGTTTGGTATCAAAGCCTATGACTGGTGGAACGAGGCCCTGCACGGTGTGGGTCGCGCCGGTCTGGCTACGGTATTCCCGCAGGCCATCGGTATGGCTGCATCATTCGATGATGCCCTGCTGCTGGACGTATTTACTGCCGTGAGCGATGAGGCCCGCGCCAAATCAACCCAATACAGTGAGAACGGCGGACTGCGCCGTTATCAGGGTCTTACTTTCTGGACCCCCAACATCAACATATTCCGTGACCCACGCTGGGGCCGCGGACAGGAGACCTACGGTGAGGACCCCTACCTGACATCCAGGATGGGTGTATCGGTAGTGAACGGCCTGCAGGGCCCGGCCGATTCCAAATATGACAAGCTGCACGCCTGCGCCAAGCATTTTGCCGTGCACAGCGGTCCGGAATGGAACCGTCACGAGTTCAATGCCGAGAACATAGCCGCACGTGACCTGCGTGAGACCTACCTGCCCGCCTTCAAGGCACTGGTGCAGGAGGCCGATGTAAAAGAGGTGATGTGCGCCTACAACCGCTATGAGGATGAGCCTTGCTGCGGCAGCAACCGTCTGCTCCAGCAGATACTGCGCAACGAATGGGGCTACAAGGGCATAGTGGTATCGGACTGCTGGGCCATAAACGACTTCTTTACCCAGGGCCACCACAATACCGAGCCCGATGCCAAGCACGCCACATCAAAAGCCGTACTGACCGGTACTGACCTGGAGTGCGGAAGCTCATACGCCCAGCTGGTACAGGCTGTAAAGGACGGCCTTATCAAGGAGTCAGATATAGATGTTTCAATAACCCGTCTGATGACCGCCCGTTTTGAACTTGGCGAGATGGATGACCCCAGCCAGGTTGAATGGAGCAAGATACCGTACAGCATAGTTGACAGCAAGGAGCACCGCGCCCTGGCACTCAAGATGGCCCAGGAGAGCATGGTACTGCTCAAGAACAACGGCATCCTGCCGCTCAGCACCGGCAAGAAAGTAGTTGTGATGGGCCCCAACGCCAATGACTCTGTAATGCAGTGGGGTAACTACAACGGAACCCCATCACGCACCGTAACCATGCTGGCCGGCATCCAGGCCACAGGCGCACAAGTGGAGTATATGCGCGGATGTGACTACGCATCAAACTCTCTGGCACTGATAAGCCTGTTCAGCCAGTGCAAGGCCAGCGGCCAGCAGGGTTTTGACGCCAAATACTGGAACAATGCCCGCGCCGAGGGTGAGCCCGATGTACTGCGTCACAACGCCACTCCGCTGCGTTTCTCAACCGGTGGTGCCACAGTATTCGCCCCCAACGTAAACCTGGAGAACTTTGCAGCCGTATATACATCGACCTTCCATGCAACCGAAGATGGTCAGGTGGCATTCTACATGCAGAATCAGGGTCAGGCATCAATCAGCGTTGACGGCCGCCGCGTTGCCTCAGGCCGTAACGGCAACGAGCCCCGCAAGGTCTATACCCTGAACGCCAAGGCCGGTCAGGATTACGAGATTACCATAAACTATAGCTGCCGCAGCGGTCTGGCCGCACTCTCATTCGACCTGGGTTATGAGGAGGAGGTAAGCGTCGATAAGACCGTGGCCGCATGTGCCGATGCAGATGTAATCATTTTTGCAGGAGGTATATCTCCCTCACTTGAGGGCGAGGAGATGCCTGTAAGCATTGAGGGATTCCGTGGCGGTGACCGTACCAAGATAGAGTTGCCCACTGCACAGACAGAGCTTGTCAAGGCTCTCAAGGCTGCCGGCAAAAAGGTTGTGTTCGTTAACTTCAGCGGTTCCGCAATGGGACTGACTGATGTTGAGCCTGCCTGCGATGCAATCCTGCAGGCCTGGTATCCCGGCGAGGAGGGCGGCAACGCGGTAGCATCGGTCCTGTACGGCACATATAACCCCGCAGGCCGTCTGCCGGTTACATTCTACAAGTCAACAGACCAGCTCCCCGATTTTGAGGACTACTCAATGAAGGACCGCACATACCGCTATATGACAGATAAGCCCCTCTACCCCTTCGGTTACGGCTTGAGCTACAGCACCTTCAAGTACGGCAAGGCCAAGATCCGCAAGGACGGTGACAAGGTATATGTAACCGTAAAGGTCAAGAACACATCAAAACTGGACGGTCAGGAGGTTGTTCAGCTCTACGTGAGCCGTCCCGGTGATACCGAAGGTCCCAGTCACGCACTGCGTGCATTCAGGCGCGTATCAATACCCAAGGGCAAGACTGTAAAGGTGGAGTTTGAGCTCACCCCCGAGTCTTTCGAGTGGTTCGATACCAACCACAACCTTATGACTACCATGCCCGGACAGTATGAGATCCTGTACGGCAACTCATCGGACCTGAGCACTCTTAAAAAACTCAAATATCAGATTAACTGAGTAAAATGGGTTATACTGAAAGGGGATGGTTCCGCTTGGAATCATCCCCTATTCTTTTACTTGTTTGATGCGCCGGGAGTGGGATTCTGTGTGTACTGAATCTCACACAATGCATCGCGGTCATTGCCGTCGGGCATCCTTACCAGCGAGTATGTGGGGGCCAATGCCTGACCCTGATTCATGCCGCGCGGCATACGCATCTGCGGAACCTCTGCCAGACAGCCGCCCTGAGTCTGCTCTCCCTCCAGGACTGCCAAATCAGGCCTGCATATTGTGCCGTTGGCGCTTGAGTTGCTCTGCTTGGAGCCGTAGATAACGGCATCCACCGGAACATCACCGTGATATAGTGCTATTGCACCTGCACGGGTTGAATAGGTGTAGCTGTAACTGCCGTCATTAGCAGGTTTTACAAGCGGGGCCGATATTGCATCACCGCTCATGTGGTCATACCTGAGTGCGGGGGTAAACTCAATTCCAGTGCCGAATGCCCAGACATCGACACCTGCAATCTGATCAATGGTGAGGGGCTTGTCAATCTCAACCACACCGGGCTCATGAGGCTGCGACTGCTGTCCAAAACCGCGTCTGGGCGTCGGAGCCTCGGACACCTTAATGACCTTGGTGATTTTTCTCACCTCTTTTCTCTGACCCGTGCTGATTGTTATCTCCATACCTTCACTGAGGTTTGCAGTAACCTCAAGGTTCAGGGTCTTGTCACCAGCCTTTGCCGGACCCACCAGTACGGTCTGGGTGCCTGGGGTTCCAACCTTTGTAAGTGTAACCTCCTCATACATGCCACCCAAGTCTATTCCTATCTTCTGACCTGCCTTCAATCCGTCAACCGATGCTACGGGGAGTGATGTACTGCCGGCCTTGAAAACGCTCTTGGGGGCCGTTGAAACAGGGATGAATATCTTGGTAAGCGGGAATTCGTCAAACTGAAGGGCTTCAGCGTTGGGGCGCATCACCAGGAAATCCTTTGCCTTGATTACTGTACCAGCAGGCAGTCTTGCGGCACGGACAGGCGCCCATCCGCTACGGGTTATCTCAACCTCCCAACCTGACAGGTCAACCGGCTGGTCCGATGCGTTGTACAGTTCAATGAACTGCTCATTACCCAGGCTTATCTCATTGATGCTCACAGCCGCAGCACTGCGTATCCTGAATGATGTGAATTCTGATCCGCCGTCCCATTCTGCTGTTGCTTTTGCAAAACCGGCATCGTCCTTATCGGGCATGGTGATTCTGAATACTGCGCTCACACCGTGACCAGGCAGGATGCTTTCAAATTCCTGCATGTAAATCATCTCTGATTGCCATCCTTCAGGCAGTTCCACTCCAAGATTGATATCTGTTATGGGATTAGAAGTGTTATTGTGGAAAATGACACTCATATTCTGTGTCCTGCCGTCCTCCTTGCGGAAAGTGCGCAGGCGTGAAGCCTGGAGCGTTTGTCTTGCATATTTTACCGCTGCTATATTTGCCTGGACAGCTTTGACTGCTTCAAATGACGGATAGCCTGCGGTTATTACTCCCTCATAGAATGTTCCGGCCGATCCGTTTCCGTTGTCACCGCCGTTGGCCAGAAGCAGGCCACCTTTCTTGCTCATGGGGAAATAGACATCTGTCTGGCTGGGTGATGAGGGACGCTCGCCCTCATAGAAAGTTACCACATCCGTTTTTGTGGCATCACCGCCACGCAGATCCCATTTATTACCGCCACCTCCGTTAACATAGGCTGTCACAAACTCCCATTCCGTTATGGACGGAACATCATTCTTCTTGGCGTTAAAACCTGAGAATAGTCCTGATTCCATATCAGCCATGATCCAGGGGCCGTCGCCGTTGCCGCTGCCCCAGTTTGTGGACGTACCAAAATATGTGGTCTCCATAGTGCCGCGGCCCACTGCACGTCCGTTGGTGGATGAATTGCCGTAGTCAAAGCAGCAGCCGCTGTCAAAATGATTGCCGTTCACCACGTAATATATTCCCTCCGGTTCGTCATTGATAGGCAGATATGAGGCATTGTTGTTGCGCAATCCCATGCCGGGCATGAAATACGCACCATATGCCTTATGACCGTTAACGGAAACCGGAGCCATATCTGCAATGGGCAAAGTGTTGAACTCACCCTTGGCCGGGCCGTTGAAAGTACCCGGAGATGCCTGAATCAGGTCATTCCCGTGGCCAGTCTGGTCATAAATGATGCTGATGTATCCGATAGTTCCCTCCAGAAAAGCATCCTGTGCGGCGGCATCGGCATAACCTCCGTCTATGGTACCTATGTCAAGAGTCTTGCCGTCAGATTCACGCACCACCTGATAGAGCGGTCCGTCATACTTGGAGTAGAGCTTGCGGGTGGTGCTGTGAGCGGCCACGCACTCGGTTCCAAACTTCTCATAGATGTCGCAGGGTCCCTTGACCTTGCCTGTGCAACCGGCCAGCATCAAAGTGGCGGTAATTAGGATGGAATAATTCTTCATATTTGGTTGTAAATATCAGCAAACTTATATAAAATCTGCCGATTTTGTATAAGTTTGCAATAAGGATTAACAGAATACAATTAAATGAAGGTAAAGAACACTACTATTCAACTGATTGCCTGCATATCGTTACTTGCTGTCTGCGCATCATGTTCGCATCGCAGGAACAAGGATCTGGTATTGAACTCTGAGGCCGACCTTTCCGGTCTGACACTTAGTACTGCAGTAGGCAATTACTACGAGCACAAGTTCTCTAAACGCTCAGATGTCAAAGTGTTTGCTGCCGCCACCCAAGCCGATGCCCTACAGGCCATACGTCAGGGCCTGGCAGATGTATTTGTGGCCGATGACATTGAGGTTCCGGAGCGTACACTGAAAGATTTGGGATTGAAAGTGGCTTTTTACGGAGAAGACTTGTTTGAGGTTGCGTACTGTGTAAAAAAAGGAAACACAGAGCTAGCCGGGCAGTTCAATACGTTCCTTGCCTCAATCCCAGTACAGGATATCATAGAACACTGGACAAAGGATGGCCCCCAGGTACCCGATCCCAATGCCGGACAAATAAAGAATACCCAGCCCTTGCGCTGTGCGGTATGCGCAAATCTGGATCCCGTATGTTATGTTGGTGAAGGTGGTGAATGGATGGGGCTTACCCCTGATCTGCTGACCCGTTTTGCCAATTATTTAGGGCGTCCCATAGAGATAATGTTACAGGATCTTGGCGGTGCCATTACAGCCGTACAGGCCGGACAAGTAGATATGGTAGGCGGCAACATCTTTATAACCGAGGAGAGAAAGACTTTCATGGATTTCACTGATTCTTATTACTTGTGCCATCCGGTATATGTAGTAGTGGATCATGGCAAGCGTGCACATATCGGAATAGGAGAACGGTTCAGGATGAACCTTATCAGGGAGAATCGCTGGAAACTGATAACAGACGGTTTCGTGGAGACCATAAAGATAACCGTGCTTGCAATCCTGATTGGAACCATTCTGGGAATGGGTGTGTGTGCCGCATTGCGCAGCCGCCGACGTTGGGTAAGGTCGGCAGCCGGTCTTTACGGCTCATTCATACAGGGAACCCCTACTCTGGTGCTGCTGCTCATCATGTTCTACGTGGTATTTGCAAGTTCCGGTTTGAGCGCGTCGTCTGTGGCAATCATCACATTTGCATTCAGCTTTGCCTCATCGGCCGGAAATATCTTTAACTCATCCATATCCACTGTACCTGTAGGACAAACCGAGGCCGGATTGAGTCTGGGTTTCACCCCTTTCAAGACCTTTACCGGTATAGTACTGCCGCAGGCGCTCCGCCATGGTCTTCCGCTGTATGCCGGCGATTGCGTCAAACTGTTGCAGAGTACATCAATAGTGGGATACATAGCTATCCAGGACCTGACCCGTGCCAGCGACCTTATCCGTAGCCGCACGTTTGATGCACTCATTCCTCTGCTCATCATCACCATAATCTATTTTGTCCTGGCTTGGTTGATACGCAAATTGTTGAACCTCCTCTTAATCAGAAAGTAACATGATAAGCATCAGACACTTAAGCAAGACTTTCCATAATCCTGACGGCAGCGTTGTAAACGTTCTCAAGGATGTTAACTGCGATATTGACAAGGGCGAGGTAATAAGCATTATCGGCCCCTCGGGAACCGGTAAGAGTACCCTGCTCAGAGCGCTCAACATGCTGGAGCCGCCCACCAGCGGACAGATTCTCTTTGACGGGCAGGATATAACTGCCAAGGGATACCGTCTGGATGCCCTGCGCCGCCGTATGGGTATGGTATTCCAGAGTTTCAACCTGTTTGATCACATGACGGTCATTGAGAACATAATCTATGCCCCCATCCGTCTGCTCGGGATCAGTGAGGCCGATGCCCGCGCCGAGGCCATGACCCTGCTCAAGAAAGTGGGAATGTCACAAAAGGCCGATGTCTATCCATCATCACTCTCCGGCGGACAGAAGCAGCGTGTGGCCATTGCCCGATCGCTTGCCATGCACCCCGAGGTTATTCTTTTTGACGAGCCCACATCGGCCCTTGATCCCACCATGGTGGGTGAGGTTCTGAGCGTAATCCGCCAGCTGGCATCCGATGGCATGACCATGCTCATAGTGACTCATGAGATGCGTTTTGCCCGTGACGTGAGCACTCGCATATTCTTTATGTACGACGGCATTATCTATGAGGACGGCAGCCCCGAACAGATATTTGAACATCCCGTGCACAGTGTGACCAAAGCCTTTGTAAACCGTATCCAGAAACTGGTTTATGAGATAGGCAATGATGAATTTGACCAGCTTGACATGCATTCCGGCATCAATGCTTTCTGCATCAAGTATAACATAGCCGACAAAGCCTCCCTGGCCATATCCATAGCCGATGAAATGATACAGAATCACATGGCATCCGTCCGTCCGCTCACCTTCAGGCTCACATACACCGAACTGACCGGTGAGACCGCCCTTGATTTCATGGTGGAAGGTCTGACTGAATCACCCTTTGCCCCCGGCAAGTTCCCGGAAGACATTCGCTCCAAGGCAAAGGATATAATCCAGGAGCCCACCACCCGCGGCTTCCGCATCAAGATCCTGATTTGACGCAAAGGGGTAGTTTAAGAACGCGTCAAAATCAGCATTTTTATTTAAGTTTGCGTTATGAAACCTATAATTATTGACCTTAAGGACTATGAGCTCTCCGGAGGCGGAAAGCTTGGTGAGAGCTATATCAAGAAGGATGACCCAGATGTTTTGCTCAAACTCTACTCCACCGATTTGGAGAAGATGGGGCTCGATGAGTATGAAAAGGCCTGTAAAGTGTACAATCTGGGACTGCCCTGCCCCGAACCCGGCCAGTTGGTACGCACGGCCGATAACCGCGTAGCCATCCAGTTCAAACGCATTCACGGCAAGCTGTCGTACGCCCGTGCACTGAGCATCCACCCGGAAAATATTGAACAGTATGCCGCCGAATTTGCCGCCGTCTGCAAGAAACTGCACTCCACCACACCCCCGCCCGGACTCTTCCCCACATTCAAGGACCAGAGCAGTCAATACATCAGGGAGAATCCGTTCCTGACCGATCAAGAGAGGGATGGTATTTTACGTTTCATAGACTCTCAACCCGATGCCGACACCGCCCTGCACGGTGACCTGCACATAGGTAATGTGATTTTTGATGAGCAAGGCCGAAAGTACCTCATAGACCTGAGTGAGTTCAGCACCGGAAGCCCCATGTTTGACCTGGGAATAATCTATCTGCAGTGCTGTTTCATACCCAATGAAGTAGAGATGGAACTTTACCATATCACCAAGGATATATCGGTCCCGTTCTGGAATCTTTTCATTAAAAACTACATAGGACCCGATACAGATGTTGAAGAGTTCAACAAGCAGATTCTCCCCTACGCCCTGCTACGCATACTCTGCGTAGAGAAGATGATGGGTTATCCCGTTCCCCCAATCCGTCCCGCCGTCCATCAGATGATAGGTATTAATTAAATATTTTACATATGACTTTTGTTATGATCTTGCAGCTGCTAATAGTCCTGGCAGCGCTTTATGTAGGTTCACGCTACGGCAGTCTTGCACTGGGTGCCATATCGGGAATTGGTCTGGCCATTCTGGTTCTGGGTTTCGGCATGAAACCGGGCAATCCGCCTACCGATGTCATTTACATAATTATCGCAGCCGTCACCTGCGCCGGAATCATGCAGGCCGCAGGCGGTATGGACTGGCTCATACAGATTGCCGAGAAACTGTTGAGAAAGCATCCCGAGCACATCACCTTCCTGGCTCCTCTGTGCACATTCTTCCTTACGGTTCTGGTTGGAACAGGTCACGTGGTCTATACCCTGATGCCTATCATCTGCGATATATCGCTCAAAAAAGGCATACGTCCGGAGCGTCCCTGCGCAGTGGCATCGGTCGCATCACAGGTGGGTATAACCTGCTCGCCGATAGCCGCTGCGGTTGCATCGTTCGTAATCATCAGTAACGACAACGGATTTGACATAAATAACCTTCAGGTAATTGCCGTCACTATTCCGGCATGTCTGTGCGGACTGATGGCAGCCGCACTCTGCTCTTACAAGCGCGGCAAGGACCTGGATAAGGATCCCGTATTCCAGGAGCGCAAGGCCAACCCCAAGATGTATAAGTACATGTACGGCGAGACCGCATCCGTGCTTGACAAGGAGGTCACCAAGAGCGCCAAGATATCGGTTTACATATTCCTGGGCGCACTTCTGGTCATCACGCTTTACTCATTTTTTCAGATTATTGGTTGTGATATCCGTCCCACGGTAAACGGCAAGCCCATAGGCATGAACATCATCATCCAGATTGTGATGATATCGGCCGCCGCATTCATGATCATAATTGCCAAGGCCAATCCCCGCCAGGCAGTAATAGGCAACGTATGGCAGTCTGGCATGGTTGCCGTAATAGCCATTTACGGAATTGCATGGCTGGCCGATACATATTTCGGCAACTATCTGCCCCAGATGCAGGACGGTCTGCAGGGAATTGTGAGCAAGTATCCATGGGCAATGGCGCTGGCATTCTTCACGGTATCGGTACTGGTCAACAGCCAGGGTGCCGTTGTGGTTGCCATGCTGCCTCTGGCCTACTCGCTGGGCATTCCCGGCCCGGTTCTTCTGGGCGTGTTGCCATCGGTCTACGGTTATTTCTTCATACCCAACTATCCGTCCGATATCGCAACGGTAACCTTTGACCGCTCCGGCACCACCAGGATAGGCAAATATCTGCTCAATCATTCATTCATGATGCCCGGTCTGGTGAGCGTGATTACCAGCACCATCGTAGCCACCCTTATCACCAAACTCATATACTGATTTACTGATGGAAGATCAGCTTTACTATACAATGTTTGAGGATCGTCTTGTTAAAGAGATGCTCAAGATATGTACCGATGCCGGGATGCTTGATGGCATATTGCTCCGGTCCGATGACATCGACCTAAAATGGAAAGAACTTGCGCCTGAGTATATTGCCGATGGCGTTAAGGAGATTGCAGCATACCCTACCGTTTCTGTTGCCTGGGCCGGATACATAGGTCTGGCTGTAGCCTGCTGGTGGAACCGTGACTGGAACAAACTTAAAGGCCAGCCCTACAGCGTACTGCTCGGCCCCAACGGATTTGATGATATGGATGACCATATTATGAAAGACATACTGGGACTTTTGCCGGGCGGCAAGCAGGCGCAGCAGATAACCGCAGTGATGCAGAGCTGCGCCCAGACTGCCGTGACGTTTATCCGCCAGGAGCATATTGAGCCGCAGAGCAAGCGCGCATTCTACGTCTATGCCCGCGCCGTTCAGGTAATGTTCTCCATAGGCGCCGCAATTGAACTGCACCGCCTGGGTTACGAGATGAAGAAACTTTCTAATTAGTAGCCGTTTACCGAATGGAATACAGGAACATGAACGATTATCTGAGCGGGGTGTTTCCCGGGCGGGTAATCAAGATTGCAGTCAATGCCGGACTGGGATGCCCCAACCGTGACGGCACTCTGGGTCGTGACGGATGCATTTACTGCAACAACCTGTCATTCAATCCATCGTATGCTGCAAATGATTTGTCCGGCAGTATTACCGCGCAGTTGGAGAAAGGAATCAGGTTCAACAGCCGCAAGGGTGATTGTTACGGGTATCTGGCATATTTCCAATCATATACAAACACTTACGGACCAACTGAACGGTTGATTGAACTCTATGAGGAGGCTTTGAGGTTTCCCGGAGTCAAAGGGTTGGTCATAGCCACTCGTCCCGACTGCATCAAACAGGATTTGGCCGATTGGTTTGAACTGAGATTTGGACGCCTTGCGCCATCGGGGCATCCGCACCTGCTGGTTGAGATCGGCATTGAATCCACATTGGACCGCACTCTGCAACTCATAAACCGACACCACACATTCCAGTGTGCATCTGACTGCATCAACGATCTCTATCAGCGCGGAATAGATACCGGAGCACATCTGATCTTAGGCCTGCCCGGCGAGACTGAGAAGGACTATCTGGAACACGCCGACCGTGTATCGGCCCTGCCTATCAAAACGCTCAAACTGCATCAGCTGCAAGTGGTAAAAGGCACCGCCCTGGCACAAATGTATGAGCAGGACCCCACAAGCATAAGACTGTTTGAAACGCCGCACGAGTACGCCGCAGTAGTATCGGCCTTCATTAAGAGAGCGCGCCGTGACCTCTGCTACGACCGCTTTGTCTCCGAGACTCCAAAATCCCTGCTGATAGCCCCTGCCTGGGGCATCAAACCCCACTCTTTCAACAAAATGATACAATTGGGGTCAGGCCCCTTTTGTATCATTTTTCAAAAATAGTACAAAAGGGGCCTGACCCCAATTGTACTAAAGCGGTTTGGAGGATGCTGCGTGGACAGCCCACGTTCAGACGCATGAATCCGCGGCCTTCGGGGCCAGGGCTGCCGTCGGGCATGACGCTACTGAATATGGTGCCATCATTCAATGCCAATCCGGCTTTTTTAACGAACAGCTCCACCAAGCGGTTTTGTGGAAGTCCCAAGGAGCGGCAATCCAGCCAAATCAGGAATGAAGCCTGGGGTTTTAGGCATCGGATGACAGGGATATGCTCTTTCAGCCAGAAATCCACAAAGTCTATGTTCTGCTGCACATAACTGAGCATCTCGCTGCGCCACTGCGCTCCCTGCTTGTAAGCAGCCATTGTGGCTACGGCCGAGAATATATTGGGGCTGTCATGCTCGCCAGTCTCCAGGAAATGGAAGAACCTGCGGCGCAGGCTGTCATTTGGAACGATGGCGTATGACGTGACCACACCCGCTATATTGAATGTCTTGGATGGTGCCATGAATGTGATGGAGCACGATGCAGCCGCGTCCGATACCGATGCAAACGGCGTATGATGATGCCCCGGAAGCGCCATCTCGGCATGAATCTCATCGGACACCACTATCACGTTGTGCTTTACGGCAAGCATAGCAACGCAATCAAGAGTCTTGCTGTCCCAGCAGATGCCTGACGGGTTTTGAGGATTGCAAAGCACCAGCATGCGGACCTTTGGATCAGACAACTGCTCATCAAGCTTGTCCAGGTCCATCTCATAACCGATAAGACGGCGGTCAGCATCCAGCGTATGCATATAGTCAATATGCCCCGGACCGTCCTCATAGACAGGAACCAGCGGGTTATACAGCACTTTATGTCCCATTCCGGTCGGTACAAGGCGGAACGGATGATAGACCGGCGTCTGAATGACAACCTTCTCATCGGGTTTGAGGAAACAGTCCATTGCCAGCCAGATCCCCTTAACTATCCCGGGGATAAAACGTATATGGTCCGGATTGACTTTCCAACCATGCAGTGATTCCACCCAACCGGATATTGTGCTGAAATAATCGGACGGAATCATGGTATAACCCAGCACCGGATGCTCCAGGCGCTCCCGGAGCGCATCGATTATGAAATCGGGCGTACGGAAATCCATATCGGCCACCCATAGCGGCACAAGATTGTCACGCCCAAAGAATTCCTTAAGATTGTCATACTTGAAGCTTCCGGTCCCCCGACGCTCCACTATCTCATCAAAGTCATACATACCGCGAAGATAGGATTTTTTCAAGTATCATTATCTTGACGGGACGGGATTCGCTGTGGTATAGTTTGCTCAGGATGTTGGTGCGGCCGGTATCACGGAACCCGCATTTCTCCATCACGCGGCCCGATGCGGGATTATCCACAAAGAAATCGGCCCAGATGTTGTTGTAACCTCTCCTATGGAAACAGTAGTCAATCATGGCACGCAGGGCCTCGGTGCAAAGCCCCTTGTTCCAGTACGGCTTGCTTATCCAATAGCCCACCTCAACGTCATGCTCACCTATCTCAATATTGCTCTCTCCATACGGATAATACCCCATGCACCCTATCACATGGCCGGTCTCCTTGAGTTCCAGTGCCCAGGTATGACCGTTTGAAAAGATATTCTTAATCACCATCAGGCTGTCCTCAATCGTCTGATGAGGGGGCCAGCCGGCACGCTCACCCACATCAGGGTCCGATGCACATAGGAACAGATCCTCCGCATCGGACTCTCTCCATTCCCTGAACCTCAGTCTCTCTGTCTCAAAACTCTCCATCTCAAATTATTTTCACCAAAGATACAAAAACAGTACAAAAGGGGACAGACCCCTTTTGTACTGTTTTTGGGTCAGCAAAGGATTTCTTTCAGGCCTTTCTGGTATTTGCGGGAAACGGGGAGTTTGGTATCGGGCACTGATACTGTGTCCGGCGATTCCAGTTTGACGTACCTGCTGTTTACAAGGAAGGCCCGATGAATGCGGACGAATCCGGGGCCGAGCAATGACTCCCATTGGGAGATTGGGGTGCGGTTGTGCAGGGCCCTACCATCGGACGCATGGACAATGACCTCGGTGTCACATGATTCTACATAGACTATCTCACTGGGAAGTAGCGTGACTTTCTTGCGCATGGAGCAGAATGTGACGGGAGTCTCTATCTCCGGATGCTTTACGGTGAGCCATCGGTCTATCAGGGAGCCGCCTATGGCCAAGATTGAAACCAATATTGATATGAATACCGGATTGGCTATTATTCCCGGAGATGGCAAATTATAATGAATCACATCATAATCATCTGTTCCCAGACGCAGAGTATGGATAAATATGTTTGTTGCGTAAATTAGCAGATATTCAAGGACCAGGATAGCCAGAACAATGTATATGACATTCAGGACACCTTCACTGCGTTTCTTGAATGATACCTTTGGGAACAGATACTTGGCCGCGAGCGCACCAGGCAGGAACATTGTGCCCATAAGGATAGCCTCCGGGAAATGGTAGCCTGCACTGGAAACAACCAGCGCAGCTATCACTACCGACAGCATCCAATAGAGTATGGTAACGAGCGTTCTCATATCGCTTACGAAGATATGAAAACACTCCCGATAATCACAGCAAAACACCGCCCAAATGCCCAATATTTGGGATTTGGGGCCGAAACGTGGGATTTGACATCGGTTCCGAAACCGACATTTGGGATTTGAATGGCAAAACATGGGGATCGTTTTTGCATCGGCCACTAACTTTGCGTCAAACAATTAACAACAAACGCTATGCAACAAATCATCTTACAACTGCCAGGACTCAATCTGGCCATCCTTACAATTCTGCTGGTGCTGATATTCTTCAGCGCCTGGAAAGCTCCCCGCTGGGTCCGCCCCATCGGCTCTATCGCATTAGGCTTCTGCGCCCTATCCTATTTATTCAGTTTCTTTCTTGGGCTGTACGGTATCAATAGAGCAGAAGAGATGAGTCCCGCTGTCATGATTGGAGGATTAAAGATCTGGAACTGGTTCATAGTGTACGGACTATTAATCTACTTTGTGTCACACGTAATCAGTTTCATCCGGAAACCCGGTCATTAACAAACAATTAAAACGCAAGCACTATGTTTATTTCAAATATCGGATACATATTCCAATCCACCACTCCGTTTACAGCAATATCTTTTGTATTACTACTGGCAGCCATCATATTTGTTGCCGTAAAGTGTCCAGCCAAATTACATTCTATTGGAACGTTGACAATGGTATTCGGACTTTTGTGTTTCTCGCTGACATTGTTTCAGGTGTATGACGAACTGATGTTTTATTATCCTGACTGCAACTATCGGGTTTTCGCTTGGGACAAGATGATGTCGGGAGAAATAATAACCAGAGAGGATTTCTATTCAGTTGAAAACATCTGGAAGTATATCTGTTCACCAGTATCCAAATGCTGCGCCATCCTATTATGGAGCACGTTTGACTACACAATCTCCCGCATCCTCTACATCATCCGCACCCCCCGCATCTGAAAAAACAGCACAAAATGGTACAAAAGGGGACAGACCCCTTTTGTACTGTTTTTGGGTCAGCAAAGAATTTCTTTCAGGCCTTTCTGGTATTTGCGGGAGACGGGCAGTGACTCCTCTCCCACCTTGACGGTGTCCTGGCTGTATGATTCCACGTGGTTGCAGTTGACCAGGAAGGCCCGATGAATACGCACAAACGGATATCCCAAGACCGATTCCCACTGGGTGATTCCGGTCTTGTTGCGCAGTTTGCGGCCATCGGAAGCATGGACGAACACCTCTGTGTCACACGATTCCACATATAATATCTCACTAGGAAGCAGAGATACCCTCTTTCGGTCAGAGCAGAACGTGATGGGACTCTCCATCTCCGGATGGTTCCTACTTAGCCATCGGTCTATCAGCGCCCCTCCTATTGCCAATACCGATACAAGAACCGATATAAACAACGGATTGAATACTCCAGTGTCTTTAGGGAAATCAAATGGAACATTATACGAAACACCTTGAATCAACTTATAATTACCTGAAGGCTGAAAGCACAATGTCCATACCAGCAGCAGGTATTCCAGGATAATAATAGCCAAGACAAGATAAATGGTATCACGAATACCCTGAGCCCTCTTTTTAAAAGATATCTTAGGTATCATATATTGTGCGGCAAGTGCTCCTGGCAGGAACATAGTAGCCACAAACAATGCTCTTGAAACAGACAGGTTCTCCACAAGCTTCATAATTATCAGTGCTACTATAATCACTGAAAACACCCAATAGGCAATAATAACGGCTCTTTTCATATACAAAGGATTTATGCTGACGAAGATAGTGAATACCTGAACACTCTGCTAAAAAAACCGCTGTCAAATCCCCCTCAAAAAGGTTATTAAGCCTTTCAGCAGGATTTGACAACTGACAAATACTCAAACAGAGGGATATGACACCTTATAAAATTGTATGTTCCTATTCAAACACCATATCTTTGCATCAAACCAAAAACAAATGCGATATGGAAGAAGAATTAATTGAAGAAGTAATGGATGAGTTTACAGGTCCGGGGCCGTTAACCGTATTGTTCCAGATTGTACCGCCATGGATACTGAGTGTATTCACCATTCTGTTGATAGCAATACTGTTCTGCGGATGGAAAGCTCCAAAATGGGTAAGGCCGATAGGATCGATTGCGCTGGCCTTCTCTTTCATTCCATGGACTTGGAGAATAATGACCGCCCTGAGCGACGTAAAAAACGCCGGTGCCCTATCACCTATGGTATGGATTAATGGCTTCAAGATCTCTTTATTCATAATTACATTGGGAATGATGGTATTCCTTATTTCAAGAATAGTCATTGCTATACAAAACAGTAGAAACTAAGAATCTAAAAGACCTGCCTTATGATAAAGTTTTTCTTATCCTCAATATCCACATTCGATGCTATTGCGTTTGTGGTTCTTTTACTGGCGACAATAGCTGCGGCATGGAAGGCCACAGATAAAATCAGACCTGTAGGCAAACTGATAGAGGCCATTTTCATGACATCAATATCAGTGCAATGCCTGATTCTGTTCATAAGAATTTATGATAGGATAACATGGGGAAACGTATCGGTTCAAGTAGAGTTCTGCGATGATTTCAGGGCACTGGCATCAGTTGTAATACTGGCTGCCCTGGCCTACATAATCAATAACATTCTCTACATAATCCGCACCCCCCGCCTCTAAAAAAAGTACCATTGGGGCCTGACCCCAATGGTATCATTTTGCCAATCTGATTGCCAGAATTGCAAGTGGGATGGTGATGAGATAGACAAGAATCAGAACCGGAACGTTGTCTATGACTGGAATCATCAGTTGGTCGTAGCCGGGACGCATCTCTTCTACTGCAGCGGCCAGGGAACCCTGGGTGTCGGTCCACCAGTGAGCAGTGTAGGTAAAGAACGAGAAGGCCATTGGCACGAATCCCCAGCGCAGGCTCTTTACGGGGTTTGACTGGAACTTGATCTTGAGGAACTCCGAGAGAGCTGCCAGGAATATCATTCCTATTACGCATACGGCATCGGCCTCACCTGCTATGAGGAACAGAATTAATACCAGTCCGTTCATGATACTTGCAGCGCCGAATCCCGGAACCTGCTTGACCATAGCCTTGTAGATAAAGGCTGTGATAAACGGCAGCAGTGCGCCTACGTAGGCGTAGCATGCAGGATGAATAAGACCTGTCAATGAACCAAGAATGAATGTGGCAAGATAAGCGATTGCCAGAAGGATAACTTTAAAAATAGGTTTCATAACTGTAATTATTAATTGATTAAAAACTGTACAAAGAAAAGAAGAGCCTGCAATGCAGGCCCTTCCTGTTATCGTTCAATCTCACTTTCGGGAGCGGAGTTGACCCCCTTTCCTCTTCCACACAAACCAAAACATATTCCAATTATCATCGCTATCATAACCATTGCTTTTACAGCCGCAAAGGTACTGCCGCGATTTTGCGTGGGTAATACCCAAATCTTGCTATTTTGAAAATAGTACAAAAGGGGACAGACCCCTTTTGTATCATTTTTGAGTATATTTGTATTCAGACAATTGTATGTATGATACAGTACATTGCAGACCAAGCCCACTTCAAGGAGGTGATAGAGCGGGTTCCCAACGTAAAGGAATCACTCTGGATTGGTACGGCCGATATAAAGGACCTTTATGTCGGTGAGCGGCCGTTCCTGGGAGTGCTGGCCGACCTGCTTAAGAAAGGGCGTGAAGTGCGTCTGGTTCACGCCAAGGAGCCCGGCCCCAACTTCCGCCAGGACTTTGACCGGTACCCTATTCTGTTTGATGGACTGGAACGGGTTCTCTGCCCCAGAGTACACTTCAAGATCATCATATTTGACCATTCGTTAGCGTACATCGGCTCCGCAAATCTGACCGGCGCCGGAATAGGCATGAAAAGCCCCCAAACCCGCAACTTTGAGGCCGGAATACTGACCGATGACCCAACCCTGGTAGAACAATCCATGAATCAGCTGGATTCAGTCTGGGCCGGAATCCAGTGCAAAAACTGCGGACGGAAGAAGTTCTGCAGCGATCCTATCGCAAAGTGACGCAAAGGGGTCGTTTCTTTTAGTCGATTCACTTTGTAAAAGCGTCCCTTCGGACCGAGCGAACAATGCGTCACTAATGCATCTCAAACCCAGCCTGCTCCACTGCCCTGCGTATATCGGATTCTGTAGCGGTGCCGGTTACGGTCAGGGTACCGGCGCCTACATTGGCCAAGGCACTCTGAACACCCTGAACAGGCGGTTTCCTGTCTGGGCCGTAACACCAGCCAGTGAAACAAAGAAATCACTCATTCCTAATATAGTTGAAATCCGAAATGTCCGGCAGCGGCTCCCGTTCCCTCCAGCGGCTTGTAACACGGCACAGTTCCTGTCCCTGACCGTTTGTTGAAATGCCTATGAACGTATTGTCATCATCAGAGGGGTAAGTAGCGGTCCTTACGGTATCACCCATCAGGGACTCATGAATGAACCTTATGTTCAGCATATCCGGGCGGTATGCTTTAATAAAACCGGGCTTGAAACAGGCCAGCGCCATCTGGATGTATCGGCGGTTATTGGTATGGCCGTTAAAATCAAGGTCAATCAGGTTTATGGTATGGTCCATCGATTCCACAGGTTCGGCAGCCATATTACCCGGCTTGCGACGACGGTGTGGACCTATTACAAGTTCGTCAACAACTTCCTGCTCCGGGATAAGACCATCACATGCCACGGGTTTGCGTCCTGACATTGATATGAGTGACCAGCAGCTGTTGCCGCGGGCAGCCACAACGCCTGTATGAGCCTCAACGCCCACAAAATCAAACCAGACCCTAAGGGATGACATCTCACTTATCCACACGGTAAAAGTAACATCCTCTGTCCAGATAGCCGGTACGCCCGGCATCTCAACGTTAATCTCGGATATTATCCACGTCTTGTCCTGTTTCTGCATGTCAAATGCAGCCAAGCCCAACGATGTAAGATATCGGGCTACTGTATTCTCATGATATGAAAGTATGCCGTCAACCGTAAGACGGTAATTGCCATCCATCTGCGAAGCCGTTATGGGATAAGTGGTACTGTATTTCATCTGTTTCTTTTACTATGTCGGGACTCAACTATTAAACATTGCAAAGTAAAGAAATTTTACTGATACGCGGGATTACCAAAACGCCACAAATTATCATAAAAAATAAGTATATTTGTATTCAGACGATACTATTGTGACATGTTAGATTTTGCATTCTGCCTTATTTTTGTTATTTTTGTGAAAGTGTATGAGCGAATTTGACGAGTATATCAGACAGGGAGAGCCTGGGGCTAAAGTAAAGGCTCAAGCCTGGCAAACGGCCATCGGCTTACAGGATGTGGATGGCCTCAAGCCATCGGCTTATCTGCTTGATACCGCAAAGCGTCATATTGAGGGTGATATAACAATTGAGCAGGTCAAGGGACTTATTGACACCTATTACAAGTCTAAAGAAGGCCGGTTGTTATCTGAAAAGGAACGCACAGAAGAGGCCGATAAAGTATCGGCCAGGATAACAGAACTGCTTGAAGAAGATACTTTTGCCTGCAGCCCGTTAGAGTTTCAGCGAATTCACCGTCGTCTGTTTGAAGGTATTTTCAAGTTTGCCGGTAAGTACAGGACTTATAACATTTCCAAGCAGGAATGGGTGCTTGATGGTGCATCGGTCTTATACAATCCTTTTGAGAATCTGTCTGAAACACTTGAATATGATTTTGCGCAGGAGCATAAGTTTAATTACAGTGCTGTATCAATTGATGAGTCTATAGCTCATATCGCAGCATTTACGGCAGGTCTGTGGCAAATACATCCTTTTGGTGAGGGTAACACCCGTACTACAGCAGTTTTCCTTATTAAGTATTTGCGTTCTTTTGGTTACTCTGTCTCAAATGACATGTTTGCTGCCCACTCGTGGTATTTCCGAAATGCTTTGGTTAGAGCGAACTATACAAACAGGGAGAAAGATGTAGCTCCGGATCTTACATACCTTATTCAATTCTTGAGAAACCTAGTTCTGGGTGAGCAGAATGAACTTAAGAACCGTAATCTTCATATAAGCTCTCAAAGTGAAATGGAGCATGATTCAAAGTGCAATTTTTGCACTTTGAATTGCACTTTGGAAGAATCGGCCCTCCTTCAATTCTTAAAAGAGAATCCCAAGGCGACTCAAGAAATGATAGCCAAAAACATCAACCGGTCTACGCGAACAGTTAAAACTATGACTGTGCGGCTCACAGAGAAAGGCTTCCTTGTCAGGAAAAATGGTAAGCGTGATGGTTGGTGGGAGGTTAAGTCTCTTTGACATTTGACACAGGGAACTGATCCTTCTGTGTCAAAGGCGGGACTTGAAGTCAGCGTAGGTGAAGGACTTGAGGAGGGTGTAGTTGGAGCCCTGTTTAAGGTAGATTGACGGCAGGGGCATGCCGTTGAAGGTGTTGTTCTTGACCATGGAGTAGATGGCCATATCCTCGAATATGAGGGTCTGGCCTTCTTTTAATGGCTCATCAAAGGAGTACTCCCCTATTATATCGCCCGATAAGCATGTGGGACCGCCCAAACGGTAGGTGTATTTCTTTTCCTGAGGCTGACCGCTGTCTCTTAGCGGGGGCCGATACGGCATCTCAATCACATCGGGCATGTGGCAGGCGGCCGATGTATCAAGGATGGCTATATCCATTGATCCTGCGTGGTGCTGAACCTCTAGCACCTGGGTATGCAGATAACCGGCATTGAGGGCGATTGCCTCACCCGGCTCCAGATATACCGTAAGACCGTAACCCTTAGACATACGCTCAATGCAGCGCTCCAGGCGCGGGATATCGTAATCAGCGCGGGTAATATGGTGTCCGCCGCCAAAGTTCACCCATTTCATCTGCGGGAGCCACTCTCGGAACTGCTCCTCAAAGCCGTTCAGGGTGGTCTCCAGGTCGTCGGAGTTCTGCTCGCAGAGAGTATGAAAGTGTAATCCGTCAAGCAAATTCAGCAAGGCAGGATTCCGAGCTATTCCATCACGGAATTCGGCCAAAGACACCCCTAACCTGCTGCCCGGAGCGCAAGGATCATAGATGGCATGCTCCGCGGGCTGTGTTGATATCTGCGGATTTATGCGCAGGCCCACCTGCAGGCCGGCCTCCTTGGCGCGCGCACCAAAAAGTTCCAGCTGACGTATGGAATTGAATACGATATGGTCACAGATGGAAAGTATCTCCCGCATATCCTCCTCACGGAAAGCAGGAGAAAAAACGTGGTTCTCACGCCCAGGCATCTCCTCGTGGCACAGGCGGGCCTCAAAGAGCCCGCTTGCTGTAGCGCCACAGAGATATTGGGATATCAGCGGATAGACGGCATAGCAACTGAACGCCTTCTGCGCCAGCAGAATACGGCATCCGGTTCGGTCCATCACGCCGCGCAGCACCTTGAGATTCTCCTCCAGGCGGTCGCGGTCAATTACGTAACACGGGGTATGCAGTTGCGCTGCGTCCATCGGCCTTAAATAAATCAGTCAACCATTACGGGGTTCTCATCCACAACCCAAGGCAAACCCCACTTGTTCAGGGCCTCCATGTAGGGATCGGGATCAAACTCCTCAACGTTGAACACGCCTGCGCCCTTCCACTGGCCGGTCATAACCATCATGGTTCCGATCATTGCAGGAACGCCGGTGGTGTAAGAGATGGCCTGTGAGCCCACCTCCTTGTAGCACTCCTGATGGTCGCACACGTTGTAAATCTTGATGGCACGCTTCTGGCCGTCCTTGGTGCCGGTATAGATGCAACCGATATTGGTCTTGCCTACTGTGCGCGGGCCCAGCGATGCGGGATCGGGCAGCAGAGCCTTGAGGAACTGGATGGGAACTATCTCACGGCCCTCAAACATTACGGGATCGGTGCGCAGCATGCCTACGTTCTCAAGACACTTCATGTGAGTAAGGTAACTCTGGCCGAATGTCATGAAGAAACGGATTCTCTTTACGCCGGGGATGTTCTTGGCAAGTGACTCAATCTCCTCATGATGAAGCAGATACATATCTTTCATGCCCACCTGCTCAAAATTGTACTCGCGCTTTATCTCCATGGGCTTGGTCTCTACCCAGTGGCCGTTCTCCCAGTATGAACCGTTGGCCGATACCTCCCTCAGGTTTATCTCGGGGTTGAAGTTGGTGGCAAAGGGATAACCGTGGTCACCACCGTTGCAGTCCAGGATATCGATGGTGTCTATCTGGTCAAAGTAGTGTTTGAGTGCGTATGCTGAGAATACGCTGGTTACGCCCGGGTCAAAGCCGGTTCCCAGGATTGCGGTGATACCTGCATCCTTGTATTTCTTCTGATATGCCCACTGCCATGAGTAGTCAAAATAGGCGGTAAAGCCCTGCTCCTTGCAGCGCTTCTCGTAAATGGCGCGCCAAGTGGGATCCTCAGTGTCCTCGGGCTCATAGTTTGCTGAGTCAACGTAGTGTACTCCGCATGCAAGGCAGGCGTCCATGATGGTCAGATCCTGATACGGCAGAGCCAGGTTGAGCACTACATCGGGCTTTACGCTCTTGATCAGGGCTATCAGCTCGTCCACGCTGTCGGCATTCACTTTTGCCGTAGTAATCTTGGAACGGCTCTTGCCTTCGGCCTCAATCTTCTTCTTAAGGTCGTCACACTTGCTAACCGTGCGGCTTGCAATGCAAATCTCGCTGAACACTGCGTCGTTCTGGGCGCACTTCTGAATCGCTACCTGGGCTACTCCTCCGCAGCCTATTACTAAAACCTTTCCCATAATTCTATTTTTTTTTGTGATTTCTTCTAACCCCGCAAATTTTACTACTACCATTGCCGGACTACGGCCCCTTTGGGGCCTATCCCTCCCACGCCCTACGGGCGCGGGCCCCTCCCTCTGACGCGCCGAGGGTGGCGACGGTCACTTGATAGCTAACAGCAATTCTCTTATTATCTTGCAGGCCGCGGCGGTTGAGGCTCCGGTTTGGTCGTAGGGCGGGCAGAGCTCGTTTACGTCAAGGGCCACGATATTGCAGCTGTTGCAGACTGTGTATATTGCTTCTATCAATTGCATGAAAGTTACACCTCCGTACTCTGGAGTTCCGGTTCCGGGGAATACGGACGGATCCATTACATCCAGGTCTATGGTGAAATAGACTGGAGCCTGACCCAATGCGGCAACAGTATCCTTAAGGCCTTCAAAGTTGAAGGGGTGCAGATCGGTGTGGCCGGCTCGGGCCCACTGCCATTCGGGGCGCTCTCCGGAGCGGATTCCGAACTGGTGGATTCGGCCGTCGCCTGTCAGGTCGTGACAGCGGCGGATTACGCAGGCGTGTGATAGCTTTACGTCAAGGTACTGGTCTCGCAGATCGGTGTGGGCGTCAAAGTGGATGATGTGCACGTTGGGGTATTTCTTGAATACCTCGCGGAAGGCTCCCAGGGTTACCAGATGCTCTCCTCCTATCATGAAGGGGATCTTGCCGTCGGCAAGGATCGTGGCGGTACGCTCCGATATCTGGTTCAGAGCTTTATCGGCACTGCCTATGCAGAGTTCTATGTCACCGCTGTCAAAGACGCTGATGTCCTCCAGGTCGCGGTCCAGCCAGGGGCTGTAGGTCTCCAGGCCGAATGACTCGGAGCGGATGGCGTGCGGGGCAAAGCGGGTCCCCGGACGGAATGACGTGGTGGAGTCAAACGGTGCTCCAAAGAGCACTATGCGGGCATCGGCATATGAGGCATCACAGCCAATAAAGGTCTCTACATTTCTTTCCAGCATAGTTCAGTCCTTTATCTGCTCCACATCGGCCAGCATGCGCTCTACGTATGCAGGCAGGGCAAAACAGCCCTTGTGGAGGTTGGTTGTGTAATAGTTGGTCTTGATACCCAGCTTGTTCCATGCATCGGCATCCAGGTCCAGCACGGGACGATACTTCTTGGATGCAAATCCAAAGAGCCAGTAACCCGACGGGTATGTGGGGATATGGGCCTGATATACGCGACTTATGGGGAACCTGTTCACGATACGCATGTGAGCCTTCTGGGTCTCCAGGCGGTCCTCCTCGTAGAAGGGGCTCTGATGCTGGTTTACCATGATGCCGTCGGCCTTGAGTGCCTTGTAGCAGCTGCCGTAGAACTCACGGGTAAGCAGACTCTCTCCCGGGCCGTAGAATCCGGCCGAGTCAACCACAATCAGGTCATACTCATTCTCTATATGGCGGATGTAACGCAGAGCGTTCTCGGTGTAGATGGTCACGCGCGGATCATCCAGTGACTCAGCCATCTCGGGGAAATACTCACGGCAGGCCTGTACAACACCCTCGTTTATCTCAATCAGGTCAATCTGCTGTATAGACTGATATTTGAGCAGCTCACGTACCACGCCTCCGTCGCCCGATCCGAATACCAGCACCTTCTGGGCATTGGGATTCACGGCCATGGGAATGTGTGACAGCATCTCATCGTAGATGAATTCATCCCTCTGGGTAAAGATTATGTAGCCGTCAACCGCCAGAAAGCGGCCAAACTCGGGTGACTCAAAGATATCCACCCTACCCAGGTCATTCTCACTGGTGTAGAGGTGCTTGTCGACCTTTACGGAGAACTTGACGTTGGGAGTATGCAACTCAGTAAACCAGAATTCCATAAGCTTTACAGAATCAATATGTTGTACTTTCCTTAATCACATTCAGACGCTCTACCTTCTCATCCTCGGGACCGGTCAGCTGACAGCCCTTCTCCTTTGCGTAGAGTATGTAGTCGATGATTTCCTGCGTGATGCGCTCACCCGGGGCCAGGATAGGAATTCCGGGAGGATAGCACATTACAAACTCCGTACATATACGTCCGTTGGTCTCGCGGATGGGAATCATCTCCTCCTTGGGAGCGTAGAAAGCCTCCTGCGGAGTCATCACCACCGACGGGTTGATGTACTCATGGTCAAACAGACCGGTACGGTCCTTGCTGTAACGGCGCTTGACGTCAACCAGCGCACTCACCAGACGCTCAACCTCACGCATACGGTCACCTATCGATATGTATGCCAGTACGTTACCCATATCACCCAGCTCCAGTTGGATATCATACTCGTCACGCAGCAGATCATAAACCTCAATGCCTGCCAGACCGATATCCAGGGTGTAAACGGTAAGTTTGGTGGGATCGAAATCAAACACGCTGTCACCGTTTATCAGCTCCTTGCCGTAAGCGTAGTAGCCTCCTATCTTGTTAATCTCGGTGCGGGCGTAATTGGCTATGCGCATAACCTCCCTGAAGAGCTCCTTGCCACGCAGGGCCAGGTTACGGCGTGATATGTCAAGACTTGAAATAAGCAGGTACGATGCGCTTGTGGTCTGCGTAAGGTTTATCACCTGGCGCACATAACCGGCGCTCACGCCCGGGCCAGTAAGCAGGAATGAGCTCTGAGTAAGGCTTCCGCCCGACTTGTGCATCGAGACCGATGACATATCGGCCCCAGCGGCCATGGCTGTAAGAGGCATATCCTCACCAAAATAGAAGTGTGTTCCGTGAGCCTCGTCCACCAGCACCAGCATTCCGTGTTCGTGAGCAAGTTCCACAATCTTCTTAAGGTTGGAGCAGATGCCGTAGTATGTGGGATTGTTCACCAGGATGGCCTTTGCCTCGGGGTTCTCCTCGATGGCGCGCTCCACCTGCGATATCTTCATGCCCAGGGCTATACCCAGGCGGCTGTCTGTATCGGGATTGACGTAAATGGGAGTTGCACCGTTCACGACCAGGGCGTTGATGACGCTGCGGTGCACGTTGCGCGGCAGGATGATCTTCTCGCCGCTCTTGCAGGCTGTCAGCACCATGGTCTGTACGGCCGATGTGGTACCGCCCACCATCAGGAATGCGTGTGCGGCGCCGAATGCCTCGGCGGCAAGTTCTTCGGCCTCCTTGATTACTGAAATGGGGTGACAGAGATTGTCCAGGGGTTTCATTGAGTTTACGTCCAACTCAACGCACTGCTTTCCCAGCAGAGCAACAAGTTCGGGGTTTCCCCTGCCTCTTTTGTGACCGGGTACATCAAACGGTACCACTCTGTTCCTGCGGAACTCCTGCAGAGCTTCATAAACGGGAGCTTTTCGCTGATCCATCTACTCAAAAACGTTTTAAAAGTTCAACCATCCAGCCTTTTTCCTGACCCTCAGCGTGAGGGGGCAAAAAAAAGACATAAACAATAAAACCTCTCTTGTTTACGTCTTCGGTACGCGGGCAGTAATGCCTTTTGTACTTTCAAATCAGAGTCTATATAGTAAACAAATACTTTTACTACTCTTCTTATTGACCGTTTTCCAAGTCGGGCGGTTATAAAGTAACCAACTTAAAAATAGGGGTAAGCCAAGCTTACACAATGTGCGTTATGCGCACAACTCAATAATAGGAAAACTCTGATTCAATCCATTCTGCTTTCCTGACTGCAAAGGTACTGCTTTTTTATTACCCCCCAACCTAATTAATACAAAATTTGCAAACCCCGGCTCATTTCGCCAAAGTGTCCCACACCAACCCCATCGAGAATACGCTCAAACGCGGGTCAGTGTGGGACACACCCCCGAAAAAGGGGGTATGTAACACACCAACCCGCCTCACAAGCCCCACAAAGCACATCACTGTGGGACACTTTGGCGAGCTCCACGCAGGTGAAAAAAAGGAAAAGGGGCTCATTGAGCCCCGGTCCAAATCCTTTCATCCCGACAAAAAAGGAGGCCGTCAAGCCTCCATTTTTGTCGGGATGAAAGGATTCGAACCTTCGACCACCTGGTCCCAAACCAGGCATTCTAACCGGACTGAACTACATCCCGAAAGCTTCCCTATCTCCGAAAAGCGGTGCAAAGGTACGCTTTTAGAGTAGAATCCGCAAAAAATTATTTCAGAATTTCGTATGCTTTGAAGCACTTGACGAGTTTCTCGGTCGCAATGTCTATCTGCTCCTTGGTGTGGGTGGCCATGAGTGAGAAACGGATAAGTGTATCCTCGGGGGCGCAGGCCGGCGGTATGACCGGATTCACGAATACGCCCTCCTCAAACAGCATCTTTGTGATGAAGAAGGTCTTGTAGAAATCCCTTATATAAAGAGGAATTATCGGAGTCGATGTCTTGCCTATCTCAAATCCCAGCTGGCGGAAGTTATTAAGTGCGTAATCCGTAAGCTCCCACAAGTGAGCGATGCGCTCCGGCTCGTTCTTCATGATCTGAAGTGCTGCACGGGCGGCTGCTGTTGCGGCCGGGGTGTTGCTGGCGCTGAATATATAAGAGCGCGAGTGGTGACGGACCCAGTTAATGACAGAAGCATCGGCAGCTATGAAACCGCCTATGGCAGCAAGTGATTTGCTGAACGTTCCCATTATGATATCCACCTGGTCGGTAAGGCCGAAGTGGTTGCAGACTCCGCGTCCGTGGTCGCCCATAACGCCCAGTCCGTGAGCCTCGTCCACCATGATGGAGCAGTTTTCATCCTTAAGGGCAACTATCCCCGGCAGGTCAGCCAGATCGCCTTCCATGCTGAACACTCCGTCCACCACTATAAGCTTGAGTGAGTCGGGCTCACAACGGTTCAGGGTCTTTTGGAGCGATGCCATATCGTTATGCTTGAACTTGAGCGGCTTGGCAAATGACAGGCGTCGGCCGTCCACTATCGATGCATGGTCCAGGTCATCACAGATGACATAGTCATCCCTGCCCATCAGGCATGATATTGCACCCAGGTTGGTCTGGAATCCGGTGCTGAAAATCATGGCATCCTCCTTTCCCACAAACTCGGCAAGTTCGGCCTCGAACGCCTTGTGCAGGTCAAGCGTACCGTTAAGGTAACGTGACCCGGCACATCCTGTACCGTATTTCCTTGTAGCCTCTACCGCTGCCTCTATTACTTTGGGGTGATTGGTCAGTCCCAGATATGAATTTGATCCGAACATCAGGACCTTGCGTCCCTCCATGATAACTTCAGTGTCCTGCTGGCTTGAGATACACCTGTGATAAGGATAGATACCCTGTGCCTTACCCTCCTGCGGGAGAGTATATGCTGCACATCTTTCGCTAAGTTTATTCATAACGGCGCAAAATTAGTCAATTTGCCGATAGGTGCAATCTTTTTAATTATCTTCGCGTCGGGATTTGCAACTGAGTCCGGAAATGAACGTCAAGAGGAAAATTGTTTTTGTATACAACCCCATATCAGGGAGCCACAAGCTGTTGCCTGTGGTCCCCATCATTGAGAAGTTTATCAACAATGACATCTATGACTATGAAATCATCAACACTCAGCACAAGGGCCATGCCACTGAGATTGCCCGGGAGTATGCAGCCAGAAGATATGACGCAGTAATTGCCGTAGGAGGTGACGGCACCGTAAACGAAGTCGGTTGCGGGCTGATAGGCTCCGATACTGCACTTGGTATCATACCATGCGGGTCAGGCAATGGCCTGGCGCGTCATCTTGGAATCCCCATCGACCCCTTCAAGGCGGTAAAATGGTTGGACAAATCCATATTCACCGATATAGATTACGGCACCATGAACGGCCAACCTTTCTTCTGCACTTGCGGAGTAGGTTTTGACGCCAAGGTGAGCGATTCGTTCTCTAAGGCGGGCACCCGCGGAGTCCTGACTTATCTGGAGAGCATCATGAAGGAGATTGCCACCTACCACAATGAGACGTACAAGCTCTCCTTTGACAATTCCAGCGAGACATTCGAGGCTTTTTTCATAACCTGCGCCAATGCCGACCAATGGGGCAACAACGCCTTCATTGCACCCACAGCATCACTCCAGGACGGTCTTTTGGATGTAATTGCCGCCCATCCATTCAACGTGGTCGACGCCCCTCTCATAGCGTTCCAGCTATTCAACAGGCAGATTGACAAGAACCCCAAGGTAAGCGTAAGGAAATGTAACGGAGTTACCATAACCCGCGAGAAGGAAGGCCCCGCGCACTATGACGGCGATCCCGTGATAATGGGCAGGGAGATCAGGATTGAGATTGTCCCGTCAGGACTCAAGGTGCTTATCCCCGACAAGCGTCGCGGCATCTAGTATTTCAGGTAAAAATCCTTTACAAGATTAACGTATTCCGATGTCTCCATGCCATCGGATCCGCATATGCTGACCAGCTCTGTCTTCAGCCCGGAACAGTTCAAGCCGAACTCCACAAGCGAGCGTTTGGGAGTCTTGCCCGGCGCCGTAACGACATCAGTCCTATGTGACATATACAGCCCTTGGGCGGCGGCACACCTGGAAAAGGTCTCAACTGCATCCCGGGGCAGCACCAGGCACAGGCGGCCGTCATCGGCGAGTAACCTTGAAGCACAGTCCGACAGGGTCTCAAAACTCAGGGAGTCATTGTGACGTGCCGTGTTCCGGCCGGAGTCAGGACTCCTTAACGAATCCCTGAAATAAGGAGGATTGCATACGATTCTGTCATATCTGAAACCTGCGTTGAAAAGGGCGATATCCGAACAAACCACATCAATCCTCTCGGCCCAGGGAGAATTGGCAGCATTGGCACGCGCCTGGCCGGCGGCATCGGGATCTATATCCACTGCCGTCACCCTACCCGTTCCCCTCTGTGCCGCCATGATGGCCATAAGACCGGTTCCGGTGCCGATATCCAGCACCGTGCAGCCTTCATTCATCGGGAACCAGGCGCCCAGCAGCACGCCGTCGGTCCCGACCTTCATCGGGCATCGGTCCTGCTCTATCCTGAAACGTTTGAAATCAAAGTACTGGTTTGACATCCGGAAGTGATGAAGAATGCTGCAAAATTACTTTTTTTGTTTTATTCACCGCTTTTGACTCTGCAAATAGCTGTTACATGCGCGCAATTATCTAAATTTGCAGATTATTTGCAGAAGGATATATGTGGACGAAGAAGAAACAAGAAGAATCTTATGACGAATCAAATCCGGCTTTCTCAATGATAGCTGATTTTGACGGAAATGAAAACGGGCTTTTTGACTCTCAACTGGATGAGGTGGTACCCGTGCTTCCGCTCAGGAACATGGTGCTGTTTCCTACTGTTGTAATGCCTGTTACAGTAGGCCGTAAATCGTCACTCAAACTCATACAGAACGCATCAGCTGAATCAAGACAGATTGCAGTTTTCTGTCAGAAGGACCCGGACACGGAAGAACCGGACCTGAACGATCTCTATACCGTGGGCGTATTGGCCAAGGTCATCCGCATTTTTGACATGCCGGACCAGACCACAACGGTCGTATTGCAGGGCATGCAGAGAATCAAGCTCAAGCACATAGTGGATTTTGACCCCTATCTGATGGGTGTGGCCGAGTTGTTCCCTGAGGTACTGCCTCCTACCCGCAGCAAGGAGTTCAAGGCAATTGTGGATTCATGCAAGGATGCAGCAATCAAGTACGTAAAGCTGTCCGAGAACATCCAGCCCGACGCCGCCTTTGCGCTCAAGAACATTTCCAACGGACTGTTCCTGATTAACTTCATATGCGCCAACCTGCCGTTTGACATAAAGGACAAGGCACGTCTGCTGCGCGAAGGCACCTGCTCCAGCCGTGCGCTTACCTTGCTATCCATACTCAACCGTGAGATACAGCTGGCTGAGCTCAAGATGAGCATCCAGCGCCGTACCCATGAGGATATTGACAAGCAGCAGAAAGAGTATTTCCTGCAGCAGGAGCTCAAGAACATACAGGATGAGCTGGGCGGAAGCGTCCAGGATCAGGACATAGAAGAGATGCGTCTTCAGGCAAACCAGAAGAAATGGAGTGCCGATGTGCGCAAGATATTCGATAAGGAACTGGTCAAACTCGAGAGAACCAACTCCCAGTCACCGGATTATAACGTTCAGTTGTCATATCTGCAAACCGTACTCAGCCTGCCTTGGGGTGAATACACTAAAGACAATCTTGACATGAGTTATGCCCGTAAGGCGCTGGACAAGGACCATTACGGACTGGAAAAGGTCAAGGAGCGTATTCTGGAACACCTGGCGGTCATGAAGCTTCGCGGTGACTTCAAATCACCCATTCTATGCCTTTACGGACCTCCCGGAGTCGGCAAGACATCATTGGGACTCTCCATTGCCAACGCTCTGAAACGCAAGTATGTACGTATCTCACTGGGCGGTCTCCATGATGAGGCCGAAATCCGCGGTCACCGCAAGACATACATCGGAGCCATGCCGGGACGCATCATAAAAGGCCTGGCCAAAGCCGGATCGTCAAACCCCGTATTCATTCTTGACGAGATTGACAAAGTGAGTCAGATGACAACCCAGGGTGACCCTTCTTCGGCTATGCTTGAGGTGCTTGACCCAGAACAGAACGTGGCTTTCCATGACAACTATCTGGACATAGACTATGACCTGTCAAAGGTTATGTTCATAGCTACCGCCAATAACCTCAACACCATTCCCGCTCCCCTGCTGGACCGTATGGAGATAATTGAGGTCAGCGGTTATATCACTGAGGAGAAGATAGAAATAGCCAAGCGCCACCTCATCCCTAAGGAGATGGAGGCCAACGGACTGAAGAAAGGTTCGCTCAGCATCTCAAAACCTGCCATCGAAGCCATCATTGAGAACTACACACGCGAATCGGGCGTACGTGAGCTGGACAAGAAAATAGGCAAGATCTGCCGCAAGACAGCCTGCCTTTATGCCAATGACGCCGATGCCGGAAAGATGACAGTAAAACCGGCAGACCTCAAAGAGCTTTTGGGTACCAGACCCTACTCCCGTGACAAATATCAGGGGAATGAGTATGCCGGCGTGGTTACCGGTCTGGCTTGGACTGCCGTCGGCGGTGAGATACTGTTTGTAGAAACCAGCCTGAGCCGCGGTAAGGAGGGCAAGCTGACACTTACCGGAAATCTTGGTGACGTGATGAAGGAATCGGCCATGCTGGCTATGGAGTACATACGCGCCCACGCCAGCCTGTTGAACCTGGATCCGGCTGTATTCAATTCCTGGAACGTACATATCCACGTACCGGAAGGTGCCATACCTAAAGACGGTCCTTCGGCCGGAATTACGATGGCTACTTCCATTGCTTCGGCATTTACACAGCGCAAGGTTCGCGCCAATCTGGCCATGACCGGCGAAATCACTCTGCGAGGCAAGGTACTTCCGGTAGGTGGTATCCGCGAGAAAATCCTTGCAGCCAAGCGGGCAGGCATAACGGATATCATACTCTGCTCAGAGAACAGGCGTGATATCGAGGAAATTCCCGCTGAATATCTCAACGGATTGAATTTCCATTATGTCAGCAACATCAGCGAAGTCTGGAAGATTGCGCTTCTGGATGAAAAGGTTCCTGATGCCCTGGAGATAGTCCCTATTCTTCAACCAGAAAAATAATGCGGTATTGAAAGGATTGGTTTTTGAACTGCAACACACAGACGGCACAAGTCATGCCAGAGCCGGAAAGATCATTACCGGCCATGGTGTGATTGAGACACCCATCTTCATGCCGGTCGGCACGGTGGGTTCGGTTAAGGCTGTCCAAGTGCCGGAACTTAAGAATGACATAAAAGCGCAGATCATACTGGGCAACACATATCATCTGTACCTGCGTCCGGGTCTTGAAGTGCTGGAAAAAGCCGGTGGATTGCACCGTTTCAACAGCGTTGACCTGCCTATGCTTACTGACAGCGGCGGTTTTCAGGTCTTCTCGCTTACCGGACTCCGCAAAATGACCGAGGAAGGCGTCACGTTCCAATCGCATATAGACGGATCCCGCCACCTGTTCACCCCGGAGCGTGTGATGGATATAGAGCGCAGTATCGGCGCGGACATCATGATGGCGTTTGACGAGTGCTGCCCCGGTAATGCCGATTACAAATATGCCAGACAATCCATGGAGCGCACTCACCGCTGGCTTGACCGCTGTGTTCGGCGTTTCAGTGAGACCGATCCCAAATACGGCTATCATCAGGCCCTTTTCCCCATCGTTCAGGGCTGTGTCTACAAGGACCTGCGCTCGGCATCGGCCGAATATATAGCATCCAAAGAGGCCGAAGGCAACGCCATAGGCGGACTTGCTGTCGGTGAGCCCACAGAGGTGATGTATGAGATGATTGACCTGGTACACGGCATTCTGCCATTGGACAAGCCCCGTTATCTGATGGGCGTAGGTACTCCCGCCAACATTCTGGAGGCTATAGCATTGGGGGTTGACATGTTTGACTGCGTTATGCCCACCCGCAACGGCCGCAACGCGATGCTGTTTACCAAGGAAGGTATAATAAACATACGCAACAAGAAATGGGAGGATGCCTTTGAACCCATTGAGGCTGACGGTGCATCATATGTAGATACCCTCTACACAAAGGCTTATCTGCACCATCTGTTCAAGGCGCAGGAGTATCTGGCCCTGCAGATAGCGTCACTGCACAATCTGGCATTCTATCTGTGGCTGGTACGTGAGGCACGCAAACATATCATGGCTGATGACTATCATACATGGAAGGAAATTATGGTCAAACGCGTAATGCAACGCTTGTAATCAGATGGCAAAGACAATCAGACATAGACTGCTCAAAAGGCTTGACTGGTATATCATCAAGAAGTTCCTGGGTACCTACTTCTTTACCATCGCACTGATTATCATCATCATGGTGGTATTTGACTACAATGAGCACATTGATAAGTTGAAAGATGCTTCCATACACGATATCATATTCAAGTATTACCTGAATTTCATACCCTATTTCATAAACATGTTCAGCCCGCTGTTCGTGTTTATCGCAATCATATTCTTTACTTCAAAACTGGCGGAGAACTCTGAGATAATAGCCATGTTCTCCACAGGTATGAGTTTCAGGCGGATGATGATACCATATCTTCTGTCGGCTGCATTCATTGCGGTTTTCACCTTGTATTTAGGTTCGGAGGTCATCCCCACCGGAAACAGGACCAGATTGGCTTTTGAGGCCGAATACAAACTGAGCCACTACAACCGTGACAATTCAAACGGCACGTACAACGTCCAATTGGAGGTTGAAGACGGTGTAATAGCATACATTGAAAGCTATCAGGATTATAACAAGACAGGCTACCGTTTTGCGTTGGATAAGTTTGATGGCAAGAAACTGGTCTCACATATGACAGCCCGAAGTGTTACATACGATACACTATCGGCCGAAAAATATCATTGGAAGGCCCGGAACTTCATGATACGCGACCTGTCCGGAACGGTTGAAACCATCAGTACCGGTAACGAGATGGACACTGTCATCCGCTTTGAACCCGCCGATTTCCTGATTGAAAACGGTCAGCAGGAGACAATGTCATCGAGAGAGCTGAGGGAGTACATCAACCGCCAGAAAGCACGCGGATTCGGCAACATACAGGACTTTGAGATTGAGTATCATAAACGTTTCGCAATGTCTTTTGCCGCGTTTATCCTGACCATTATGGGCGTGTCGCTCTCCAGCCGCAAGCGCAAGGGAGGCATGGGGCTCTATCTGGGTATCGGGCTGGGACTCAGTTTCGGTTACATACTGTTCCAGACGGTATCTTCAAACTTTGCAATAACCGGATCCATGTCCGCCTTCTGGGCCGAATGGCTGCCCAATTTCATATACGTACCGATAGCGATATTCCTATACATAAAAGCACCTAAATAGTAAAAGTCGTGAGATTTGACGAGTTTGATTTCCAGCCTGCGCTGCTGGATGCGATTGATTCAATGAATTTCAGGGAGTGCACTCCCATTCAGGAGAAAGCGATACCCGTACTGCTTGAAGGCCATGACCTGATCGGCATAGCCCAGACCGGCACTGGCAAGACCGCCGCATATCTGCTGCCGGTATTGGACAAGCTGTCGGATGGCGGTTACCCCGAAAACGCGGTGAATTGCCTGATTATGGTACCTACCCGCGAGCTTGCTCAGCAGATAGACCAGCAGATTGAAGGATTCTCATACTTTACCAACATATCAGGAACCGCAGTCTACGGAGGCAATGACGGCATCCGTTTTGAGCAGGAGAAACGAGGATTTGCCATGGGCGCCGATATCGTGGTTGCCACGCCCGGCCGTCTGATAAGTCACATAAGCCTGGGCAATATCGATTTGTCCAAGGTATCGTTCTTTATTCTGGATGAAGCTGACCGGATGCTTGACATGGGTTTTTACGATGACATAATGCAGATTGTAAAGCAGCTGCCGGCCAAGCGCCAGAACATGCTCTTCAGCGCCACCATGCCCGATGAGATACAGCGCATGGCACGTACCATCCTGCATAACCCGGTCGAGGTCAAGCTGGCCGTCTCCAAGCCTGCCGACAAGATTCTGCAGGCCGCCTACGTATGCTACGAGGCCCAGAAGCTACCCATCATACAGAGCCTCTTCCAGAACAACGCGCCCAAGAGAGTCATAGCTTTTGCATCGTCCAAGCTGAAAGTAAAGGAGATAACCAAGTCCCTGCGTCGTCTGGGGCTCAACGTTGGTGAGATGCATTCGGATCTTGCCCAATCTGAGCGTGACGAGATAATGCATAAGTTCCGCAACGGTCATATCAACATTCTGGTAGCCACCGATATAGTATCGCGCGGAATAGACATTGACGATATAGACCTGGTAATCAACTTTGACGTTCCACACGACCCTGAGGATTACGTCCACCGCATAGGCCGAACCGCACGCGCCGGTGCCGAAGGCTGCGCCATCACATTCATCAGCCTGGATGACCAGCCCAAGTTCCGGCAGATAGAGCGTTTCCTGGGCAAAGACGTTTACAAGGTCCCTATCCCGGAAGAATTAGGTGAGGCTCCTGAATACGCTCAAGAACGCAAAAAGCCCCTGCACAAGGGCAAGGGCCGTTTCTTCCATCGCAAAAAATGATACAAAAGGGGACAGACCCCTTTTGTATCATTTTAGTATTGCTCTTTTTCGTTGGGGAAGTCCGAATTCTTGACATCCTCCACGTAGTGACCTACCGCACTGGTGATGGTCTCGTAGAGATTGGCGTAGCGACGCAGGAAACGCGGACTGAAATCATTGTTCATGCCCAGCATATCGGCGCAAACCAGAACCTGGCCGTCCACTCCGCCGCCGGCACCTATGCCGATGATGGGGACCGAAACCTCCTTAGCCACGCGCTCAGCCAGAGCGGCGGGAATCTTCTCCAGAACGATAGAGAAGCAACCTACCTCCTCAAGCTTGTGGGCATCGGATATGAGTTTCTCGGCCTCGGCCTCCTCCTTGGCACGGACTGCATATGTTCCGAATTTATTGATGGATTGGGGGGTTAGGCCCAGATGTCCCATAACGGGAATACCTACCTCAATGATATGACGCACCTGAGGCAGTATCTCCTCGCCGCCCTCCAGCTTAAGGGCATCGGCATGGGATATCTTCATTATCTTGATGGCGTTGGTCACGGCCTCGGAGTCATTGATCTGATATGTGCCGAAAGGCATGTCCACAACTACAAGGGCGCGCTGTACGCCACGTACCACAGACTTGGCGTGATAGATCATCTGGTCCAATGTAATGGGCAGTGTGGTCTGGTTTCCGGCCATCACGTTCGATGCCGAATCGCCAACCAGAATTACGTCGATACCTGCTCCGTCCACCATCTTGGCCATTGTATAGTCATATGCAGTAAGCATTGCAATCTTCTCGCCACGCTGTTTCATCTCTCTGAGACGCTGTGTGGTAACCTTACGTTTGTCTTCAGTTATGTATCCCATTTTCCAGAAAGTTTTTTACGCTAAAGGCGTATTTAAATTAGGACCGCAAAGATAGCACTATTATCAGGAGTTATTACTAATTTTGGATAGATTAAACTATTATGGGTAACAAATCCAACCTGACTGTATACAAGGCTTCGGCCGGATCGGGCAAAACGTTCCGGCTGGCTGTGCAGTATATTATCATGCTGGTCAATAACCCCGAGAACTACCGGCATATCCTGGCTGTGACATTCACCAACAAGGCTACGGCCGAAATGAAACAGCGCATCCTGTCTCAGTTGTACGGTATAGGGCATAACCTGAGCGCATCGGAAGCCTATTATAATGAGGTCAAGAATGCCGTCACATACAATGAGCAGACCATCCGCCACAACGCCCTGCTGGCACTGGATATGATTCTGCAGGACTACGGCCGGTTCCGTGTGGAGACCATCGACAGTTTTTTCCAGACCGTATTGCGCAGTCTGGCGCGGGAGCTTCATATAGGCGCCAACCTGACTCTTGAGTTGGATACTGAAGCTGTGATTGGTGAGGCTGTGGATTCATTCCTGGCCGGTGTGGAGCAGGATTCCGATGACAAGCGCAACATAATGGAATTTGTAGAGAGCAACATAGACAATGACCGCAACTGGTCAATTGACGGTACTCTCAAGAAGTTCTCCGCCGAACTTTTCCGCGAGATTTTCATGGAGAAAGGCGATGAACTACGCCGAATCCTGTCCAAGCCCGGCGCCATTTCAGAATACAACCGGAACCTGATATCAGCCAGGGATTCTGTCCTGCCGCCAATGGCCGAAAAGGTAAAGATACTTGGCGAGGAGATTGAAAACGCCCTTTCCAATGCAGGATTGGACATCCCCGACTTTTCGTCCAATCCCGGCAAGTATCTGGTCAAGGTCATCGGCAACACCATACTTGATTCAGAGCTAACGTCCACCTTCGGCGACTGCATATCGGACCCGGACAGTTTCTTCCGCAAGAGTGACCTTAAAAAGTATCCATGGTATTCAGGTTTTGCAGCACAAGAGCTATCGCCGCGTTTTGAAACCATAGGCGCTCTGCACGCCGAGTACAACCGGCTAAGGAATACATACGACGCCGCTTTGCAGTATATCCATGAGCTGAACCTGCTGCTGAGCATACGTGCCGAGATAGACCGCCACAGCCAGGAGCAGAGCCGTTTCATACTGGCAGATACGCCACAGTTGCTGAGCCGTCTGTCCGGCAGCGACACATCATTCGTATATGAAAAGACCGGCAGTTTCATAGAGCACCTGATGATAGACGAGTTCCAGGACACTTCCCGTCTGCAATGGGGCAACCTGTATCTGCTGCTGTGGGAATGCCTGGCCAACGGCAAGGACTGCCTGGTGGTGGGCGATGTCAAACAGTCCATCTACCGCTGGCGCAACAGTGACTGGAACATACTCAACTCCATAATGGAAGATAAGCTGGCCGTCTATCATCCACAGATAGTTCCCATGAAGGAGAACCGTCGCAGCCATCAGAACATAATAGATTTCAACAACGCCCTGTTCCCGAATGCGGTCGATATGCTTGCCGGCAACTACATCTCCCTTACAGGCACCACCTACCCCGCACTTGAACAGGCCTACAGCACTGTTCACCAGATATGTCCCAAGGATGACGGCATCGGATACGTTTATGTAAGGATTGACACCAAGTCGGACGACAGCAGCGCTGACGATAAAATATTCAAACAAATTGCCGATCAGCTGGACCGGTTGACCGCAGCCGGAGTCAGACAGACCGACATAGCAATACTCTGCCGGAAAGGCCGACAGATAACCGGCATAGCCGAATGGTTCGCCGCCAACCGTACTGATTACAGGATGATCTCAGGTGAGGCGTTCCAGTTGGGCTCATCGGTATCGGTCAGGATTCTTATAAACGCCCTGAAATGGCTTTTGGACAGCACTGACCGCATAGCTCTTGCGCAGTTGGCCTGGGAGTTTGAGTGCAGCATCACCAAATCGGGCAGGTCATTTGACAGGCTTATGGCCGACGGGCTTGAGGATTCTCTTCCGGCCGCATTCACCGGCCAGTTGGAAGCGCTGCGCAGTCTGCCGCTGTATGAGCTTGCCGAGAAACTCTACACAATTCTTGAGCTTAACCGCATCCCTGGTCAGGACCAGTATGTGATGGCATTCTTTGACACCCTGTGCCAGTGGCTCAGCCGCAACCCCGGCGAGGCCAGGGCATTCCTGGACGATTGGGACAGCGATCTGTCAACCGGTTCAATTCCCGCCACAGACGCCGAAGGCATACGCCTGCTCACCATACACAAATCCAAAGGTCTGGAGTTCCACACCGTAATTGTCCCCTACTGCGACTGGAGCATAATAGATTATCAGGGTGCATTCAAGGATGAGCGCATCTGGACCACACCCAAGACGGAGCCTTTCAATCAGATGCCGCTGTTGCCGGTAGCGTTTACCAAGAAACTGGGAAACTCCGATTTCAGCGATGATTACAGACAGGAGGCAGGTCTGCAGACCGTTGACAACCTCAACCTGCTATACGTAGCCTTTACCCGCGCCGAGAGCAATCTGATAGTATTGGGCACCAAATCCAAGACAAATACCAAAGGTAAAGCCTCTACCATAGCCGATGTCATGGCATACGCTTTATCATCGGCCTTCAAGCTGGAACCCAACGAGAATAATTCTTACATCTATGAGAACGGTGAGATATGTGCCCATCAGGAGAAAAAGAACGTTTCTTCCGGAAATCCGTTTGACTGCAAGCCCACCCCGAGTCCGCTGGAATTGCACACCTACCCCATAAACGCACGCTTCCGCCAATCGGGCGAATCTACCCGTTTTGTCCATTCCACCGATGATTCCGATGACCGGCAGGAGGAGTACATCCAGACCGGCAAGCTGCTGCACAACCTCTTTGCCACCATCCGCACGGAGGCCGATATAGACGCAGCCGTTGACAAGATGCTCAGCGACGGTCTGCTGGAATCCCGCTCAAATGCCGAAAGCCTTAAGCAAGAGATTCGCGGTCATATTGACAAATCAGGCGTACATAACTGGTTCAACGGCAGTTACATGCTGTTCAACGAGTCCTCCATCATATTCAGGGACGGCGGCATCCTTCAGACCCGACGCCCCGACCGCGTAATGATCAGGCCCGACGGAAGTGCCGTAATAGTGGATTTCAAATTCGGCCGCGAGCGCGAGGAGTACATACACCAGGTGCAGGAATATATGCACCTTCTGCACAAGATGGGCTACACCAAGGTTGAAGGCCATATCTGGTACGTTTACACTAATAAAATCCAAACAGTATGAGAAGGATCCTTTTATTAGCAGCAATAGCATGCCTGCCGTTGGTGACAGCACAAGGCAAACGCACGGGCAAGTACGTGCCCAAGGGTTATGAACTTGTCTGGCAGGACGAGTTCAACGAGGGAACCGAGCCCGATGCCACCAAGTGGACCCACGTGATAATGCGCCAGGGCATGGTCAACCATGAACTCCAGAACTACGTAAACCACATTACCCCTGCCGGCACCCCAGTAACCGAGGTCAAGGACGGAACCCTGCGCATAAACTGCTTCAAGGAGGATGGCAAAGTCTATTCCGGTCGCCTGAACGGAAACGCACGCACCGGTTGGCAGAACGGATATTTTGAGGCCCGCATCAAACTCCCCAAAGGCAAAGGCACCTGGCCCGCCTTCTGGATGATGCCCGCCGCCAACCGTATGCCGGGTAACGGCTGGCCCCGCTGCGGTGAGATAGACATAATGGAAGAGGTTGGATTCACGCCCAACGAGGTCTCATCATCCATCCACACCCAAGCCTACAACCACACTAACAAGACCCACAAGACCAAGGCCGTCACCATAAAGAAAGCCGAGGGCGATTTCCACATCTACTCCCTCCTATGGACCGATGATGAAATCATAACCTACGTCGACGGCAAGGAACTGCTCAATCTTGAAAAATCCGTCCTGGGCGACACCCACGACCAATGGCCCTTCCACTACCCCTTCCACATAATCCTGAACCTGGCCTGGGGAGGCGACTGGGGCGGCCAGGAAGGCGTCGATGAATCCGCCCTCCCCGTCACCATGGAGGTGGACTATGTCCGGGTTTACCAGCTTCCTTCCGATAAGCGGTAACTCATTGGTTTTTCATAGAATGTTGGCAAAAAGGTTGTAGCGGTATAACCTTTTGGCCAACTTTTTTCTGCAGAGCAATCAGATTACCCAATTATGCAAGTGCCACTTGCACAAATGATGCAAAAGGGTCGTTCCCCCTTGCGTCAATAATTGCGTCTGCTGTGCGGACGCAAATACAATAATAGTTCGTATATTTGCAAACAGAAGTCCCGTGTGTCCCTGAGCAATCATACATACGGGTTTAGTTTTTTATATTAAAAAAAACAGGACGCAAAGGGGTCGTTTCACTTTGCGTCATTTTGGTGATTATCCTTAATCGTTATAGCGTTCCTAAGAACTCTCCTATCACTCTAAAATCATCAGCTTCATCTTCTTCTAGAACGATAGGTTTATAATCCCGATTCAAGGGTTTCAGTATTATCGATGAATGATGCCATGAGCCGTCATTTGAGAAAGACTTATCACTAGTGTATTGTTTTATGGCATAACTTCCTCCATATTCAGGATCATAAGACGTATGGTTTTGTACCAGCAGGATCTTTCCTTCACGGCTACCGGCGGGATTTGCTCTGAAAACACACAAGTCTCCATCGTGAATTCTCGGTTCCATGGAATTACCGGATGCTTTTACGACAAACATGTTGCGATTCAGTTTGCCCATTCCTTCAACCTGCACCCATCCAGATTCTTCAACATCTTCACCGTCACCAAAATAACCGCAGGCGGCTTTCACTGAATAGAAAGGCAAGAAATCAACATACTTTACATTATCTGCCACATCGGCTTCAATACGTGCAAACTCCTGGGGTGTTTCTTCTACAGTCAGCAACCCCTTGAGGTACTCTGAAAGCGCGTTATCGCAACAGAAAACATAACAGCCCTTCATGCCTCTTGTCATCAGTGTGCGATATGTATTCTTGATGATTTCATCTGCTGTTTGACAAGCCCTTACATCACCTGAGCGAACCAGTGTCTTCAAGCCACGGACTGCAGCATCTGCACCGGGATGTACCGTTACGTCAGTAATGATATGTCCGTCTCTAAACTTAATATCTGGGCCAAGAATAACGCCCACATAATCCAGTTCAAGGCCTTGACAGGTATGAATGCAACCTATTTGGTCTATTGAATTATCGCCTATAATCCATAAGTTACCATCAGATGCCAGATTCCATTTTTTTGCAAACTTATATCCAGGGATAACAATATCGGGAACATCCATTTCATTCTGGTACCATTTCCAACAATATCCTGCAACAACACGTGATTTGTTTCTGTCGGCATTCTTGTTTTTGATAGCATTGAACATATCTACCGGACTGTCAAACACCCGGAAATCATAATCGGCCGATGACAGATTGATGTTTGCCGTCTCTGATATTTGCAGGGCATTATCAATCCAAGAGAGATATCCGTCTGATCCGTTGCATCTGAACTGTGATTCAAGTTTCATGACATTGACTTTGGCCCCGCACTGTTCTGCTATTGTCTGAATGGTTTTTGTAGAACCTATGTCACGAACGTGAACACGCTGACGGTCATCGACAAAGAACACAGAGAACTTGGCGGCATTGATTATCTCACGTATCTGATTGTCACCTTGGTTGGCATATAGACCGCTCTTCTCTGCCAATCGGTGTGCCTCATCTGCAATTAGTGCGCCTACAGAATTTTGGGGAGTATCGATAAAACTGCCACTTCCTACAAACAGATTGTTGATAAAGTTTCTTCTGAATGTTCCACTGAGCTTAGCCGAATATACTGCTCTGGGAGCGGAGTTTTTGGAAACATATTGGCAAGCTATCCTTTCTTTAGTAAGTTCTGCCATCAATTGAATAGCCAGCACGCTCTTTCCCGTACCTGGCCCACCCTGTACAATCAAAACATGCTTGCGACCGGTTTGTGATTTGCGGGCCAAATCAAGAGCATTTTCATATACCACCTTCTGTTCATCAATCATCACGAACTCAGGATTGCCCTTTACCATAGAAACAATAGAGTCTGCCAACTGTTTTGACGGACGCAATTCACCATTTTCTATAAGCCACATCAGATCCTGCTTTGCCCCACTATGAATATGCTTGCCTATAAACGTACGCAGCTTTTGCGCATCATTCTTCAGAAACACCGGGGCTTTGCTGGTATAATCGCTATAACGGCTATCCGTAATAACAGAATCCGGTTGGTAATTATGCAGATAGGCACAAGGATTCAAACTAATCCTGTAGTCCTGTATAGTGCTGTTGTAATTTTCAAGCATATAGGCATAGGACCATGCTTGATATGAAGGATGGCTCGTCTCGGCTTCCCCGTGTTCAAAACGGGTTACAACCAGATCCGGCTTATCTGCAAATCTGGCTTTTTCCCATTGTTTGAGTTCAATAATGACAAGATTACCCCTTCCGAATTCATCATTTCCTCCTACTATAAAATCTATCCTTTTTGACGTAAGCGGTATCTGATATTCTATGGCTATTCCCGCATCATCCGGTAATTGGGGAGAATCCATCACCTTGTACATATATTGCATGGAGTTCTGCCAGGAACGTTTCTCATTTGGTGAAGTATGACGACCTAAATGAGCATAAAAGGCGTTATCGATATCATCAGCAATGGTATTATCAAAAACGTCTTGAACGAATTGCTTCTTTGTAGCGTGATATACAATCATAGCTCGTTGTATTTCTTGGCACAACCCTTTGCTTTCTCTACAGGATATTTCTCGGCATTCCTTTTAATTTTATCCAGCATTATCTGCTTGATATCCAAACCATAACGATCTGCCATCTGAAATGCGTAATTCAGAACATCAGCAAGTTCTTCCTTAATTTTATCCTCCGATGCATCCTCGGGAGCCTTCCAAAGAAAAGCTTCAAGAAGTTCAGATGCCTCAACCGAAAGGCCTATTGCCAAGTCCTTTCCATTATGAAACTGATCCCAATCCCTTTCCTTATTGAACTTTCTCAATTCATTTAGAATTATATCAATGTCACTCATACTTGCAGATAACCTTTTCAGTCTCAAAAATAATGAATTTAGCATGAATAATCCAAAAACAAGTATCGGAAGATTTCAGTATATTCGCGGGTAACTATGTCACTCCCCAAATTCATAATAACCAGAGCCGGAGTCCTGCGCTTAGGGATGGTACGTCAGCATAAGGACCTGCTGCAGCCGGAAGATGATTGCATTGGTGGCGGGTATTACCAATTTGACTTTACCTGCAACCGCATGATACTGGACCGGGCATCATATGACTTTGGGATACCGCGGTGGCATCTTATTGATACACTTAAGGTTCCGGCGGTTTATCGCGGGCTGCGCATCGTATATAAGTATGATGATGATTTCCACGATGACCTTAACGTGACCGAAGAACTGAAGATTGAATATTACGAATAAACAAAAACGATATGGTAAAGCACATTATTCTCTGGACATTGAATCCGGAGCTATCAGAAAGTGAGAAGGAGGCCGTAAAGGCCGGTATCAAGGAGGGACTGGAAGGCCTGGTCGGTAAGGTTCCAGGGCTGATTGACGTAAAGGTAAACATAAGCGGACGGCTGGCATCGTCAAATGCAGATGTGATGCTGGACAGCACGCTGGAAACTGAGGAGGCCCTGAAGGCGTATGCCAAGCATCCGGCTCACATGGCTGTGGCCGATACCAAGGTACGTCCCTACACCGTTCAACGCAGTTGTCTGGATTTTGAGATATGAAAAAAGCACTTGTAATACTATTGTCCGCAGTGCTATTATCGGCCTGCGCCGACAGCCCCAAGCAACTCATCAAGCGGGCCGATGAGCTGTGCCGTTACATCCCCGACCATGAGTTGCTTGAAAAGTCCAGGGAGTTTATGACGCCCGATTTCTACGCCGTGCTGGACACCATGTTCTACCGGCTGCCGGCGCATGAGGCCATGGACCACGAGTGGCTCTATTACTTTGTTACCGGAAACGGCGGCACCATAGCCGATTTCACGGTGACCGGCGTAACCAAGACAGACAAGACACACGCCATAGCTAACGTGAGCGTCCGCCAGAAGTGGGAGGACGGATCATTTGACCCTGACAGTGACATAGAGGAGCATCTGCTCTCTATGGAAAAGGTAGATGGAGTGTGGCTTATGAGTGACTTTGACACCCATAAGCAGGACTGCATCAACTACATAGCCAACAACCGAAAGGAGCAGGCTCTGCGCGATGCCATAAGCGATTATCTGATAAAGGAGATCGGTGTACAGTACAAGCAGGGACAGTTCTGTATACCCACCCTGATGATTGTATCGGCCCAGGAGATAAGCGCTAATCAGGCACGTGTCTGGGGTGATTTCTGGATATGGTGGTACAACCTGGAAGGTGATACCTTGATGACCGTATCGGGCGGCAACCATTCCGGAGTCATGACCGTAATCAGTCAGAACGGCGCATTAAAGGTTACATCATTTGAGCAGACTGTGGATGGTGCCGGCAATGACGCAAGCGCCCGCCGCATATTCGGCTCCCATTATGACGTCTATCAGAACATGCACTCCAACCAGGATGTCCGTGAGGCCGTTCGCCGCGAGCAGTTGGGTGAATATGTAAAAAGCCACAATCTTAAAATAAACTATTACAAGGACTTCGGCTGGGATGCAGTAAAACTATAAAGGACTATGGAACCGTTTCTTAAGATAGTAGCAGAGGATCTGTACCGTAAGTACGGAGCGCAAGGTAACGGACTTGCCGATATAACGGTGGTTTTCCCTAACCGCCGCGCCAGGCTGTTCTTTGATGATTTCCTGTCAGCATGCTCTGAAAAGCCGGTGTGGTCACCGCAATATACTACTATCGAGGAGCTGTTCCAGTCACAGTCTGACCTCAAGGCAGCCGACCGCATCGAGATGGTCACCCTGCTCCACAGCATCTATCAGCAGGAGCTGCACACCGATGAGTCACTGGACAGTTTCTGGTCATGGGGAGAGCTGATGCTGGCCGATTTTGATGATGTGGACCGCAATCTGGCACCGGCGGACCAGCTGTTCAGTCTGCTCCGTGAGCAGCGTGAACTTACTGACACATCGTTCCTTACAGAAGAACAGAGAGAGGCTCTGGAGCAGTTCTTCGGCGAGATGAAGAAAGCTCAGCCCACCCAACTCCGCGAACATTATCAGGCGGTATGGAGCGTGCTGGGTACTGTCTATCAGAAGTTCAACAAACTGCTGTCAGACAAAGGCATAGGCTACAACGGCATGATTCAGCGCAGGGTCATCTGCAATCTTGACACCGAGCGCCTTTCTGCCGGCAAATACGCTTTTGTGGGATTCAACAGCCTGGACGGAGCCGAGAAGGAGCTGTTCCGCGCCATACAGAAAGCCGGCAATGCCCTGTTCTACTGGGATTATGACCCTGCCTACACAGAGAGCAGCCTGCTGCATGAGGCAGGACGTTTCCTGCGTGACAACCTCAAGGAGTTTCCCAATGAGCTTCCGCGAGAGCGGTTTGACGGCATGCACAAGGCCCGTCTCACAATAGTTGAGGCATCGACCGATAACGCTCAGGCACGTTATATCCGGCAATGGCTTGAATCTCTAGACATTGAAAAGGCCGGTAAGGAGACAGCCATAGTCCTGGCCGATGAGAACCTGCTGCAGCCTGTGCTGCACAGCATCCCGCAGCAGCGCATAGGAAGTGTAAACATCACCATGGGTTACAAGCTGTCGGAGACATCACTCTTCAGCCTGGTCATTGCACTTATTGATATGCAGCGTCTTGCCGCAAGGAACAGAGGTAGGCTGAGCATACAGTCGCTCAGCCGGGTCCTGGGCAACCCGTTGGTTTCGGCGTTATCGGACAGAGCGCCCAAACTGCTGGATGATATGCGCAAGACCCGCCGTATGTTCCCTGATACCGAAGCGCTTAACGGCTGCAAGGAACTTTCGGTACTCTTTACGCCCGCCACAGACAACCTGTCGTTGCTGCAATATCTGCAGACCGTACTCAAAGCGCTTGTGCCGGTAATACGCCAGCGTGATGACGACACACTGTTCCAACCGCTCATTCAGGAGTCGCTCTACCGCATCTACACACAGATAAACCGTCTCCATTCGCTGGCCGAATCCGGAAACCTGGAAATAAGCACCGATACGCTGTGTCGTCTTATCCGCTCCATACTCTCTACAACAACTGTTCCGTTCCACGGTGAGCCCGCTGTTGGAATGCAGATTATGGGACTTATCGAGACCAGGAACCTGGACTTCAGGAACGTTCTGCTGCTGTCGGCACAGGAGGGTACGCTGCCCAAATCAGGGCAGAGCGCATCCTTCATACCCTATAATATCCGCGTGGCTTTCGGGCTGACCACCATGCAGGACAAAAGCGCCGTTTCATCGTACAATTTCCACCATCTGCTCCAGAGGGCCGAGAACGTCACGATGGTCTATAACGGCAATGCCGATGCCCGCGGCATAGGTAAGGGCCAGATTTCCCGATACCTGCTCCAGCTCATTGTAAGCGGCGCTGAAATACAGCGCATTACGCTCAAGCCTGACCGGTCAGACACAGACATTAAACCCTTATCCGTAACCAAGACACGCACTCTGCTTGAAGAGCTCTGCCGCAAGTACGATTTTGCCGACAAGGATTCATACCTGTCGCCATCGGCCCTGATCAAATATATGGAGTGCAGGCTCAAGTTCTATCTGGCCCAGATTGCTGGCATCAGAAAGCCTAAGGATACCGATACTGAAATAGGCTATGACATGTTCGGAACGCTATTCCATAAGAGTGCCGAGCTTACATATAACTATCTGGCATCAAAGACAGCCGACCAGACCATAACAAGGCAGGAGATAGAGTCACTGCTCAAGGACAGCAATCATCTGGAAAGCTTTGTACAACAGGCTTTCCATGAGGATTACTTTGATTTTAAGGATGTAGACAAGGCCGATTACAGCGGCACCCAGGCCATCAACTTTGAGGTTATACTGAAATACCTGCGCCAGATACTGCGCATGGATATGGAGCTGTACGCTCCGTTCAGGTATATAGGGAGCGAATCGGACGGTTATAACCATTCCGTTTCTGTTCCGGACCCGCTTGATGCAGGCTCCATGCTCAGGATACGCATCAAGGGTATCATAGACCGTATGGACCTTAAGGACGGCATTCTGCGCATAGTGGACTACAAGACCGGAAGAGACAAAGGCGCTCCGGCAACAATTGATGACCTGTTCCCGCCCACAAGATATAAGGACCTCAAGAGTCAGGCCTTCCAGATATTCTATTACGCCTGTGTCATGAGCCAACAGCCTGAGTTCAGTAAGTACAAGTTGGCACCCACCCTGCTCTACACACGCTCATCGTCCAAGCCCACGGCCGATGACACCTACTACCATATAGGCAATGATGAACTTACCGATTTCAACGGCAGATGCGGTCAGGAGTTTGAGGAGAAACTGACAGAACTGATATCCGGGATATTCAACCCCGCCATCCCGTTCAGTCCCACCGACGATAAAGAAACCTGCCGCAACTGTGACTTCAGTCAACTGTGCGGCAGGAATTAATGTTATTCTGTTTATTATTGGTAAGACTGCTTGAACTCAAACCAGAATTTCATGACCTTACCGTTAGCCAGAGTGGCATTGAACTTGAAAGTCAGTTTGTCGGCTGAGATACCTCCTGTATATTTTACAGTTCCGCTCTTAAACATATTCTCATATTGAACACCGTCTATTTCACCATCCTTTCCAAAGAATTGAATGGAAGGAAGTGATGAAGGCAGTTGATCGTTAATTCCCATTATGGAAAAGCTCTCAGGATAACCTTCTTTTGCCAGGTCAATGGTCTTTCCAGACTCCCATAATTGCCAATGATGGTCTATAGTAGTACCAAAACCTGCAGATTCACAAACAACGTCAAGCCAGCCCATTCTTTCATCCCAACTTCCACCAGTCTTTACATCAAACACCTTTCCGTCATAGTAAAACTGATTCACTTTAAGATCAACCTCATCGGTTGATTCCTTTTCATCGTCACAGGCGCAGAATAGCGCAGTCATGGCCACAAGGGCCAAAAAGAAAGTCTTTGTCTTCATTGTCATATATAGTTAAGGTTATTCTTTTGCATACCAGGCCTGGTCTACACCCAGATATGAACCGGCGCCTAGTGCAAATTCATCCGGTGCGGTAACACCCAATGAATGTCCGTCCTCTATCTGATAACTGAAAGTAAAGCTCTTACCTTCTGTTCCATCATCATACTCATGCCAGTCAAATTGAACATCTCCGTTGTTGAAACCGTAGAACTTTTCAACCTTGATTGTGAATGTAGATCCTGTACAGGTAAAGGTACCAGTCAATTTATGACCGTATCCCCATAATCCTCCCTGTGGATTCCTACCGGTTTCTGAGCACTCAAGAATGTATGTATTACCCTTAAAGGTAAAACTCTCCACGCGGTCAGCATAACCGTTGTTGTCATATTCATACCTTTCGGAATGTACCCACTTACCCTCCAGGGCGGTTTTTTCACCATTGGTTTCATTGTCATCCTTATCGCAGGATGTAAATGCCAGGCTGATTGCAACAGCGGCACAGATAAAACGAATAATTGATTTCATATTATGGTTTTGTTTATGATTTACCTCTTTATGAATTCCAGATTCATCGGGCCGCCTACGGCTTTCTTTCCGTCAACTATCTTGAAAGTAAAGTCTTTAAGGAAGTTAACATCCATTTCAAACTGCTCCGGATCCATCTGATACCAGCGATATGGCAGTTCATCGGTATATTTGAGTTCGAATGTCTCGGGATCCAACGCTCCGTCAGACATACTCCAGCCCTTATAGGTATCTTCTACAATAAGTGCATCAAAAGCGTCTTCATTCTTGAATGAGAAATTAAGTTTGTCGTTCTCATAAGTGTATGTTCCTTTAAGGTGATCTCCCCAGGCAACGATATAAACATCCACTTTGTTGCCGCTGATGATGAGAGTAATGCGTTGCTCACCTATCCCCACTTGCGTACCTTCAGGCACGCCGTCCCACCTTCCGTCAAGTGAGATGGTCTTATTGGAATCATCATCTTTCTCTTTTTCACATGATGTGAATGTCAAGCCCAGCATAGCTGAAGCAATGGCAAAAAACAGGATTTTTCTCATTTTCTTATTTTTTGATTGATTTGCTAAGGTGATATTTTTACTGCTTAATAAGCATTCAAAACAGAAATTAATCGGTCATATCGTACAAAATACTATATTTGCCCCCCAAATTATGGTATTTATAGAAAACCTCATTCCTATGCTTCCTTTCATGGTCTGTCTGTTCTGGACGGTCCATGCCGGATTCAGTTTCAGAGAGTTGAACAGGGCACAGCGTTATCTTGGCCAGTTCCTGCTTGTTTCAATGTTACTGTTTCTCTATCATGCAGTTTATTACAGTAACAACTCTGCGGCAGATAAATATAACGTTTTGAACGTAATATACTCTTGGGCCACATTAACCACATATCCGTTATATTACCTCTATATCAAAGCTATAACAGACAATCACAAACCTGGCAAAGGCCTGATTGCCTTGTTGTTCATCCCAGGCATTATAGCCGCTGCTGCAAGTGTTTCCGTGCTCATATTCGGAATCAGGCAGGACATTCCGGATCTTTTCATCTCAATAATCCGCCCCATACAGGCCATCTTAGTGTCCGTGATGAGTCTGATAAAGCTCAAGGCATTTGACCGGAGCGTCTATGACTCATATTCAGAGGTTGAAGGAAAGACTGCAAAACCTGTAATGATTCTGGTTGGCGTACAGTTTACAGCAGCAATCTGTACCGTGGTGCTGAGTTTTCTGGGGCAGCGTTATTTTACAGGAAAAACCGTGCTTGCAGTGCCGTCCGTATTGTTTGCGGGTACCATTTATGCAATAGCATACGTGGGATTCCGATACAGGTTCGGGGCATTCCAGATGGAGAATGAGCTTAAGGAGGATATCGTGCCCACCGACAAAGAAGCCGAAGACTCATCCCTTTTCAATACCATTGTGGAAAAAATGGAAAAAGAGATGGTGTTCCTGCAGCCGGGCTTATCGGTTGTGGACCTGGCCAAATCAATAGGCAGCAACCGCACTTATGTATCCACCAGCATCAACACCCACAGCGGTAAGTCATTCGCCCTGTTCGTCAATACCTACAGAGTGGAGTACGCCAAGACAATAATGGAAAAAGACGGAAAACTGTCCATTGCCCAGGTGGCCGAGATGTCTGGATTTGCCAGCGAGGAATCCTTCCGCCGAAACTTCAGGAACATCACCGGCAAATCCCCATCCGACTGGACAGGACCAGTCCGTCTTTAATCTTTACAATAATCAGGCTTTTATCAACCTTATCTTATCTTGCAAGCGGATTACCCAGCTCCGATGCCTCCACGTCATTCTCGTCCAGCTTGAATATCATGAACTGCTGGTTGTCCTTGGTGAGAGGTTTCCAGTCACCACCGTCGGGACCACAGGGATCACCGTACTTGGCAAAGTTGGACCAAGCGGTAAGCATCTTCTCCGACAGGTCCCAGTCACCCTGGGTCCAGGGGCGCCAGCAGTGCTTGAGTGACTTGAATACAAACCACAGGTCCGATGAGTGGAAAGCACCTCTAAGGCGCTGTGTCACCTCGGGATGGTTGCCGTCATCGGGCAGCGGACGGGCAAACTGATAGGCGTATGCCTTGCCGCCCATCTCCTCACGGTTAAGGCAGAAATCCACGATCTGTGTGCCCATATTGCCTGCATCGTTCAGGGTATAGCCAATCAGGTAAGGAACCTGAGCCAGCGATCCGTCCAGGCAGGCATCATCGAATGACTCAGTCAGCACATATCCATCAATATAAGGTGATATGGGTGATGCGGTAAGTATGCTGCGCTTTCCGGTTACGTTGGTGTAGAGGCCGCCCAGAGCGAATATGGTCTCGGTGCTGGCACCGCGCAGCTGACGCAGTGTGGTCAGGTTGGCCCAGTCACATACCTCCTTGGTAGATGCCTCGGCCTCGGCCAGTGTGGTCATACCCTGATGGGGCATTCCCATACCCATACCCATTCCGCGACCTGCAGGAGCAGTAGCACTCTGCGGGCGGGGCTTGACAAGTCCGCTTCCGCTCATTATCACGGCCTTGTTGAACAGGCCCTTGGTAAGAGGTGATGCGCTAAGGAACTTGACGCTGCGTGATCCGGCGCTCTGTCCGAATATCATCACGTTATCGGGATCACCGCCAAACTGGGCGATGTTCTTCTTGACCCACTTCATGGCCTCAATCTGGTCCAGAGTACCCCAGTTGCCGGTTGCATGCTCGGGATCCTCAGCCGAAAGTTCAGGATGTGCAAAGAATCCGAACGGACCTACGCGGTAGTTGAATGATACCAGCACAACATCCTTGTTAGCCCACTCCTGGCCGTCAAACTCGGGCTCAGAGCCCCAGCCCTCACGCATGCCGCCTCCGAATATCCAGATAGCTACTGGCAACTTGGCATCGGGCTTGCCGGGTTTCTTGGTCCATACGTTCAGATAGAGGCAATCCTCGCTGTAGGGAGCCTCATCGCCGTAACCCCACTCAGTAGTGTAACCACCGGGATAATGGGCTGCCTGGAATGGCGGATGACCAAATTTGTCACAGAGTCTGACTCCCTCCCATGGAATAACGGGCTGCGGAGCCTTCCAGCGGTTCTGCCCCGTAGGAGGTGCAGCAAACGGGATTCCGCGATAAACGGTAACTCCCTTGATATCGGTAGGAACGCCCTGAATCTGTCCACCCTCAATGGTCAGTATAGGGCCGCCGTCCTGAGTGCCGCATGCCACAAAAGCCAGCATGCCAGCCAAAGCAAAAAACAGTTTCTTCATAAAGCATTTGGTTTGATGACGTGAAAGTAATAAAAACTTTCTAATTTTGAACTGAATATGGCAAACAACCTCACTGAACAGTTTATACTTGAGCATCTTACGGCCGATGTCCGCACCCTTGCGCTATCCGCCCGCCCCGACGGAGTGGATATGCAGTATGCCCTCACTCAGATATCAGGATGGCAGGCAGCACGCTTGAAAGTACCGCTTTGGGCTGCCACTGAGGGTATTGTCTATCCACGTCATCTGTCGCTTGAGCAGTGCACATCACAGTACATCGCTCAGTATAAGGCTTCTTTCATAGAGAGCATTCTGGGCTCCGGATTCAAAATGGCCGATATCACCGGAGGAATGGGCGTAGATTGCTTCTTCATCTCCCGTTCAGGCTCTAAGGTTTATTACAATGAAATGTCGGCCGAACTCTGCGACTGCGCCCGTGCAAACTTCAAGGCTCTGGGACGGCCGGAGATTGAGATAAGTTGCAGTACAGCAGAGGATTATATTGTAAGCCTAACCCCTGACAGCCTTGACCTTATCTACCTGGATCCCGCCCGTCGAGGCGATGCCGGCCGCAAACTGTTATCCATCAGCGACTGCCAACCTGATACCGTAGCCCTGCAGGATGACCTGCTGCATATAGCCCCTAAAGTGATGGTCAAGCTCTCACCTATGCTGGACATAAGCCGCGCACTCACGGAACTAAGGCACGTAAGCCGCGTAATGGTAATAGGTCTGGAAGGAGAATGCAAGGAGATCACCCTGCTCATGCAGCGCGATTTTGATGCCGAGCCCACAATTACCGCAGTGGACATAAACTCAAACGGAACTCCGGAAATGGCGGTTTCATCGGCCAAAAGCAATGAAAACGCTCTGCCTCTGCCCATTACAGACCCTCAGCAGTTGCAGCCCGGCACCTACATCAGCGAACCATCGGCCCCCTACATGAAAAGTGCCCTGTTCCGCACCATAGCTGCCCGGACTAATACTTCCCTGCTCCACCCGGACACCCACCTGTTCTGGAGCAAAGAAAAACCGGAGAACTTCCCCGGCCGCACATTCATGGTAAAAGGAATCATCCCCTTCGACAAAAGATCCCTGTCTGCATTGGTCAAGACTCAAGCCAACCTCTCAGTAAGGAACTTCCCCGAATCTGCCCCAGCGCTGCAACAGCGCCTCAAACTCCGCGACGGAGGCCCCCGCTACCTGATAGCCACTACACTCTCCGACTCACGCCGCATCCTTCTTGACCTCAAAAAATGATACCAAAGGGGCCTGACCCCTTTTGTATCATTTTACTTTAAGTTTCCTGACCTGGCCGTTCTTCCAGACTAGGTCAACGGCCTGGCCGGTGCGGGTGCGGATGCCGCGGATGTAGCCGTCGGGCCAGGCAGCAGGCAGTGCAGGCAATGGGTCCACCAGATGCTCCTCAGAGCGCAACAGCATCTCCATCACTCCGGCACAGCCTCCAAAATTGCCGTCTATCTGGAACGGCGAATGGGCATCCAGCAGATTGGGGTAAGTGCCGCCGCCACGGCGAGCATCGGGACCGCGGTAATTGTCGGGGCTGATATACCGTAACAAACGCCTATACATACGGTATGCGTTGTCGGCGTCCCTGAGTCGGGCATAGAGGTTTATGCGCCAGCCGCAGCTCCAGCCGGTAGTCTCAAACCCCTTTATTTCAAGAGACTTGAGTGCAGCATCGGCATATTCTCCTCCACTTATCTGATGACCCGGATATACTCCGAACAGATGTGACTGGTGGCGGTGTTGCGGATCCTCATCGGCCCAGTCATAGTACCACTCCTGTAGATGACCGTCAGCACCTATATGATAGGGACGCAGCCTGCCGATGTAAGAATCACATCTTTCGGCAAAAACCGGCTCCGACAATTCAAGTGATGCCGCCCGTGCATCCATGAGGCATTCCCGTATCATCGCGATATCAGCAGTTCCGCCGTAAAGTGTCGCGCCATGAAATCCCTTGTCGGTAATGTATTTGTTCTCGGGCGATGTAGAGGGCGATGTTATCAGCTCTCCGTCTTTCTCAACCAGCCAGGCCATACAGAATTCAGCAGCACCTTTCAATGCAGAATAATCCTTCTTAAGGCGCTCCAGGTCACGGGTAAACAGATAATGTTCCCAGATATGCGTAGCCAGCCACGGACCGGACATATACCAGTTGGCCCAGTTGGGATCACCTGACCCCAAGCCCACCGGATTGGCTGTTGCCCAGATATCGCTATTGTGGCCCGATGCCCAGCCCTGATCCACACCCAGGTAATTACGGGCCGTTTCAATTCCCGATATGGACATATTGTTCACATAGTCCAGCATCACCTCATGCATCTCGGGCAATGCTGCAGGCTCGGCCGGCCAGTAGTTTTCCTGCAGGTTGATGTTTATGGTGTAGTTTCCGCTCCAGGGCGGTTCAATGCTCTCGTTCCAGAGTCCCTGCAGGTTGGCCGGCACGCCGGGAGTGCGCGAACTGGAAATTAGCAGATACCTGCCATACTGGAAATAAAGAGCCTCAAGCTCCGGATTGGCCTGATTCTCATCCGAGTAGAGCTTGAGTTGCTCATCGGTAGGCAATGCCTTTATTCCGGGATCGGTCTTGCCAAGGTTTATTGTCAGACGGTCAAAGAAACTTTTGTAGTCAGCAACATGTTTTTTCCGGATTTCATCGAAGTTTTTGCCGCATACACGCGCCGCGTTGGCATCGGCCAGTTCACGGTAAGGTAGCCCTTCTTTCACCGGATCATGGTCAAAACCGTTGAACGATGTGGAGTTTACTATCCTGATGACAGCCTCCTTTACTCCTTTAAGGGACAGTGACTTACCATCGGTCTCAGTCCGGCCGTCACACTCCGCAAGCAGTATGGTGCGGTAATGGATTCCCCTGTCCGGAGAGTACATGAATCGCTCATGCCTGGTCCGGAAATAGTTGGGATAAGAATGGTATGCCACATAGCCATCAACCGTAATGCGGCCATCGTCATAAACCGCCTCATGCGGATGAGGATAATCCAGAACCAGCTCTGCATCAACAGGTTGGGCGCTCTTGATCCTCACCACGATCACAGAATCCGGAGCCGATGCAAAATACTCCGTGCTGAAACTCTTTCCGTCACGAAGATAAGAGACTCTGGCTACTGCCTCCGATATGTCCAGTTCCCTGTTGTATTCCGATATCTCAGCCTCCGGATAGCGGATAGTGAGCGTACCCAGCGGCTGGTAATTCTCACTGTAATGCCCCTGGACCTTGCGCTGCAGACGCTCTGCCTTGCGGTAATCCTCGGCATCAAGCGCCATACGGATGGAGTCAATGTATCGGGCAGCCTCACCCCATCGGGTAAGACCGGGATACAACTCCATATCCACATGGTCCGCCTTGCTTTCCGGCTCCCCGGTCCACAGGGTTATATCGTTCAATGACAGCTTATCAGCGGCTGTACCGCCGTAAACCATCGCGCCCAGCCGTCCGTTTCCTATAGGTAGCGCCTCCTCAAAGTAATCAGCAGGCCTGTCATAATGCAGTTTCATCTCTCCCTGCCGCGGTGCTGCACATGCAGTAAGCACAAACATCGCCAATATCGGAACGTATCTCATAAGCATATAATTTACCGCAAACTTAGGGAAACTTTCCTAATCCGCCAAAGTGTCCCACACCAATCGGCCTTGTGAGCCTCCTGGCGTCCCTCGTTGTGGAACACACCATCATACAGAGGGTATGTAACACACCGATGCGCCCCACAAGCGCTGTGAGCGGGGTCGTTGTGGGACACTTTGGCAAAAACTGTTGTATCTTTGCACCCCGATGAAACAAGAGCATAACAGTCTGATTGGTTTGGCTGCCGGAATAGCGGCCGGAGTGTCTTACGGAATGAACCCGCTGTTTGCCAAGCCCTTGCTGGCCGATGGTGTCTCCATACCCACAATGCTTTTTTTCCGATACGCGATATCGGTCATCATTATGGCGGTGTGGATGAAACTTAAGGGTGAATCCTTCCGCGTCAAGGCCGATGAGTTCAGGCTGCTGGTGGTGCTGGGCCTGCTGTTCTCCCTGAGCAGTCTGTTCCTGTTTGAATCCTACAGGTTCATCCCGTCCGGATTGGCCACCACCCTGGTTTATCTCTACCCCATTTTTGTGGCGCTGATAATGGTGGCGCTCAAGTCTTACCCCAACTGGCAGACCTGGATTGCCATTGCCGTAACATTTGTAGGCGTGATTCTGCTCAGCCTGCCGTCCGGCAAACTGTCGCTCCATGCAGGAGGAATGATTCTGGCTGCTCTGTCGGCCTTGAGTTACGCTTTCTATCTGGTAATCGTAAACCGATCCACACGCATCCGCCACATATCCAATCACACGCTCACATTCTATGCATTAGCAGTGGGGACCGTATTGTTCCTGTGCTATCAGTACACCAGCCATGTACCATTCATAAATGGAGTAAACTCTTGGAAATCAGCACTCAACCTGACCGGCCTGGCCATATTCCCCACCATGATTTCCCTGCTCACCCTGGCCATAGCCACCCGTATCATCGGCCCCACCCGCACTGCCATTCTGGGAGTGTTTGAGCCCATAACAGCCATCCTCATCGGCACACTGCTCTTTCTGGAGCCCATCACCCCGCGCATGGTCATCGGCATAACCCTCTGCCTTGCCGCCGTCCTCTTCATGTCCGTCCACCGCCCAGCAAAATGATACCAAAGGGGTCAGGCCCCAATGGTATCATTTTTGAAAAATAGTACCATTGGGGCCTGACCCCTTTGGTATCATTTTGCCAATTATTTGTATGTTTGCAAAAAACTTTGCTCAAATGAAAAAGGGAATTATCACATTACTGACCATCTGCCTGGCAGCCGCCAACGCAACGGCTGTAGAGGTGCCGCAACTGGCCAACGTCCAGGCCCGTAACATCACATCGCTCAACGGAGAGTGGAATTACATAATCGATGTACAGGAGGAAGGCTACTATGATTACCGCATGAACCCCACCGCATGGGGATTCTTCAGGAACGCCAAGCCCCAGCGACCCGAGGACCTTATAGAATATGACTTTGACAAGGCCGCGGTGATGAACATACCCGGCGACTGGAACACCCAGAATGAGCAGCTGTTCTTCTATGAAGGAACCGTCTGGTTCAAGCGCTCGTTTGAGTGGCACAGTAAGGCCGATGACCACAGGACCATACTCTACTTTGGTGCAGTCAATTACGAGGCCCGCGTGTGGGTGAACGGCAGGAATGCCGGCTATCATGTGGGCGGATTCACCCCGTTCAACATGGACATTACGGACCTGCTCACCGATGGCGATAACTTTGTGATTGTCAAGGTGGACAACAAGCGCAAGGCCGAAAATGTCCCCACCCAGATATTTGACTGGTGGAACTACGGCGGCATAACACGTGACGTTTTGCTTATCGATGTGGCACCAGTCTATATTGAGAACTACAAACTCAGTCTGGACAAATCGGCCCCGGACCAGATCAGTTTCAACGTCAATCTGAATGAGAAGCTGGCCGGCCGGCAGATAACGCTGAGCATCCCCGAACTCAAGATTACCAAAAAACTTGTGACCGATGACAACGGAACCGCCCAGGTACAGTTCAAGGCCAAAAAGCTGCAACTATGGTCACCCGATAACCCCAAGCTCTATGATGTGGAGATTACGCTGGCAGATGAGACCCTGAAGGACCGGATTGGTTTCCGCACCATCGAGACCAAAGGCAAGCAGCTGCTGCTGAACGGCAAGCCCATATTCCTGAAAGGTATAAGCATCCATGACGAGAAGCCCAACGGCGGAGGCCGCACCAACAGCGTTGAAGATGCCCGCACCCTACTCTCCTGGGCCAGGGAACTGGGCTGCAACTACGTACGTCTGGCCCACTACCCCCACAACGAGTATATGGTACGCGAGGCCGAGAAGATGGGCATCCTGGTCTGGTCAGAAATTCCGGTCTATTGGACAATTACCTGGACCAATCCCGATACCTACGCAAACGCCGAGCGTCAACTTACCGATATGATTCGCCGCGACCAGAACCGTGCCAACGTAATCATCTGGAGCGTAGCCAATGAGACTCCCCACAGCCCCGAGCGCGACAAGTTCCTGAGCAGCCTGGCCAAGACCGCACGCAGCCTGGACGACACCCGTCTCATATCGATGGCAATGGAGGTGACATCGGCCTCCAACTACAAGAACCGCCTGCAGGACAACATGAACGAATACGTAGATGTGATATCGTTCAACCAGTACATCGGCTGGTACAGGGATGTCAATGACGCGCCCAAGATGGAATGGGAAATCCCGTATGACAAACCGGTCATAGTAAGCGAGTTTGGAGGAGGCGCCCGATACGGCCTGCACGGAGATAAGAACGAACGCTGGACCGAGGAGTTCCAGGAGAACCTCTACATAGAGAACCTGGCCATGCTGGATAAGATAGAGGGTCTGGTAGGCACCACCCCCTGGATCATGAAGGATTTCCGCTCACCGCGCCGCGTACTGGACGGCATCCAGGACTACTACAACCGCAAAGGCCTCTACTCTGACAAGGGCGAGAAAAAGAAAGCCTTCTACATCCTCCAATCCTGGTACAGCACAAAATGATACAATTGGGGACAGACCCCTTTTGTACTATTTTCCAAAAATGATACAAAAGGGGTCTGTCCCCAATTGTATCATTCTAGTCCTTGAAGCCGATTAGGCCGTTGCTGACAGCGAACGCAACGCACTCAATTATAGTATCATAGCCCAGTTTGTTCTTGATGCGCTCCTTATAGCTCTCAACGGTATTTGATGATATGCTCATGACGGCGGCTATCTGCGCGTTGCCGTAGCCCGATGCCGCATATTGCAGTACAGCCAGTTCCTGGACCGAGAGCTGATGTGGCTTTCCGTTCCTGATGTTATCGGCATTCCCGAACAGACGGGTAAGCAGGTCCTTTGAGATAGTGTCACCAAAGAATATGCAGCAGCCATCGGCCACATTCTTTGATGCAGATACAATGACATCTGCCTCAGAATCCTTGGCGATATACGCATATGCACCCGATACAATGGCCCTGCAGATAAAATCCGGATTCTTGTACTGTGACAGCACAAGCGTCTTTACAGCCGGATGTTTATCCTTGATCTGACGTATCAGCTCCAGTCCGTCGGCTCTCTTTTCAAGGCAGACGTCAATTATTGCCAGGCTAATGTCATCATGAGACTCCAGCATCTTGAGCGCCTGGTCCTGATTGCGCGCCTCATAAATCCCGTCCACCCAATCCGCAGCCTGGAACGCCATCCTGAGTCCCATCAGGAAAATCTGCGAGTCATCTACCAGAAGTATCTTCTTTGTCTGAGCCATATCATTGTTTATTAAGTGTTACAGTAAACGAGCATCCCCCTTGCGGAAGATTCCTGACCGATATCCCCGCACCCATCCTGAGCAAGAGTTCACGTGAGATAATCAGTCCCAATCCAGTGCCTTTCTCGCCCTGGGTACCTTCGGTTGAGTGCATCTTGTCTATCCTGAACAGGTCATCCAGCTTATCCTGACTGATTCCGGGCCCCTGGTCATTGACCGATATCTCCGTTGCCCGTTCAGTATCAACCGCCATAACCGTTACCGTTCCGCCCGGATACGAGTACTTGACAGCATTCTCAAGAATATTCCTGAGTACCGTTACCAGCAACTGGCGGTCACACGACACCATCAGACCGTCCGGCATCTGTTTCTCTATGCCAACACCTTTAGTTTTAGCACGGTCACTGACATTGGACAGCGAACGGTCTATTATCTCATCCAGCGGAACCTGCCGGATCTCGGCCTTGATCATATCATTCTGACTGACAGCCCAAAGCAGCAGGTCCTCAAGCATATCCCGCGTGCTGTTGGAGACGTCACGCAGGGTATCCACTCCGCTTTTTAGCGATTCATGATCCAATGTATCAATATGGGCCGATAACTGCGAAGCCAGCTGTGCAACCCCTGTCACAGGATTTTTGAGGTCATGCGATATGATTGAGAAAAAACGGTTTCGGGTCTCTATCTCGGCCCTAAGTTCCGATGTCTTGATGTTCACGGCATCTTCAAGTCTTGCCTTCTCAATCCTCAGATTACGCTCCCTGAGCCATACGAACAGCCACAGAAGGGTGCCAGCAACCAACAGATAGAGTATGATGAACGGCCATCTGAGAAGCAACGGAGGCCGGATTACTATGGGAATCAAGAGTTCGTCTCCGTGCTCCCATCGGCCAAAAATATCCGTACACCCCACCCTGAGCGTGTATCGGCCGGGAGCAAGTCCGGAATAGTTGACCTTGGCCTGCTGCCAGGTGGTTGGAATCCACTCGGTATCGTATCCTTCAAGCTTGTACCTGTATTCAACATGTCGGGCCACCGGAATATCCGTGACTGAGAATGACAGTTGCAGATGCCCGCCTTCAAGAGTAAAATCACAGACACTGAGATGCATACCGGAGGATGCGGCAATCAGCGTATCGGGGTTGAATGTGTCATACCCAGAACTGCCGCCGAATGCAAGGCAGCCGTCATGAAGCGGGCATGAAACCCTCTCGCTGAATATATCCTGCGATATACCTATCCACGACGGAACCTTTCCGCAGGTAGAGTCGGTATCAATAAATATCAGGCCCTCATCAGTACCGGCCCAGATGCGTCCGTTACGGTCTGCCTCGACGCTGTTTATCTTCATGCCTTCGGCCATCCAGCCCGTGCTGTCACCGTCACTGAGCACGAACAGTCCGCGATGGGTGCCTGCATACACGCGGTCATCGGTCACAAGGGCCAGATCAGTTATGTTGTCATCGGTAATGAATTTCCTTACTAACCTGGTATCGGGGTCTATTATGTTCAGTCCGGCAAAGGTGGTGCCGTAATAGATCCGGCCCTTGCTGTCCTCGATGGCGCAACTGCCCAGACGGGAACTTACATACTCCGGTTTGTCCACATCGGGAGTTGGTCTTTTGAAAGGACTGAGCCACAGGGGAGGCATGAACTCCCCTTTACTGCGGTCAAACAGGTTCAGTCCGTAACCTTCCCAGGTAATACACCACAGGTTGCCCCGGCTGTCCTCCAGGAACCCGTTGTACCAGTTGGCGCCTATAAGGTCACCGGAATACACCTTATCCTGCAGAGGCAGTATATCACCACGCAGCACATACCGGCGCGTAACTCCGGTGGCGGGATCATACCGGTCAAACCCCTTGCCGAATTCCCAGTATCCGGTGTAGATACACCCCTGGCTGTCCTCATACAGGCTTGTTATGTTGTCCTCTTTGGTGCCTACCCACATCCGGCCGTCACGTGCCTCCAGCAATGCGGTTATGTTATCGCCCTGACGGTGGTTCTTAACCATATTTGTAATACGCGTATATACCGCCACACCTTTGTCGCCGCCGAACCACAAGTTTCCCTGCCTGTCCTCAAGCACGCAGTAAAACTCCGACGGACCGGGTGAATATGGATCTGATGAATCATGCCGGAACACCTCACTTCTTATGGGATCATCCTCATCAACTATCATAATTCCGCTGTATCCCGCAGCCCAAAGACGCCCATGACTGTCTCTGATAAGGCGACAGTGGGCCACAAGCATAGGGCCGATGTTCACGAACCTGGTGCCGTCAAACGTCATCAGCATCGTGGTAAAGTCATTGAACCCTATCAGCCCACCGTTCCTGCCGGGAGCAAAGCTGCCTATACACCCGCTCCCTTCATATTCCTGCAACTGCGCCGTCTGTCGGTCAACAACCTTCTTTCCGGCTACCAGACGCCCGCCTATCCAGATATCACCCTGAGCATCGGCATACAACTGGTTGTAATAGTAATCCCCTTCAACCAGACCAGTGCCGTATGATGACCGGGCCACAACCGGGAATGTTTCATTGGAAATGTCAATCTTCTCTATTCTCCAGTCATTGTATGTCACCCACAGAAAACCTTCATTATCACAAAGAAGCGCCCTTACATAACCGTCCGCGCGGCACACGTTTATCTCCTGCCCCTCCATCAGGCAAAGTCCTTTGGAAGTACCTATCCACAGCCTGCCGTCATTATCCGCTTCCAGGGCGTTGATCTGGTTGTCCGATAAGCCATCGGACCGTTTGTAAACCTTGAATGTACAGCCGTCAAACCTGTTCAGACCGTTGGTGGTACCTATCCATATCAAGCCGTCACGGTCCTGAAGCATGGAGAGCACGGTGTTGGAACTCAGGCCATCGGCCGATGTATAATTCATAAAGCGCGGCGCAGCACCCCTGACCGGCATCATACCGCAGGAAAATAGCAATATCAGGAATGTCAAAATAAATCTGCGCATATACACATTAGAGTCTGCTAAGATAATCAATGATTTTTACAGGACAACCATAACTTCACCTCACGCGATGTGGCGGATTCCACCACACCCCAAATCAGACATATGGATACTTTTGCTGCAACCAATAATTTGAATTATGAGAAAAACTACTTTGACTGTTATGGCCTTGCTGGCATTATGCATGCCGGCCCGTTCACAAAACGTGATTATGACTGACCGTATGAGCAGTGGCGGATTTGAGCCCATTCCCAAGCAACTGGCAAATGACGGCGTGGCCTATATGGCTGTATATGATTTTCACGACGAAAGGACTCAGGCCGAACTTATGGTTGCCCGGAGCCAATCGGAAGTGAAAGCATCGGTAAAAATAGACAACTCTGAGATAGCCAGCAACTACTGGCAGAAATCCGCAAACGGCACCGACTGGGAGTTTGATTTCTCCGATAATTCCGATTCCGGATATGAGCCCACCCTGCTCAGTTTTGAATATCGGGACGTGGACAACTCATATTACCCCACATCAAAGGTTATGATAAGCCAGAACCTGTTCAACACGGATGACAAGTGGGAGTACATTGTGGCCGATGTGGACTTCCTTGATACTCCGGACCAGGGTTCGGAATCTACTAAAGACGATATGACCTATCGCCATATTACAAGGATCAAGGTCATCAAGGGATTCAAGATCATGAATCAGGACGGAACAGAACTGGCTTATTGCAAAATGCCGGACAGTGAGCAACACGGCCAGTTTACTATGGAACTAACAGGATATTACATTGCCAAAATAGATGGAATGCTCTACATGTCAACCCTGGAAAAGATTGGGCGCAAAGATGATTACCGCACGGAATATCATTGCGGTATGTACCTTATCAATCCCAAGACAAGCTCGGTTCAGGCAATCGGCAGAGTAAGCACACGCATGAGTGTCAGCAGCACGGACCAGACAATCAACGTAATGGTGTCCGATGCAAAATCCGGTGAGAAAGTATCGGTTACAGGTATGGACGGCCGTCTTATCGGCACTGCCCAGGCATCGGAATTCCTCTCCTTCCCCCGGCCCGATTCCGGCTCCGCCATCTACAACATCACTCTCCAAAGCCCCGACGGAACCCAAACCATCAAGGTAAAATGATACCAAAGGGGTCAGGCCCCAATGGTACTATTTTTCAAAAATGATACCATTGGGGCCTGACCCCTTTGGTATCATTTTAGCGGGAGAGCTCCTCGGAGAGGAAGCGCGAGGTGTAGCCCTTGCCGGAGGCGGCTACCTGCTCGGGGGTGCCCTGAGCCACAATCATGCCGCCGCCGCGACCGCCTTCGGGGCCGATGTCGATGATCCAGTCGGCCTGCTTGATCACGTCCATGTTGTGCTCAATCACGATAACTGTGTTGCCCTTGTCAACCAGGCGGTTGAGCACACCCATCAGGACGCGGATATCCTCAAAGTGCAGGCCAGTGGTAGGCTCGTCCAGTATGTAGAGAGTCTTGCCGGTATCACGTTTGGCAAGTTCGGTGGCCAGTTTGACGCGCTGGCTCTCGCCGCCCGATATGGTAGTTGAGGGCTGGCCCAGTTTGAGATAACCCAGGCCCACATCCTGCAGCACCTTTATCTTGTTAAGTATGGTGGGAACGTTCTCAAAAAACTCCACTGCCATATTGATGGTCATGTCCAGGATATCGGCAATGGACTTGCCCTTGTAACGCACCTCCAGGGTCTCGCGGTTGTAACGCTTGCCGTGACAGACCTCGCAGGGCACCATCACGTCGGGCAGGAAATTCATCTCGATGGTCTTGTAGCCGTTTCCGCCGCAGGCCTCGCACCGGCCGCCGGAGACATTAAACGAGAACCGGCCCGGCTTGTATGCACGTATCTTGGATTCAGGCAACTCCACAAAGAGCTGACGGATATCGCTGAACACCCCCGTATATGTGGCAGGATTGGAACGCGGAGAACGTCCTATGGGCGATTGGTCCACATCCACCACCTTGTCTATCAGGTCAATACCATCAATCGAGTCATATGCCAGAGGTTCTTTCAGGGACCTGTAGAACTTCTGCGACAGTATGGGCTGAAGCGTCTCGTTTACCAGCGTTGACTTGCCGCTGCCCGATACACCCGTCACGCAGATGAGCTTGCCCAGCGGGAACTCCACATCGATGCCCTTTAAGTTATTGCCCCGGCAGCCACGCAGCACAATGCTCTGTCCGTTGCCGGCACGGCGGTCCGACAACACGCCCTCAAAAGTATCCAGCTTGCCGTTCAGGTATCCTGCGGTTAGGGTCCCGGTCTTGAGCATATCTTCAACAGTACCCTGGAACACCACTTCACCACCCTTGCGTCCGGCACGCGGCCCAAGATCTATTATCCAGTCGGCCGCCAGCATCATATCGCGGTCATGCTCCACCACAAGAACGGTGTTGCCGCCGTCACGCAACTGTTTGAGGGACTCAATCAGACGCACGTTGTCACGCTGATGGAGTCCGATGCTGGGCTCGTCAAGGATATAAAGCACATTGACCAGCTTGGAGCCTATCTGCGTAGCCAGACGGATACGCTGCTCCTCGCCGCCCGAAAGCGATTCGGCCGGACGGTTGAGCGACAGATAATCCAGCCCCACCTCAAGCATAAAGCCCAGACGGGTACGAATCTCCTTGAGAATCTCGGATGCAATGGTACGCTGGCGCTCACTCAGGCGTGGCTCAACAGTGCAGCACCACTCGTAGAGGTCCTGTATATCCATCGATGCCAGCTCGTATATGTTCTTGCCGTCAATGCGGAAGTTCAGGGCCTCCTTATTAAGACGCGCACCGCCGCACTCGGGGCACACGCGCGTAACAGCGAACTGATCGGCCCACTTCTGCTCGGCAGCCGACAGGTCTGTCTGCTGCTGGAGCGAGCGCACGTATTTGACCACGCCCTCGTACTCCATGAAAACGGCATCAGCCTCACTGTTAATACCGGTAATCTGAACCTTAATGCGCTCGTCGCATCCGTTCAGCAACTCATCGACCACATCATTGGTCATCTCCGAAATTGGAGTATCGAGCGTATAGTCATATTTGGCCAGCAGAGCGGTTATCTGCCTGAATATAAGCGTATTCTTAAACGGTCCGAGGGGAGCTATAGCACCTTTCTTAACCGAAAGCGAACGGTCCGGAAGCACCTTGTCCTCATCCACGGCCGATATATATCCCAATCCCTTGCACTTGGGGCAGAATCCCTGCGGAGAGTTGAACGAGAAGTTATGGGGCGCGGGATCGCGGTACGATATACCCGTAGTGGGACACATCAGCCGCTTGCTGTAGTGTTTGAGCACGCCCTGCTCCGCACGGCCCGGAATGGTCTCCTGAGGCATGGAGAGCACCATCATCATGCCGTCGCCCTGTTTCATGGCCAGTGCCACGCTGTCACTCAGACGGTGGCGGTATTTCTCATTCACCACCAGTTTCTCAATCACCACCTCTATATCATGGTTGCGGTAACGGTCCAGTTTCATGCCGGGCTTTACCTCACGCATCTCACCGTCCACACGGACATTGATATATCCCTTGCGGCGTATGCTCTCAAACAGCTCCTTGTAATGGCCCTTGCGGTTGCGCACCAGCGGAGCCAGCACGTAGATACGCTGTCCCTCATAGTCCGATACGATGCGCTCCACTATCTGCTCCTCGGTGAACTTGACCATCTTCTCGCCGCTCAGGTAAGAAAAAGCCTCACCCGCACGCGCAAACAAAAGTCTCAGATAATCATAGACTTCGGTCACGGTTCCAACTGTAGAACGCGGATTGCGGTTGGTGGTTTTCTGTTCAATTGAAATAACAGGGCTCAGTCCCGTGATACGGTCCACATCGGGACGCTGCAGGTTACCCAGGAAATTGCGGGCATAGGCCGAAAATGTCTCTATGTAACGACGCTGCCCCTCGGCATAAATCGTATCAAAGGCCAGTGATGACTTACCGCTTCCGCTCAGACCGGTCACCACGGTAAGTGACTTGTGCGGAATCTCCACATCTATGTTTTTCAGGTTATTGGACCTGGCTCCGGTAACTTTAATTCCAGATTTATCCATCACACATCAATTCCCTGTTCCCAGTCCTTTCAGCACGTTGATATCAGCTCTCTTGTCATACTGCTCTCCGCCGGCACCGACAGCCTGAACGTTAATGAAATAGACTCCGTCGTTAACTACATCACCGTTAAAACGTCCGTCCCATATCTCAAACAGATAACCTCCGTCATTGTCCGGCTCGGCGTCAGACGGTAGCAGATCGTTCATTTTGCCCGCTATGGTCCTGACAGTCTGGCCCCACCTGTTGAATATGGCTATCTTCATGCTCACAATGGAACGCGCATATATCTTATAAGTGTCATTTATTCCGTCACCGTTGGGCGAAAATGCATTATACAGCTTTAATTCAGAATCATCGATCGTAAAATCCATAGGCTGGACTTCGGCTCCCTGGATTGTCCCGGAGGAGTCCTTTTCCCTATATGACCACGCATATTTGACCTGGAACTTGCCATAGTCCGTGAATTCATACTGTGTCACCGCCTCCTGACGTTTAAGAAAATCATCCGTCTTTGAAGTCTCCCCGTCGGTTGTTGTCCTTGTTACGGTCCACTGCGGAAACAGTAAGTATTCCTTGCCGTCATCGACTACCAGTTCCGATATGAATTCGGCTTTCAGAGGAACGTTAAGGACAGTCGGAGATGACTCGCCCGGGACGATAACGGTCGAGTCGCCCGATACAGATATCAGAATTACCTTAACCTGCACCTGAGGAATACCGGCCAAAACGGCCTGACAAGCAGCAAATACCGCAATGACGCTCCACAAAAGACTAATAAAAAACCTCTTATTCATATAGTCTGGTTTCAAAACGCAAAAGTACTCAAAATAACCTTTCATTCAAAAAACGTAGACTTAATGCTTTTTTGTATTTTTGTAGGCAAATAATCAATCATGACCAGACTCAAACAGATTATACCGGCTCTCCTGTTCGTCCTGTTTTTCAGCATACAGGCTGGTGCCCAGGATTATTTCATGCATACAGTCACTCAGGGACAGGGGCTTTACTCCATATCCAGAATGTACGGAGTTACTGAGGATGACATCATAAAACTCAATCCCGGAAGCGAGAAAGTGATACGTGCCGGCGAGTCACTCAGGATTCCCGTCAGAAAAAGCACCTCATCGGGCAAGTTCCACACAATACAGAAGGGTGAGACACTGTATCGTCTGTCAGTCGAGAACCGCGTATCGGTAAAAGAGATCTGCGATGCCAACCCGGGACTGTCGGCACAGAATTTCAAGATCGGACAGGTAATAACCATCCCCGCTCCCTCCGATGAAGACCCGCTCGCATCATCAATCGAGAATGCCGGCGATGAGGCTCCCCAGGAGATACTCGACGATACGGAAACCATTCTGTCCGATACCGCCGGATTCAAAGGAACTCACGAAGTGAAACGCAGGGAGACCATTTACAGGATAAGCCGCAACTACGGCATAACCCAGGAGGAATTCCTGGAAGCCAACCCCGAGTACAAGTACAAGAAACTGCGTCGCGGTGCCATTGTAAACATCCCGTATTCCGCCGAGGAACTTGCCCAAAGACGCATGAGGCGCGATCAGGCTATATCCAGGATAGAATCCATACCGGACAGTACTCTGTTCAACATGAACGGGCGCAGGAATGAAAAGTATGACGGAACAATCAATGCAGCGCTGATACTGCCGTTCTCACTCGATGACACTACATCATTGGAGCAAAAGAGGATGGTGGAGTTCTATCAGGGTATGCTGCTGGCTCTGGAAAAACTTAAGAACGAGAATGTTTCAGTCAATCTTAAACTGTATGACTCCAAGGGAGAAAACAGTTCCATTGAGCCTCTGTTGCAGAGCGGAAAGTTGGACGATGTTGATATAGTTTTCGGCACCAGACACCCCAACCACATAACAGCTGCCGCAAAATGGTCTACCGAACATCAGGTCCCGTTGGTTCCGCTGCCGATCAGCACAAATATGGATGATGTCTACAACAACCCGTACGTATTTCAGATCAATACTCCTCAATCCTATTTCCATCAGGAGATATTCAGTCATTTCTTCAGGCAGTTCCCCAATCCAAACGTGATTATTCTTGATGCCGATGAGTACAACCGGAATTCTTTCATAGACGGACTCAAGACTGCCCTGGCTGACCGCCACCAGACGTACACCACTGTTATGATAGACACAGCCTATCAACAGATAATGAATGCATTGGTTCCAGGTAAACAGAACCTTTTCATAATCAATACGCCCAACAGCGAACCTCTCAACACAATGCTTCCTGTGCTTCAGCTGGTTACCCGCAATAAGGCTCCGGAGATTGAGACTCACCTTTTCGGCTATCCCCAGTACCAGTACTATGCATCTGACCATCTGAATGAGATGTATGAGGTTGACACATGGTTCTACAGTTGGTTCTATACCAACAATATGCTTCGTGAGGCAGTTGATTTCAACGCCGCATTCCGTCGTGCCTTCAGTAGGCAGATGATGATAAGCTACCCCAGTTATGCCTCATACGGTTATGACACAGGGTATTTTTTCCTCAAGGAGCTGGCCACTTACGGCAAGGATTTTGGTAATCATCTGAATGATCTGGATACTGAGCCTGTTCAGATGGGATTCAAGTTTGAGCGTGTAAACAATTGGGGAGGATACATCAACCGCAAGGTTTTCTTTGTACACTTCTCTAATGACTATAAGGTATTAAAGGTTGACTTTGACAAATGAGACGTCTCCTTACCACCATCCTTTCAGCTGCTGTTTTCACACTGACCGTATCGGCACAGGTAGGCGAACAGCGTAACACCATATCATTAGGCGTGAGTGGTGGCATGGGTACAAGCAGTGTCTCATTCATACCTTCAATAAAACAGCAGCTCAGTCTGGGGCCCACGTTCGGAGTTTCCGTCAGACACGTTTCAGAGAAATACTTCTTTCTGATATGCGGAACCCAGCTTGAATGCAACTTTGCCACACGCGGCTGGACTGAACTCATCGAAGACGGTTCTGAGAATGAATACACCAGGGTCGCAAACTACATAGAGGTCCCATTCCTTGCCCACATAGGATTCGGCCGCGAGTACCGAGGCTTTCAGGGTCACCTGAATCTTGGACCTCAGGTAAGCTATCTTTTGAATGAAAAAGAGATATACGGAGGAAAAACTCCCTGGGACACCTCAAACCGTCCAAATCAGGTAACGGAGCAATACGGAAAAAGCATAGAGAATAAACTTGACTATGGCATAACCGCCAGTCTTGGATTGGAGATGCGTACCGGTTCCGGTAATTTCGGAATAGAAGGCCGATACTACTTCGGGCTTGGAAATATCTACGGTATAACCAAGAAGGACTTTTTCGCCCGATGCGCAAACAGCACCATATCCGTTCGCGCCACCTACTCCTTCAACCTTATCAGATAAAGTCTTTCTATCAGTCCCTGAGCCTGAATCCCGAAGCGCGTGCTATGATTGCGGCCTCCGCTTTGGACACGCCGTTTATTGCCATATACTCCAGTACCAGTGAAATAAGCGGTAAGGCTGCACCGATCCTGGGGCCAAACGCAGACTCTCCCTTGAGCAGAAGCACATACACCGCAAAAAGGATGTAATAACCGACTGTAAGCAGCATCATGAATACAAGCAGACGTTTCTGAAGCACAAAATTGCGGAACCCGGACAGCAGCAGTTCAAAAACTCCTACTGCCAGTATTACAATCAGAATCAGCCCGAGAGCCCACATAGCACTGCTGCTGTCACCCTCAATGAAATTAAGGCGGAAATTAGTTAACTCGGCCGATGCGCCCTCTGCGTCCACAAGCTGGCCGATTGGAAGAAGAAGGCCGGCAAACATCAGTACACAGATGAGAGCCAGCCATATTTGATGCAGGTAGAATTCTATCTTCATTCAGAAATTCTCCTTCTCCTTGGCGGGATTACGGAAATAAATCTTACCCTCCTCAAACTCCTGAGCTGCGATCAATGTGGGTTTGGGAAGACGCTCATAGTAGCGTGAAATCTCAATCTGCTCCCTGTTCTCGAACATCTCCTCAAGATTATCGGTTGATGAACTGAACTCCTCAAGCTTTGACTTGAGCTCTTCCTTCATCTCAACTGAAATCTGATTGGCGCGCTTACCCATAATGGCAACGCTCTCATAGATGTTGTTGGTGTCCTTTACGAAATCGACCAGGTCACGGGTTACGGTGTTGGTCGGAGCATTTGTCTTCTTGAAATCCATGTTAGTCTTCTTCTATTATTTGATTCTTGTTTCCCAAATTTTTAGTGGAGATGCGGAAAATCCTGTCAGCCTCCTTCATATGCTCACTCTCAGGAAATTCGTTCTTGAAAGCGTAATACTCATCAATGGCGTCGCGATAGCGGTCATCCCTCTTTTCCAGCACACTCTCCTGAGCCATCTGGAACTTGGCCTTCAGCACCAGCAATGAGAGCTTTTCACGATATTTTGTGTAAGGATAGTCCCTAAGCGCATTCTGAGCTACAATAATGCTGGAACGGTAGTTATTACCCAGATAATTGCCCATATTGTAGTACAGTTCGGCCGTACCTATCTCTTTCTCCACCAGACGGTCATACATTGTGTAGATCATCTTCTCGGCATCAGAACGGTACTTGCTCGCGGGATACGTCTCCACAAAACGCTGCAGCTGAATGATGGCATTGTTTGTGCTCGTTGCATCCAGACGTGGATCCGGGGTATCCAGGAACAGGCTCTTGCCGGACCAGTAAAGACAGTTTTCGGAATACGTGCTGTTGGGGAAAGACCTGTAACATGCCATGTAATACTGCGAGGCAGAGAGATAGTCATCAAGATTATAATAACATGTTGCCAGCAGATACATCGCCTCTTCCGCCTTTGAAGTGCCGCGCAGAAATGCGACACACTCCTCCAGTATCGAACTGCATGTAGTATAGTGGCCCTCCATGAAATAGGCCTTGGCCAAGCTGTACTTGGTGTTGTAGTCAGACGCCTTCATGATCTTGTTGTATCCTGAACAGCCTGACAGGACAGCCGATGCAAGCACCAATGACAATACTATAGATGCAGTCTTACGCATACTGTGAGATTTCAACCCGCAAAAGTACCTATTTTGAACGAATCAAGCAAACTTGCCTTTGATATTTAATATTATTTACGTATGCGGAGCACATCTCCGTGATCACGGACAACATTCTCCTTCCACTTTTCGGAATAGTCCTCCTGAATGGGGAATTCCGGTATAGACTTGTCAAAACCGTTATCCCTGAATGACCCGTCATCATTCTGACGTTTTATATTTCCGTCAATATATTTTACCAGAAGATACTTATCCAGATCCTTCCATTTCCCAAACAGGGCGTTGGCATTGTCTATTCCGAACGATGACAAGGACTCGACCGGTTGCGAGTCACTCATACCTTCCGCCTTTGCCATCAGATCTGTTTCATACCTGTCAATGACATCACGCACCTCGGCACCAATCCTGTCATAACGGAGATAAGCGAATTGGGCTATCCGGCTTACAGCCCAGTACATAGAGGTCTCAGAGTACTCAATGAGCGACCCGTTTCCTTCCCTAAGACATTCCGGAACGCCATTTGTACAACTGAAAAATGGCATAAGCGGAGATGTTGCCGCATCGTCCACGCCAAACCAGAATATACCGTTTTTCTTGCCGGGGCGCGACTGTGCCACATACCACCAACCGGTCTGCTGGGTTGCGATAGCACGTTCATTAACGTACTCCCAACCCTGATACTCAAACTCCATGGGACGCCAGCGGTAAGGCAGATGGCTGCCGCCGGCACCAATATCGGTTGTCATGTCCATTGGAGTACCCTCAAAGTGGTCGCGCATCATGTCTGCAAGATCTTTTGTTGAGATTTTTTTATTCGGCTTAATATACAGCGGCATATGTTTCTCAAGGTCATAACCCATTGCGTAATCCAGATATTCATCCATACCGTCGGCAAAACGGTTGAAGAAAGACCAAACCCTGGCTTCACATCCGCGGGCAGCGCCGAAATCCAAAGGATTATATACGTCACAGAAACTGAACTCCTCATCCTTACCGCTGAAAATACCCTGTTCCCTGGCATGCTTGATGACATCCTTGGCATAAAGGCAGTTTTCGGGATCATTGAAGTCTATTGTGGTTATGCGTGACTGGTTGGCATGACCGGAGATGTAGCCGTCTGGAATGCGCTTGGCCACCCATACGGCGCCACGGTTCACATTACGTCCCTTCTTGTCAAACTTGGGGTTCTTGCCTATGATTTCCATAATCCAGATTTCATTGGGGTCGCAAAGAGTGAACGACTCTCCCTCCGAAGCATATCCGTACTCCTGCATAAGCTTATCGATCAACAATATAGCCTCACGAGCCGTCTTACATCGCTCCAGAGCTATGTAAATGAGCGAGCCGTAATCCAGTATAGCGGTAGTGTCGATGAACTCGCGTCCGCCGTAAGTGGTTTCACCTATTACAAGCTGATGCTCGTTCATGTTTCCTATCACAGAGTAAACGTGCGCGGCCTGCGGAATAGCCCCCAGCCTCTTTCCGCTGTCCCAATCAACGATCTCACGCATCGCGCCTGCCGGATAATCGGCAGCCGGACTGTAATGCAGGGTTCCGTACAACTGGTGGGAGTCGGCCGCATATGTGCACATGTTCGAGCCGTTGGCCGAAGCCCCTTTGGTAACTATCAGGTTGGTGCAGGCAAAAGAACCGGCAGTTCCGAGCACTGCTGCAATTGTAAGAATCAGTTTCTTCATTATTTATTATTCATTTTTCAATTTCCTGGCCACAATCCCCGCAGCAATTGAACACAATTCACCGCAAGGCCGTTTCTTATAGTATTCCGGGGTACGGTCCGAAGGAACGGGAGTACCCTCCGGCTTGCCAAGTCCCAGCAGTTCACGGCAGATAATGCTGCCGTTAATCTGTCTGAACTCGGCCGCCATTTCCTGCACCAGTGCATAGTTGGCGGTCTTGGCAGCCTTATCGGAGACATCATCAGCAGGAATCATTGCACCTGCAACCATAGTCATGGCCGACACTGTACCGCACACCTCACGCATTCTGCCCATTCCGCCGCCGAAACCGCTTGCAAGCTTTGCCACCTCATTTTCAGGAAGTCCTATCACATCGGCAAAAGTCATTGCCACCGCCTGACAGCAGTTGTATCCGGAACTGAACAATTCACGCGCCCTGTTTTCTCTTTCTTCTACGGTCATGTCTGTAAAGAATAAGTTTTCAAAAGTACAAAAAAGCTGCAAATACCCTATCTTTGCATTTCCCGATTTTTCAGATTCAGCTGATGGAATTCAAATTAGTTTCACCTTTCAAGCCGACAGGAGACCAGCCGCAGGCCATACAGCAACTTACAGATGGACTGCTCAACGGTGCCCGCGCCCAGACATTGCTGGGTGTAACCGGCTCAGGAAAGACCTTTACCATAGCCAATGTCATAAAGAACATAGGCCGCCCCACTCTGGTTCTCAGCCACAACAAGACCCTGGCGGCTCAGCTGTACAGTGAATTCAAGTCATTCTTTCCCCAGAATGCGGTAGAATACTACGTTTCTTATTATGACTACTATCAGCCTGAGGCATACATTCCATCCACCGATACGTATATCGAAAAGGATCTTGCCATCAATGACGAGATTGACAAGCTGCGTCTTTCGGCCACTTCGGCACTACTCTCCGGCAGGAATGACGTGATAGTAGTATCATCGGTATCCTGCATCTACGGCATGGGCAATCCGGCCGATTTCTACAACAACGTCATAGAACTGAAGAAAGGTGACCGTCTTGACCGTAACATATTGTTGCGCAAGCTGGTTGACTCACTCTACACCCGTAATGACATCGAACTTGCCCGCGGCTGTTTCCGCGTCAAGGGTGAGAACGTGGATATCAATCTTGCATATAACGATACTGCCGTCCGCATCCAGTTCTGGGATGATGAGATAGACTCCATAGAAGAGTTCGATGTACTCACCGGAGAGCGCATAGACACGTATGATTTCTACCGCATCTACCCGGCTAATCTGTTCATGACCACCAAGGAGAGCCAGGAACGTGCCATACGAGCCATACAGGACGACCTTGTGGAGCGCGTGGAATATTTTCAGGAGATAGGCAAGCCCCTGGAGGCAAAACGTCTCAAGGAGCGCGTGGAATATGACATTGAGATGATACGCGAGCTGGGCCACTGCAGCGGCATAGAGAACTACTCCAGATACTTTGACGGCCGTGCCGCCGGCACCCGTCCCTACTGCCTGCTGGATTTCTTCCCCAAGGATTTTCTGATGGTGATTGATGAGAGTCACGTAAGCGTCCCTCAGCTTCATGCCATGTACGGAGGAGACCGCGCCCGCAAGATCAATCTTGTAGAGTACGGATTCCGTCTTCCTGCCGCACTTGACAACCGCCCGCTCAAGTTTGAGGAGTTCAAGGAGCTGACAGGTCAGACCATCTACGTAAGCGCCACCCCTGCCGATTATGAACTGGCTGAAAGTGAAGGCGTTGTAGTGGATCAGGTGATTCGCCCCACCGGACTGCTGGACCCGGAGATAGAGGTGCGTCCCAGCAAGAACCAGATTGACGACCTGCTGGAGGAGATTGCAGTCCGCGCCGAACGTGACGAGCGTGTACTGGTAACCACCCTGACCAAGCGCATGGCGGAGGAACTGAATGACTACCTGCTCAAGAACGGAGTCCGTTGCAACTACATTCACAGTGATGTCGATACCCTGGAGCGCATCCAGATCATGACCGACCTGCGCAAAGGCCTTTACGATGTACTTGTAGGCGTGAACCTGCTGCGTGAGGGCCTTGACCTGCCGGAAGTGTCGCTGGTAGCCATAATCGATGCCGACAAGGAGGGTTTCCTGCGTGACCACCGCTCACTGACCCAGACCGCTGGCCGCGCCGCCCGCAACGTAAACGGAAAAGTGATACTTTATGCCGACAAGATTACTGAGAGCATGCGTCTGACCATAGCCGAGACCACCCGCCGCCGCGAAAAGCAGATGCGCTACAACACAAAACACGGAATCACCCCGAAACAGATAGAGAAAGCGCTCAACACCTCACTGCTGGTACCAAACACCCAGCAGGAGACCGAACCCAAGACATACAATATTGAGGACCGCACAAGAGCTGTTGCCGACCCCGTAATAGCCACCATGACGCCTCAACAACTGAACAAAGCCATAGCCAGAGTACGCCGCCTCATGAACGAAGCCGCCTCCCGAATGGATTTCATGGAGGCAGCCCAGTACCGCGACGAGATGTTCAAACTTGAAAATCTCAGGTTTTCCTGAGATTTTCAAGACTTTGGCTTTTTCGGGGCTAAAGCCCCTACTTTGGCTGTTGGCTTTCGGGCCCATGGCCCGCTCTATTCGTATTGGGCCAATAGCCAACAGCCAATAGCCAACGTAAAACGAAACGGTGGTTAGCTAAAAACCACCGTTTTGTTTTTGTAGACCAGGATCTTGTGCTCGATGTGTTTCTGGACGGCGTGTGAGAGAACGATCTTCTCCAGATCCTTTCCCTTGTTTGCCAGATCCTTAGGCATATCCTTGTGTGATATGCGGACCACATCCTGACAGATGATAGGACCTGCATCCAGTTCGGCCGTAACATAGTGGCTGGTGGCGCCGATAATCTTAACGCCACGGTCAAATGCGGCCTGATAAGGCTTGGCGCCTACGAATGCCGGCAGGAACGAGTGATGTATGTTGATTATCTTATTGGGATAAGCGGCAATCATGCGGTCGCCAATGATCTGCATGTAACGCGCCAGCACGATGAAATCGATATCATTCTCCTTAAGCAGTTCCAGCATTGCGGTCTCCTGCTCCAGCTTGTTGTCCTTTGTGATGGGGTAAACATAATAAGGTATGCCGAACATATCGGCCACATGCTTCATGTCCGGGTGGTTGCTCACTATGAGCGGTATCTCCACGTTCCATTCACCTGCGCTGTAACGTGCCAGCAGGTCAAACAGGCAATGTGACATCTTGGAGACGAATATGGCCATACGGGGCTTGTTATCGCTGAAATAAAGACGGAAATTCATGTCATACTTCTTGGCATAAAGCGTGCCGAAATAGTCGGATATCTTTTCCTTAGGGATCAGGAACTCATCAATATTCCACTCAATGCGCATATTGAACACATTCTCCACGTGATCGACGAACTGCGCCAGATAAACAACGTTTCCGCGGTTCTCAGTTATGAAATTGGTTATATCAGCAATGATTCCCGGTCTGTCGGGGCAGTGCAATAGAAGTGTTACAGTCATAGCTATTTGTTTTTCAAGGCGCGAAAATACATAAAATGGAGCAATTTTTGTCCTAAATGGATACGAAAACGCAATCAGTTACACCGAATGACAAAAAAGAGTTAACTTTACAGCATATATCAGGTAGAATCAGATGAACAATAAAATATATTTCAAAGATAAAGTAGCAATAGTAACCGGCGCCAGTTCGGGCATCGGTCTTGCCACAGCCACCCTTCTGGCCAAGTATCAGGCAAAGGTGGTCCTGGCAGCACGTTCAGAAGACAAGCTCAATGAACTGAGCCGCCAGCTGTCACAATACTCTGAGGTCATTAGCGTAAAGACCGATGTCTCCAATCAGGAAGAATGCAGGAGACTGATAGAAAAAACCATACAGAAATTCGGAAGGATAGACATTCTGATCAATAATGCCGGCATATCCATGCGGGCAATGTTCAAAGATCTGGACCTCAGCGTCATACATCGCCTTATGGACGTCAATTTCTGGGGCACGGTCTATTGCACCAAATATGCTCTCCCGTATCTGCTTGAATCAAAAGGTTCCGTAGTTGGAGTAATCTCCACCGCAGGATACAAAGGACTTCCCGGTCGCACCGGCTATTCGGCGTCCAAGTTTGCCATAAACGGCTTCCTTGACACCCTGCGTTCCGAACACCTGTATGACGGGCTGCATGTAATGATATATGCTCCGGGATTCACCGCTTCAAATATCCGCAAGACCGCCCTTATGGCCGATGGCAGCATCCAGGGTGACACACCGCGTGAGGAAGGCAAGATGATGACCTCGGAGCGTGTCGGCGAAATCATGCTCAACCATATCCGCAAGCGTTCCCGACGCGCGACCCTTACATTTACAGGAAAACTTCTGCTGGTGCTGACCAGACTCTTCCCTACCATTACCGACCACATGGAATACTGGTACATGGCCAGAGAGCCGGATTCACCATTCAAGCGCCGTTCCGAGATAATGAAGGAACGCCGCAATCACCACTGATAATTGAAATTGAGCGTAAAGAACTCCTTGAACTGACCGTAACCCATCAGGTTACCTTCCTTGTCTTTCTTTCTCTTGACACTGTCGTCAAAACGCCAGTGGCAGAAAAACTGCAGTGAGAAATATTTTGACAGTTTATAATCAAGGGTATTCTCAAGGTTAACCTCGACGCTCTCATAACTGGTATAGTACTGGGTCTTTGATGTCCATGTAAAATCATTCAGGAATTTCCATTTGACATTGCCGTCAAATCTGGAACCGATGGTGTACTTGAAGTTCTTGCCGGCTTCGATACCGAAATTGGTGGCGATACTGTCAACACTCACGTACCTGCAGTTGTAAGACAATGGTGACAGAAGCACGGACAGCGTGATGTTCTTATTCTTGAATTTTGGCTTATAGTCCATACCTACCGAAACGTTGCCGTAGGCTGGCGAAAAGAATTTTGACTTGAGCTTGGTGGTAACCTTTGTGTCAAACACCGGCATGAACTGTGTATACCCCTGGAACTGAGCCGAATAATACCACCCCTCTATGGCCCTGAGACCATATTTTGATGTAAAACGGATAAGGTCATCGTTGGTACGGAAAGTATTCTTGCCGTTTATCTCTGTGGTATGATATCCCAACTTCAGTTCAAGTTTGTTGTCAAAGGTTGTATGATTCTTGGCAAAATTCGCTTCCGTATTGATCTGTCCCAGGATGGAGTGGTTGCTCTCACCTCCTTTATACCAGTTTTCCGAATAGTAGCTCTGCGTATATTTGCCTTGGAAATTACCGAATACCTTCCAGTAATGAGGTTTGATCTTTACCCTATCCGGATTCTTGTCTTCAGACGGCCTGCTCTCTCCGGGTTTAATCTCCTTGAGGTTTATTCCGCTCAGCATATCTGATGAAATAGGTATAATCCCCGGCACGCCCCTGAGTTCCTCCTCTGTCATCTTGACCAGTTCCGGATGTTCCAGGTACACCCTGACAAGAGTCTCGTCTATCATCTTGGCCAGTTCCGGATCGTAGCCGTTGTCTATCGGCTCAATCTTGAGCAGACTGTCATTCTCCTCGTCTATGATGTTGTCCGGAGTAATGGCCTCGGACACTGCGGACCCATATAGGACAAGCGGCATGAACAACTTGAAATACATCGGATTATCCGATATATCTCCGGATGAAATGTCTGAGCCTTTATCCAGCGGGTAGAAAATTGAATCCGGGAAAGCCGAAACCGAATCTGTCATTTCCGGAATTTCCTGAGCTTTGGCTGTAACTGACATAAATAGAGATGCAATAATCGCTATACTTCTATTCATACGTCTTCATGCATTGTCAACTGCAAAAATACAATAAAAAAAATGACGGCATACAACGGATGGTTACTATAGTCGTGTTTTTTTTATACCTTCGCAGCTCGTAACAAATAATAACAGTCATAATACAGTGGACAGAAGAAGTTTTATCGGTTTAGCCCTGATTAGCGTGATCATTTTCCTGGTACTGCTCTGGTCTGGAAACAACCAGAAGAAAAACGCACCGGCCAAGGCCCGGTATGAGCAGAAATTGGACTCCGCAAGAACCGCAGAAGATTCGATACGACATGCACAGCAGGACGCCTATTCTGCAACGGCAACCCGGCAGGACTCTCTCTCAGCGCTGTTTCCAGCCATGAACGGCACAGAAAACGTCGTATTCCTGGATAACGGCTCTGTCAGAATCGGAATCTCATCAAAAGGTGCTGCACCCTGTTTCGCACAACTCAGCGGATACAAAGACCAGAAAGGCGATAATGTGATTCTGTTCAGTCAGGATGAGATCAGTCTCAACTTCAAGATAGACGGCAAGAACCAGAACATACAGAGTAAGGAACTGTTCTTTGAGACCGTAAAGAAAGATGCCGCCTCGGTAACCATGCGTCTCAATACCAACGGATACGGTTATATGGATTTCATATACACTCTCCTTCCTGAGAGCTACATGCTCAATCTGGACATAAAGGCTACCGGTATGGGCAATTTCTTCTCATCAGACCTCAACACTCTTGCCGTTGACTGGATTCAGAACCTTCGCCAGCAGGAGAAGGGATTCGAGTTCGAGCAGCGATACACCACCCTCACCTACAAGCGCAATGACAAAGTGAAGGCCAAGGTGTTCGGCATAGCTCCCGCCTCCAGGAAATCCAACGGAGCCACTTCAAAAACCGTCGAGGAGCAGCTTGACTGGGTAGCATACAAGAACCAGTTCTTCTCATGCATAATGATTGCCACCGATACCTATGCCGGCGGCACCCAACTCTCCGGAAACTCATATCTTAAGGGCAAGGGATACATGAAGAAACTCATGTCCAAGACACATACCGCCTTTGACCCCAATGGAAACGAGCCCACAAAGTTCCAGTTCTACTTCGGTCCTAATGACTACAAGATCCTCAAGCAGAACAGCAAGCTGGCTCACGGCGACCACAAGATTCGTCTCAACCGTGTTATGGATTTAGGATGGCCGGTAGTACGTGAAGTCAACCGTTTCCTCATAATACCTCTGTTTACGCTCCTCTCCAAGTGGAACCTGAATATGGGTATCGTGATCCTGCTTATGACACTTATCGTAAAGGTGTTGGTATTCCCCGCGCAGGTCAAGAGTTATATGTCATCGGCCAAGATGCGTGCCCTCAAGCCATACGTGGATGAAGTGAACGCCAAGTACCCCAAGCCTGAGGACGCCATGAAAAAACAGCAGGAAACCATGGCCGTATACAGTAAATACGGAGTAAGTCCCATGGGAGGATGCCTTCCCTCACTCATACAGATGCCTGTATGGATGGCGTTCTTCTTCTTTGTGCCCAACGCCATAGAGCTGCGTCAGCAGAGTTTCCTCTGGGCTACGGACCTTACGGGATTTGACGAGCTCATCAGGTGGAACACCAACATACCTCTTATCGGCAATCACCTTAGTATATTCTGCCTTCTGTTCTGCGTCACCAACATAATCAACACTATCTACTCAATGCAACAGCAGCAGATGGCTCCCGGACAGGAGGACAGCATGAAGATGATGCGCTGGATGATGTATGCCATGCCTGTGATATTCTTCTTCTCATTCAACAACTATTCTTCTGGACTCTGCTACTACTACTTCATTTCAGGCCTGGTCGGTATCATTACGATGATATGGCTCCGTCGCTCGACCGATGACAAAGCTATCCTGGCCAAGCTGGAAGCCGATTATGAGGCAAGCCGAAATGACCCTGGCAAGCGCAAGGCCGGCGGCAGCAGCATGATGGCCCGCCTGGAAGCTCTCCAGAAAGAGCAGGAGCGTCTCCAGAAGCAACAGAAAAAATAGAGGATCAGAGGATTACCTTATTTGTTCCTCTCCATCCACTGAGTTGGAGTCTCGTTGAAGAACAGCTTGAAATAGCGGTAAAAGGATTGGATTGAACCGCATCCGCACTGCATTGCAATGTTCTGGATAATGATCTTCTCCTTTGGAGTCTGTTTCATCAGATCAATTGCATAATCAAGTCTGAAGCGGTTAACATAATCAGGGAAATTACATCCTTTTGTATCCTTTATCGCCTTGGATGCATAAGTGCGGTTTGTTCCAACCTTCTCACACAACACCGTAAGAGACAGATCGGGCTGAAGGAAAAGGTTTTCATTCATCATAACGTAGTCAATCCTTTCCATAAGAGTAGACGGAGACGGTTCAGCAGGTTCTACTGACACCTGATTGACAGGCATAGGCTGATTGCGTACAGGCTGATGCACAGGTGCGGCAACAGGCCTTAACGGGGATGTTTCCTCCTGATAGTCGGAATTGTCTTTAATTCCATGAATATCCTCGGCCGAAAGATCCAACTGCAATACATTATGTACCATCAGAATAACCAGCACTATCTGGCCGGCTACGGCAATTGCCACAAGCGGAATATGTTCAGTGCTCTCAAATACCGGGATTGATGACATTATCAAGCCGGTCAGTATTGTAAGTATGGTAAGGACATGAATGCCTCGGATCTTGATCTTCTTTTCTGGCTGATAGACCGAATTGTAATTCTCCAGCATGCTCAGATAGGTATTAAGCCTCAATTCTCCGTAAATCATCACCAGAATGCCCTGTGCCGGCATAAAGACGCTAAACAGTTTCTTTCCTATCATAAGCATCCAGTTATAAGCCACCGATGCCTCCATCTGAATATTCTGTCCCAATATCTCGTTGCATATGTACGCATGCCTTTCGGAGCTGTCCATCAACAGCTGTGCCGATATAAGAAGCACCGTGTAGATGACAGTTGGAAGAAAAACCAGGACATTAACGACCGGACGCCGCCTTATATCCGTCAGACAATTTACAAACAGATAATAGGCAGGGGCGCAGAAAGGAGTTATGAGACAGTACAGGAAATCGAATCCCCACGAGTACCTTGCTGCCAGATATGGATTGAAGTATTGGGCATAGAACAGCAGGCTCAACGCTACGACAATCATCATATTTATCATGGAATACCTGATTCTGGGTGCGCCTTTACCGCGTATGGCCAGCAGGATTGAAGATATTACGATCGTCAGCGCCGGAAGCGAGAACAGTATGTATATTATCGTTTGAGCCATTTATCCAGCCAATTGAAATATGTCCTTTGCCAAAGTATTCCGTTCTGAGGCTTAAGCACCCAATGGTTCTCATCCGGGAACAGTAGCAACTCAGCCGGAACTCCCCTTAGTCTGGCTGCCTGGAACGCAGATACTGCCTGTGAATAGAGAATCCTGTAATCCTTCTCTCCGTGTATACAGAGTATCGGTGTATCCCATTTATCTGCAAAAAGATGCGGAGAGGTTGCGTAAGTGCTCTCTGTAACATTGTTTTTTTCCCAGTAAGGACCACCCAGATCCCACTGCGGGAACCACATCTCCTCCGTTTCAACATACTGCTGCTCCAGATTGAATATTCCGTCATGTGCTATGAAGCACTTGAAACGCCCCTCGTGATGTCCGGCAAGCCAATAAACCGAATAGCCACCGAAACTTGCGCCTACACATCCCAGACGGTCTTTGTCAACATATGGCTCCGTGCAGATATCATCAATGGCCGAAAGAAGGTCTTTCATACACTGCCCGCCGTAATCTCCGCTGATATCCTCAAGCCATTTCTTTCCGAATCCGGGCAGTCCGCGGCGGTTTGGCGCAACAACGATGTAGCCCTGGGCAGCCATTATCCTGAAATTCCAGCGATAACTCCAGAACTGTGACACCATACTCTGAGGACCGCCCTCACAGAACAATATGGTCGGATATTTCTTTGACGGGTCAAAGTTTGGGGGATAAGCCACCCAGGTCAGCATATCCTTGCCGTCAGTAGTCTTGACAGCCCTTGCCTCAACCTTCATGTTATCCAACTGTCCGAAAATATGGTCATTCTCATGGGACAGTTTCTCGGCAAGTCCGCGTCGGATGTCGACTGAGAATATCTCGGTAGCGTTCCTCATTGACTGACGTGTAACAATAAGACGCCTGTTCCTGGACCAGGCCAGCGAGTTGTAGTCACATGCATCGGTATTGAGAGGCAGCACGTTACCGTTCAGGTCAACCGTAAAGAGCGACATGCATCCCTGCCAGGAGCCTATGAAATAGAAATAATCCTTTTCGGGATCCCATATGAAATCATCCACGTTGCTATCAAAACTTTCAGAGACAGACCACTTGCGGTGATTTTCCATATCCATGACATAGAGGCGGTTGATATCACTCTCGTAGCCGTCACGCTCCATGCTTTGCCATGCTATGTATTTTCCGTCGGCGCTGAACTTGGGATTAATGTCATAACCCATGTTCCTGTCCTCATCGCCGTCTGTCTTACACAAATTGACTGTCCTGCCGCTCTCCAGGTTGTAGAGGAATATATCCGAATCTGTGCTCTTGGCATATTCAAGTCCGGATTTCTTGCGGCAAGTGTAAGCCAATGATCCGCCATCAGGACTCCAAGCAAACTGCTCTGTTCCGCCAAAGGGCAGCATCGGGCTTTCAAACGGTTCACCTTCAAGCAGGTCTACAGCTTTATCTGACACCTTGCCTCCGTCAAAAGCAGCTATATAAGGGTGAGGCAGTTCCGTAACCCATGTATCCCAGTGCCTGAACATAAGGTCGTCGGCAATCATACCGGTTGATTTTGGCAGATCCTCATACTGGGTCTCCCTGACCAGCGGGTTGGGCACGCTCATTACCATAAGGACGTTCTTCATGTCGGGCGAGAATACAAATCCCTCCACATCCTTTTCCATGAATGAAAGCTGTTTACGGTGCTTACCTGATGCATCCACGCTGAAAATCTGCTGGACCCCGGCACTGACGGTAAGGAAAGCTATATGATCATTGTCTATCCATGCCGGGCTGTGCTCCGATGCAGCTTTCTTTGTCAGGAGCCTGACATCACTGCCGTCATCGTTCATTATATATATAACCGTGTGGCTGGAGTTTTCCTTGACACTGTAATATGACACCTGGTACGCGATTCTGGAACCATCGGGTGATACCGCCACTCCTCCTATGCGCCCCATAGCCCATAACACTTCGGGCGTAAGACGTCCGTCCTCCACCTTGATATTACTCTTGCCTATGAATACCTTATTGTCTTCTTTTCCTGTTTTCATAAAAAACAATGTAAATGCAATAGCCGCAACTATCAGTGCACCAAGTGCGATAAAACGTCTTTTATCCATTTCTGTATTACCATTTGAATTGCGAATATATCATTTATTATTGACAAACTGAAACGTGTTTTTTGATTATCTTCGCACAAAATTGATGAAATGGCACTTTTATATTGTATATTGTCATTACTGTTAGCCGCTCCTTTCAACCAGCTCCAGCAACCAGTCCGTACTACGGAACGTCTGGAACAGCTGTCTTCAGATACTATACGGCTCTCATTCGACATGAATATAGCCAAGGGTTGGCATGTATATTCATTATCATTGCCTTCTGGAGGACCGACCAGCGCTTCGTTGGCATTTGACACAATTTACGGTATCAGTCCGGCATCACCCGTATCGTTCATCGGTCATGAGAAGGAAGTCAATGACCCCGTATTCGGAATGAGGGTGAGATATTTTGAGAACAGTGTCACTTTCTTTCAGGATTTCGTAATAAATGACCGGAATTGGCTCATGGAGGGTGCGTTCACATTCGGCGCATGCGATGATGAGAGCTGCCTGCCTCCACAGCACGTAGAGTTCAGTCATCAAGGAACCGGTTCTGACAGTTCCGGCACAGATGACGCCAACGATATATCGGGAATAGAACAGGTTGAAGGCTTTGATGCCGGGTATTGGGCTCCTGCAAACTACAGTGCCCGGGATACCATGAACCCCGGCGGAAGCCTGTGGGGATTGTTTATTACCAGTTTCCTGGGCGGTCTGATTGCCCTGTTCACACCATGCGTATGGCCGGTTATCCCCATGACTGTCAGTTTCTTCCTGAAACGCACCTCTACCCGCAGCAAAGCTATCAGGGATGCAGTACTCTACGGTCTCTCCATAGTAGCTGTATATGTAGCCCTAGGCCTGATAATTACGCTGGCATTTGGAGCAAATGCACTGAATGCACTGGCTACAAACGCAATCGTGAATATCGTATTCTTCCTGATGCTGGTGGTGTTCGCTCTCTCATTTTTCGGACTGTTTGAAATAAGCTTACCTTCCCGCTGGAGTACCGGCACGGACCGCAAATCGTCAGCCGGAGGATTGGGAGGCATTTTCTTCATGGCACTCACCCTGACCATAGTATCGTTTTCATGTACCGGTCCGATAATTGGGTTCCTGTTGGTGGATGCCGCATCAACCGGCAGCATACTGGCACCCACCATCGGAATGCTGGGATTCTCGGTTGCCATGGCAATTCCGTTCACCCTGTTCGCCATGTTTCCCGGATGGCTCAAGTCTATGCCCAAATCAGGCGGATGGATGGATCGTGTCAAGGTTACGCTCGGAGTCATAGAACTGGCTTTCTCTCTGAAATTCCTCTCAGTGGCAGATATGGCATACGGTTGGGGTATATTGCCGAGAGACCTTTTTATATTGCTTTGGATCCTGATGGCTCTCTTCCTTGGTCTGTATCTGACCGGAATACTTGGAAAATTCAGAAAAGACGGACATAAGCCAGGCATAGCAGGTATAGTTACCGGTGTGGCATCGCTGGCATTCATGGTTTGGCTCATTCCGGGGCTTTGGGGTGCACCGCTGAAAGCCATCAGCGCCTTTACGCCTCCCATGAGCACACAAATATTCGGCAGCAATACAAATACCGTTGAGCCGCAGTTCACTGACTATAACGAGGCTTTGAAAGCATCATCCGCCAGCGGCAAACCGGTTCTGATAGATTTTACCGGATATGGTTGTGTCAACTGCCGCAAGATGGAGGCATCAGTATGGACCGATCCCAAGGTATCAGAAATCATTAACGGTGAGTTTATACTCGTATCACTGTTCGTCGATGACAAGACACCACTAAAAAAAGCCGTATCCATCGTTGAAAACGGCACAAAAATCAAAATCCGGACAGTGGGTGACAAATGGAGTCTGCTGCAACGATACAAGTTCGGAGCAAATGCCCAGCCGTTCTATGTAATAACGGATTCCCAAGGAAATCTTCTGTCAGTACCTTATACTTTCGACCCGGATCCTGACCGTTTCTACAACTTCCTGAGAAAAGCCGGCAATTGAGACAGATTACTTCCTCTCGCGCTTGATTACCTTCTTTCTGCGGACAGACCAGCCAAAAAAACCTTTGGGATTGTTTACATCAAAATACTCACCATGGGTATAGGCTATCAGATCCATGGCAGCCATGTCAATTTTATCGTTTTCATCGATGAATTGATCATCCACCAGCACGTTGACCACTTCGGCCAGGAACATGTCGTGTGATCCGAGTGGCCTGACATCCACCACCCTGCATTCTATGGACACCGGCGATTCCTGAACGGTAGGAGCGTTCACCACCTCGGCCTTTCCGGGAGTCAGACCGGCTTCATGAAACTTATCAATGTTACGACCGGAACGGACGCCGCAGAAATCGGTGGCACGGGCAAGACGTTTTGTCGTCAGGTTAATTACGAAACATCCGTTACGCTTTATTATATCATACGAATAACGTTCGGGACGGATGGATACATAACACATCGGAGGGTTGCTGCAGACTGTACCTGTCCACGCTACGGTAAGCAGATTATACTCCTCAGGGGTAGACCCGCAGCTGACCAGCACAGCGGGCAACGGGTAAATCATAGTACCCGGTTTGAAACTTTTTTTCATTTGTCCGATGATGTCAGTTTACGGAATACCGGTGGAGTGGGCAAAGAGAATCTCATAAGTTCACCGGACACGGGATGAATGAACGAGAGACGGTAGTTATGAAGCATAAGCCTTCGGGCCGGATTGGTCTCGGCTCCGTATTTCATATCTCCTGCAATAGGACAACCCATTTCGGACATATGAACCCTGATCTGGTTCTTTTTGCCGGTGAATATCTCCACGTCGACGAGAGCATATCTGCCACGGGTCCTTAATACTTTGTAGTGCGTGACAGCCAATTGTCCTCTCTCTGTGTCGGTTGTCGAAAAAACCTGCATCCTGTCATTCTGAGCCAGCATACTCTCAATGGTATCCTCACTCTTGGCCGGGATATTTTCAGTGACGCAGATGTACCTGCGTTCCTTAACGTAATAATCCCAGTTGGAGCGCATCTCAAGCATCATATCCTGATTCTTTGAAAATAACAGTATACCCGAAGTGTATTGGTCGAGCCTGTGACATACGTATAAATCAGCATTTGGATCTTCATGACGCACATAATCACGGACAATATTGAATGCGTTATTCTCACGTGATCGGTCATTGGCAACTGAAAGCAGTCCGGAAGACTTCTCAATTACAACCATCCACTTATCCTCATACAATATCTTGACCTGAGGATTATTGAACTTAAAGAATGAACGGCCGAAATTAACTTCGACAATGTCTCCCGGCATAAGCGGAGTGTCGAATTGTGTTACAGCCGAACCTTTTATGGCAACATGCTTGTATTTGAGCATGGATTTGATTTCAGTGCGGCTGAGACCGGACAGACTTTCCATAAGAAATGGTAGTAGTGTAGTCTCCGCTGTAACCGTATATGATTTGATATTATCGGCAGTATATAGTTTTCTTTTGCCGTTCTGTGTACCGTACATGTATCTGAATGGTTTTTGTGCCACAAAATTATAAAAAATCAGCATAATTCTTGGAAATGAAAAATTTGAAGCATATCTTTGCTACGTGTTTTTCATGGTATTAGATTTTATTTTAAGGGAAGCGGAACTGTGAAGTCCCGCTTCTCTGCTTTTTTATACCCCCGCAAACCATTAACACTCATTAATGTTTCGCGAAGACAGAATCAATGAAACGTAAAAACCGGAATATGTAAAAACGGGAATACGCCAAAAACCATTAGAATTCGTCCCATTTATTTTCAAAACATCTCCGTTTTTATTGTCATTTTTACAATTTCGATTCCCAAATTAAAAAAATTGTAATATATGCATGTATTTAACACTGAAAAAAATGCGACAAATCACAATTAGCACATATATTTGTATCGCAAACAAGGAGAGAAGATTGGTTGTGAAACCGGTTCATCTAAATTTCAATTATTGGAAAAGGACTATTGAGAACGAGAGACCCGCTGTGCAGCGAGTCTCTTGTTTTGTTTATACGATTTGTAAATGGCTGTTTTTGCGGCAATCCCCTGATTGGGGGGAATACCGGCATCAGGAATTCCCTTTATTTTTTAATGACCTGATAATTACTCCAAGCGACTGGGGATTGACAGGACCGCCCGCCCCTATCAAGGAGATCATCATTACCACGTAAGCCAGAATGATGCAGGCTAAGGCTGTCAATATGACCTTATCCGAATAGCTGTCTTTTCCTACCACAACAGCAGGTATTATGATAAGGAATCCTACCAGGGACAGGAAATAAAGAACTGGAACAGTCTGACTCTTACGACCTTTGAACAGGAACCCCATTACATTACCCAGACTGCAGGAACCGCCGATGGCACATGTCATAATCTTTATTGCAAAGAACAGGAATCCAAGCAATAAGAACGTCTTGAACACATAAGTATAACTGGCATAGAATACAATCTGTGCATTATCGTTCAGATATGGGAACATTGGTCCGTTAAAAGAAACCGCTTCCAGATAGATACCGACGCTTGATTCAAAACCGGCCACAAAAACAGTTTCAATACCTAAAACCAGATGTATCAGCGGAATCATGCAGCACAGTCTGTAAAAAAGGCCTTTTGGCTTTGGGGCACCGAACTCCTCGGTCAATGAAACCAATGAGGGCACAAGAGCCAGGGCGCAAACCTGTTCAAACAGCACAAAGTGAAGCATGAGCTTATGCTGAGTAAATGACGAAAGGAAAGCAAACAGGAAGAAGGAAGACAACACAGCGACAAAGCGCTTCAATTTCCTATAATAATCATTCCTTGGCGAACGTACCGTATAGACGAACAGCCATATATAGCCTACAATTACAGGTAAGAGCAAAAAATACAGTTGATAACGCATTAGAAATGTATTAAAAACGTTTACAAAGGTAAGCAATGCTATAGTTTAATTCTTTTAACAAAATAGATAAAACATTAAAATGCCCTATTAACCGATATTTATCGCTTTTGTCTTTGAAGCCAGCCACTCCGTCTCGGAATCATCCAGATATGGTTTCAAGGTGTTGAAAACATTATTATTGAATTGATTAAGCCACTCCAGTTCCCTGCGCTCCATTAACGGAATCACAAGAGGAGTCACATCCAGATATGTCAGCGTCAGTGTCTCGAACGACAACCAGCGCCCGAATTCGTTTTCACCGGCAGGGACACATAGAATCATATTCTCATGACGCACGCCATGAAAACCTTCCCTGTAAATGCCAGGTTCATCGGACGTGATCATTCCGGGCAGCAAAGGCTGGCTCTTTAGATTTTGGCGGATACTCTGCGGGCCCTCATGTACTGACAACACATTGCCCACTCCATGTCCGGTTCCATGCCCGAAATTACGCATAGCCTGCCACAGCGGACGTCTGGCAATAGCGTCGATCCTGCATCCGGGTGTCCCTTCAGGAAATATTGCCATTGCCAGGTCAATCATGGCCATCATATCAAGGGTATAATCCTCGCGTTCCAGATCGGTAAGAGGCCCCATCGGTACAGTGCGGGTAATATCGGTTGTACCATATTTATAATGGGCACCGCTGTCATTAAGGTATAAGCCGTGAGGCTCTATGACTGCATCCCTGCCCCTGACCGTCGTATAATGTGGAAGTGCCGCATTACGGCCGTATGCGGAAATCGTTTCAAAACTTTCATCAAGAAAATCAGGCATAGCGGCACGTAGCTGATGCAGTTTGTCGGAAGCATCGGATTCAGTTATACGGTGTCCTGCCGTCACTTCCTCCTCAAGCCACTTGAAAAAACGCGTCTGTACTATTCCGTCCTGGATATATGCCTTGCGGAAGCCCTCTATTTCAACTTCATTCTTGACTGATTTAGCCACTTCTACAGGAGAATCACCGGACACGGTATTATCCTGGCCGAAACAAACGGCAATCGCTCTGCCTGTCTCATAATTGAGAGACCCGGAATCTATCAGGACCTTACCGGAAGCCTTTAAGGTTCCGATAAACTTTCCGCATTCCGAATACGGCATCACCCTGACATTGTCTTTTTCAAGGTCGGATATAACATCTGTCTCGAATTTTGAAATCTCAGCGAACAGCCAAACCTGTTCGGGACCGACCAATGCAAATGATATTACAAACGGACAATACTCAACATCATTGGATCGTATATTGAGCAGCCAGGCAATCTGGTCCAGACAGTTAAGGAACATATACCGGCAGCCTTTCCGTTCCAGTTCACCACGCAGCCAGCAGATCTTGTCCGCCCTGCTGCGGCCGGCATATATTTCTTCATGAACCCGGACCTTCCCCTGAGGAAGCAATGCCCTGTCGGGCCAAAGCGCTTCCAGATAATCCGGTTTGGAAATCACAGATGCACCCTTCGGGACGAGCGCATTATTCAGCTGCGTCGCCTCATTCATGCTCATACATAGCCCGTCAATGCCAACCTTGCCTCCAGCAGGAATATTATCGGCTATCCAGGATATCCAGTCCTTGTCTTCGACCGACACCATCTTGTGGAGTTCTATGCCTGTGCCTTCAAGTTCTGCAGCTGCCTGTATCCAGTATCGGGAATCAGTCCAGAGACCGGCGTGACTTTCAGTTACGATCACCACACCGGCAGAGCCTGTAAAACCGCTTATAAACTCGCGTTGGCACCAACGTTTGGGAGTATACTCACTGTTATGGGGATCTTCGCCCACTGTAACCGCAGCATTCCATCCCCACTCCGCCATGCAGTGACGGAGTGCTTCTATTCTCTCCTTTATCATATTATCCCAAGAATCCCTGTTCAAGCATCGCCTGGGCAACTTTCATGAATCCGGCGATATTGGCACCTTTCATATAGTTCACATAACCGTCGGGCTCAGTTCCGTACTTGACGCATTGCTCGTGGATGTCTGACATGATTGTGTGCAGACGTGCATCAACCTCCTGGGCCGACCATGAGATATGCATTGCGTTCTGGGTCATTTCCAGGCCTGATGTGGCTACTCCACCGGCGTTCACCGCCTTACCCGGTCCATATAGTATATGTGCTCCGATGAATGCATCTATAGCCTCTGGAGTACAGCCCATGTTGGAAACCTCAGCCACATACCTGACACCGTTCCTGATAAGCATTGCGGCGTCTTCGCCGTTAAGTTCATTCTGAGTCGCGCAGGGCATGGCGATATCCACCTTACATTCCCAAGGCTTGCGGCCGGCATAGAACTCTGCTCCGTATTTCTGTGCGTACGGCGCAATGACATCATTGTTTGTGGCTCTCAGCTGGAGCATATATGCAATCTTCTCATCATTAAGGCCATCCTTATCATACACATAGCCATCCGGGCCGGACAGTGTGACCACCTTTGCGCCCAACTCCGTCGCCTTCTTGGCTGCACCCCAGGCCACATTGCCGAAGCCGCTTATCGCAATCGTCTTGCCGTCAAGCGTATCGCCCCTATCCTCAAGCATCTGCCTGAGGAAATAGAGGGCACCGAATCCTGTTGCCTCAGGACGAATCTTAGAGCCCCCGAATGTAAGCCCCTTTCCTGTCAGCACGCCTGTATTTTCGCGAGCCAGTTTCTTATACATGCCGTACAGATAACCGATCTCACGGGCACCCACACCGATATCGCCGGCCGGCACATCGGTATCCGGACCGATGTTACGCCAAAGCTCAAGCATGAAACTGTGACAGAAGCGCTCTATCTCGGCCGCCGAACGTCCGCGTGCCGAAAAGTCCGAACCGCCTTTTCCGCCGCCCATCGGCAATGTGGTAAGTGCATTCTTGAAAGTCTGCTCAAAGCCCAGGAATTTAAGTATAGAGAGGTTTACGGACGAATGAAATCTCAAACCGCCCTTATACGGGCCTATGGCATTATTGAACTGGACACGGTAACCGGTATTGACATGAATCTCTCCGTTGTCATCGGTCCATGGCACCTTGAACGTAAAGATACGGTCAGGTTCAACCATTCTCTCAACTATCTTGGCTGCCTCAAATTCCGGATGCTGATTATAGACAGGTTCTACACTTGTCAGCACTTCACGTACAGCCTGCAGATACTCTCTTTCACCAGGATGCCGACGCTCAAGGTCAGCCATAATGTTATTGATATTCATATGTGATGCATTAATTGGTTCCTGAAGCGAAGGTAAAACTATTTTTTTTACATTGTACCGGCTTACCCGTCTTTTTTGAATAACATTTTGATATTTATTCAATTTGCCCCGGCCCTAAACTCAGGAAAAACACAGAAAAAACGAGTAAAAAAGCACATTAACACCTATCATTTTGTCAGAATAACTACACCTTTTACATCTATAAAAATATTACTACCTTTGAAACACGATAAAAACTTCAGAGAGATGAACAGAAAAGCCATTTTGCTGATTGCCGCATCAATCCTGACAGTCAGCGTTCGGGCCGGTGATTTTGACAGACTGTATGAGGAATCTTCCAATAGGGTGGCTTCATACACCAATCTGGTGACATTCGGTTCGGTCAATCCCACCTGGACTGATTCAACAACGTTCTTTTACTACGCATGGGATGGCAAGGACTTTATCTACTACCGAGTCGACATAAATGCCGTCACAAAAACCGTAGTTCCGCGTGACACTGCCGATTCTTATATGCGAGCCCGCCAGCAGCGTATGGTACGGGGGGATTTCACAGGCTGGAACGGAGCTTTCGGAGGTCGTAGCGATACAGGGCTAAGGTCTCCTGACAACCTTTGGGAGTGCATTATCCGCGATCACAACGTATGGGTCAGGAACAGGGAGAGCGGAGAACTGACACAATTGAGTTTTGACGGCAATGAACATGACGGCTACTCTCAGATCCAATGGTCGCCGGACTCCAGGTATATATCGGCCTTGCGAAAGCAGGAGCACGAGCAGCGTCAGATACTGTTACGTAATTCCCACCCCGACGACCAGGTACAGCCCACATACCGCTGGCTTGACTATGACAAGCCCGGCGACCCTTTGCCACAGGCAGCACCCGCCCTGTTCAGCATCGGTCAGTTAAAGCAGATACCGGTTGACCCCACCCCATGGCAGAACCAGTTTGACCTGACACTCGGCAGGTGGTCACCGGACTCAAGATTCTTCACGTTCGAATACAATCAGCGCGGACATCAGTTATACCAGCTTGTCGCCATAGAAACCGACGGAACCCCACGCATACTTGCCCAGGAGAAATCTGCAACATTCGTCTATTACAATGACCTCTACCGCCACTGGATGAAAGACGGACGCCACATACTCTGGATATCCGAGCGTGATGACTGGCGTCATCTCTATATGATTGACACATCGGACGGCAGCATACGCCAACTCACCAAAGGACAGTGGAACGTGCGTGAAATACAGTTCATAGATGAGAATGACGGATTCATACTGTTCTATGCAAACGGCTTCAACGCCTCAAAGGGAGAAGACCCTTACAACAAACATCTCCTGCGTCTGGACCTTAACAGCGGGAAGGTGAAAGACCTCACTCCCGAGAACGGACACCACGAGATAATCATGAACAGCCGTCATACTGCATTTGTCGACAACTGGTCACGCCCCGACCAGCCTTACAAGAGTGTAGTACGCAGGACTTCGGACGGTACCGTTATCCTTAAACTCCAGGAGTCCGATGCCTCCGCCCTGCTGGAATCCGGCTATACCATGCCCGAGGTATTCCATGCCAAGGGACGCGACGGAAAGACCGACATCTGGGGAACGATTTTCCGTCCCGCCAACTTTGATTCAAAGAAAAAATACCCGGTTGTGGAATATATCTATTCCGGCCCGCATGACTCATACGTGGATAAGAACTTCCTGGTCAGCAACCGTTTCAGCCGCCTCGTTGAAATGGGATTCATAGTGGTTTACATTGACGGCATGGGCACAGACAACCGCTCCAAGAGCTTTCAGGATGTGGCATACCGCAACCTGAAGGATGCCGGATTCCCCGACCGGATACTCTGGATAAAAGCCGCCCAGAAAAAGTATCCTTACATGGACACATCAAACATGGGTATCTACGGCTATTCTGCAGGTGGCCAGAACGCACTCTCCGCCTTGCTGTTCTTCAATGATTTCTATAAGGTGTCAGTAGCATTGTGCGGCTGCCATGACAACCGGATGGACAAGATATGGTGGAACGAGCAGTGGATGGGATGGCCTGTCGGACCATGGTACTCCGAAAACTCCAACGTGGACAACGCATGGCGCATGGAAGGCAAGCTGTTCCTGATTAACGGAGAGATGGATGACAACGTAGACCCAGCTTCAACCCTTCAGGTAGTGTCCGAACTGGTCAGGCACGACAAGGACTTTGAGCAGCTCTACCTGCCCGGCCACACACATGACCTGGGCAGCAACTACATTACCAGACGTGTATTCCGTTTCTTCTATGACAATTGCGCCGTCAAATGACCTGACTTTTACATTGTTTTATATTATCAATTGGTACATAATTAAATAAAATGCTTAATTTTGAACCCACAAAAAGACAAACAACAATTATTAATTACAATTTATCAGTTAATGAAAAAACTTTCCGTTATCGCTCTCATTGCTACAATAGTATTGAGCGCATGTGGTCAAAAGGATCCTGGTCTTAAGGATGCCTACAAAAACTACTTCAAGATTGGTGTAGCCGTTACTCCCCGTAACGTGACTGACTCACTTCAGGCATCAATCATTCTCAAGGAGTTCAACAGCATTACTGCTGAAAACTGCATGAAACCGGGTGAGATTCATCCGCGTCCCGGTGTATGGAACTTCACTCAGGCCGATGCTATCGCAAACTTCTGCCGTGCCAACGGTATCAAGATGCGTGGTCACTGCCTGGTTTGGCACAGCCAGTTTGCTGACTGGATGTTCAACAAGTATGATGAGAACGGCAATCAGGTTGTTGAGCGTGACGAGAAAGGTGATACCATTTGGGTAGAGCAGACAGCCCGTGGAGGTTTCGGAGGCTTCGGTGGCTTTGGAGGCTTCGGTGGCCAGCGTCCTCAGGGTGCTCCCCAGGGCCAGCGTCCTCAGGGTGCTCCCCAGGGCCAGCGTCAGGGTCAGCGTCCCGGCCAGCAGGGTCAGGCTCAGGCTCCTCAGACAATCAAGGTTCCCAAGTATGCCAAGGCTACAAAGGAAGAGTTCTATGATTCACTTCGCGCTCACATCCAGGTAATTGTCAACCGTTATAAGGATGTAGTTTACTGCTGGGATGTTGTAAACGAGGCTATGAGCGATGCCAACAACCCCGATGCTCCTTATGAGCAGTCTTTCCGTCAGTCAACCGCCTATCGTCTCTGCGGTGACGAATTCATTCTCAAGGCTTTCCAGTTTGCTCACGAGGCAGATCCCACTGCCGGTCTGTTCTATAACGACTACAGTGCATGGACTCCCGCCAAGAGAACTTACATCTACAACATGGTCAAGAAGCTTCAGAGCGAAGGTGCTCCTATCACCGGTATCGGTATGCAGGGTCACTACAACATCTATGATAACCCCACCATCGAGGACTTTGAGAAGGCTATCCAGATGTACCTTGAGCTGGTTGACGATATCCAGATCACCGAGTTCGACGTTCGTATCAACCACGAGGCCGGCGGTCAGCTCCAGTTCAGCCGCGGCGAGGGCCAGACTCTCACCGACTCTATCGCTCAGATGCAGATGGCCAAGTATGATGAGCTCTTCAAGGTTCTGCGCAAGTACAAGAAGAACTTCTCATGCGTAACCTTCTGGAACCTTGGCGACCGTGATTCATGGCTGGGTGCCAACAACTTCCCGCTGCTGTTCGACGGTCAGTACCAGCGCAAGCCGGTTTACTACACCGTTCGTGACTTCAAGAAGTAATCATAACCCACGAAACCAAAAAAGAGAGGATGGCCGGACGGTCATCCTCTCTTTTTTGGTTTCGTGATTCCGTTGGGATTCGAACCCAAGACCCACAGCTTAGAAGGCTGTTGCTCTATCCAGCTGAGCTACGGAACCGAGCCTTAAGCCAGACGAACAAAGAAAACACCGTTTTCTTTGTATTCATTTGGATTAACAGAAAAAAGGAACTCGTTCATTTTTTCTGTTGGTCCAAAGGAATCAAGTAAGCGCAAGCTTACTTTGTCGTGGCGTGGCGAGGTCAACGAAGTTAACCGAGTCACGCTTTGTCGTGGCGTGGTGAGGTCAACAAAGTTAACCAATAGGTATAACGAAGTTAACCGAGCCATTTGCGCCCGCAAAATTAGCGCATTATTTCAACATTTCAAACCTCTTTTCCCGATTTTTGCCACAACAGTAGAATAATAGGCAGTGGTATCCAATAAATCAGGAAAGAAGCAACACGCATTGTACCATCGGTCAATCCCAACATAGCGTCGATATGAGTATACACCAGCGTCTGCAGCAACTGTGAAGCCACCAACATAGTGACCAGAAACTCTGCAAACGGAGCAATGATGGTACTGAAAGCCCTGACGCAGTCATATGCAGTACGGAAAGTCTCAGTAGAGAGTCCGTAAACAAGCGAAGGCAGACATACCGCAAGCATCAGCAGGAACATCAGTCCCTCATAGAGAGGACTGCCCTTAAGAGTACCTGTTACGCCCAACAGCAGATGGCTTCCCGCAAATACGCCCAGCACTATAAGTAGAATATATATAGTCAGTACCACGAGACTGGTATAGAAAGCTACAGTTTCTTTTGGTGACAGGCTCCTCACCCGGGAGAATGCACGGAACAAGCCACTCCCCTTGGCTGCGCCATATGCCATGAAGAGCATCAGTGCATTGCCTATGGGAGCAGTGCCCAGAGACGAAGCTGCCGATCTTACTACCCAGCGTATGCCAGGTACGCCCAGCACGCTTCGAAGTGCCAGCTCGCTGTTGCCGCCCACCATGCTTATCTCCATGATGCTCCCTATCCATGATGCCAGTATCACCACTGTCAGAAGCAGCAGATATACTATGACCGGATGCCACCACCACGTTTTACTCATCGGGCTCAAGATTTGACGGATCGATGATATGCAGTTCTATGGCACGAACCACAAGGCGTGTCACATTGACTCCGCGCTGTTCACCCTCCGGGAATAGGCGTGACACCAGGTCTGCCTGTCTTTTCTCCAATGATTTGCTGCTGAACGGCATGGTGCGCAATTCACTTATCATATCCTTGGTATATCCCAATGCCAGATGGCGCAGGAACCTTTCATCATACTCATCAATCTCATATTCGATACTTGCACTGCGATGCAGTTTCTCATCATTCACGGCTTTGCGGAAACGTTCCACCAGTTTCTCAAGGACAGGCTCGTTGAATACATAACGTTTGCCTGCCATGACATCCATAACCTCAGTACGTGTCAACAGCTCTCCGGTTTTGAGCACTATGCCATGGGCACCCGCATCAAGCACATCGGCCCACAGTTTCTCATTCAACAGCTCACCTGTAAACACCAGAACCTTGCAGCTGCCCATCTCAGCAAGCTTACGGCAAATATCAACGCCTACGGTAGTAGAGCCTCCCAATCCCAGGTCCAGCAACACCAGGTCAGGCTTGGCACCACCTTCAATCAGTGTCCAAAACTCCCTTTCGGTCTGAGCCGTTCCTATCACCTCAACCTCAGGAATCTCGTTTCTGATAATGGACAGTGTCCCTTTCAGTTCAAGCGACACGTCCTCGACTACAATTGTCTTGATACTTTCCATATACTGTAACTATTTCAATCCGCTTTAGGCAGAGTAAACCATATAAGAATACCATCCTGTTCAATCTCCGCATTGATACGGCAGCCGGGATGTCCGAACGCCTCATCATGCTCGCGTATTATCTGACGGCATACCACATACGCCATGTCCTCCCGGTTCTGAAGTGGTGTAAACAGGGTGTCCACAACCTCGGGCTCCGGTGCCTGGCACTTACGGTGCAACTCAAACCTGACAAAACGTCCTCCGTCAAGAGCATTCAGGGTCATATTGCCGCCGCCTTCCATACCTTTTCCCACAAGACTCTCAATAAGATAATCCAGCATTACACGGTCAGCCGCCACAGACAGGTCGCCGACATCAACAGTCAGTTCTCCGTCATATCGGTTGCGTTGCTGCGCCTTCCTGGCAAAAGCCGATATCCGTTCAACAAGTTGACCGGTTGTGAAAACGTCCCTGTGCACAAGTTGTCCGGTTGTCTGTGACAATGCGTATTGGCTGAGAATACCGAATATCTCCCTGTAATAATCCACCAACTCCTTCATATCGGACACCTGACCGGCAACCCGTTCGGAAACAGGCGTGGATTCAATCCCCTCTACCATCTGGACTATCCTGTTGGGATACCATACGGTTTCATGTTTCAGTGTAGACAGGCTGTTGTCCAGCACCAGGTTACTCACATGAAGGCGGTTCTCCTCATACCTGATACGCTCTGATTCCTCCTCAATCTGTTCAATGTCATGGAATCCGGCCTCAAAGCGTATGACACAACTGTATAGAGCCGTTGCCAGATATCTTACCACCATTCCCTTCACTATTGTCCAGGTTTCGTCAGGTTCATGTTCCAGACGTAATCCGACCACGCCTATCATTCGCTCCTCATCATCTACAGAAAGGGCTAACGGCAGGGCGTGGCACAAGCCGTCCGATGAACTCTGTTCGGTACCTTGTGCCAGGCATGCATTCACCCTGTCCTCAAGACGCTCATCGGCAGCACCTTCGTTATGGGTTGCCGTGATCACACGTCCTTCATTATTGAGCGTAATAGTCAATGTACGCATATCGGTAAGGTGATCCAGTTCCATGAATATTCCTTCTGCCAGGCGTTTCACCACCTCATCGGCATTGAATTTTTCAAGGTCCGTCACGGCGGTTATACGTGATATACTGTTTACCACACGTATAGTCTGCTGCAAGTCACTTCTGAATTTCAGCCAATGGCGCGAGTGCATGACATATCTTGTCAGCAGAACAATAAGAAAAACAATCACAAACAGAATCACGGCAATAGACAGGTTGCTGTTGGTATGTTGGAGTTTCCTGCAATCATCCTCTATCTTCCACTCGCCGAAATAGAGTTTGAACAGCTTCAGGTAAGCGTCATCATTATAACGGTAGATATCCCAGTCACGAGTGGCCAGGGCCGAAACTGCTATCTCATTGCGCAACCACAATACGGTTTCGTAATCAGTTGCGAATCCCTCCTCAAGCCAATATGTCTCGGCCGGAGCAAGGACATCAATTACCGACAGCAGCATATCTTCCGATCCGTTGTGCTGCAGATAATCCTTGTTCAGGGCATCAAAAGCCGAATCAGCATATAACAGAGCCTCCTCAAAGCGTCCCTCCGTATTGCAAAGATATGTCTGATGAGCATAATCATAAGCTTTCACCAGCAGGCTGTCCCTGTTACCTTCGGTCTCCTGAGCCAGGCCAGTCAGACCCGAACACAGCACTGTCAGCACGGCAAGTATACGTCTTATTCCTTTAGGCAGGCGGAATGAGAACCGGCTTCCCTTACCTGGTGTGCTCTCCACATTGAAACTGCACACATTGAACAGGTCATCAGTCTTCCGGTATTTATCGATTATACCTTTGCAGCTCATGAGTCCGAATCCGCTGCCTTTACCCTTTTGTTGTCCCTGTCCAATTCTGTCCGGATCCAATACCTTTTCATCCCGTATCATACGCACATCATCCGCACTCATTCCGAACCCTGTATCCTCGACAGCCAGTTCCACATAATCATCACCCTCAAGGGCTTCAACCACCACACTACCGCCGGCAGGAGTGAATTTTCTGGCATTGTCTGCCAATGTATTGATCATAAACAGCGTAAGCACACGGTCCGCGCGGACTACGGCGTCAGTCTCCTTTACATTCAGTTCCAAACCCTTCTGCATGAAACTTCGGCTGCTGTGACCGACAATATCAAACAGCTCCTGCACAGGAAAAGACTCAATGTTCAATGCAACGACACCCTGACGGATGCGAATCCATCCGGAGAGCAGCTCGTTGTACTGATTGATGCGCTCAGCCAGTTCACGTACGTACTCAAGACTCTGGGCATACTGATCGCTGTCTGCAGGCATATCGGCCAAGTGGTCTATCTCCGAGCGCATGCGGTCTATATATGGCAGACACTCTGCAACCACTTGGCAGCATGTCTTACGCGCCAGATTCTCGCGTTTATTGTTCTCTGCATGCAGGCTATACAGATAATGCTGTTTCTCCGCCTGTTTGAGACGGTCCGCCTGTCCCACCAGCTCATCGGCGTTACGGAGGGCGGCCTTCAGGTACGGAACCACTGTGTTAAGGAATGCCCTGTCATCCCTACTTGCCCGTTTTACGCCCCATGATGCCGATATCCCTGCATTCTCATCAATAGTTACTGATTCAGCCCCCGTCATATCTTTCAACTCGGGAGCCGCCACGCTGTTCAGCCACTCAATGATATCGGTGCCCGCCGGGACCGGTCGCAATATAGTCTCGCATAGCCCTACAGTCCTCTTTATCATCTCGACATACCTGTTGTTAGCCGCATTGATACGTTTGTGGAACAACAGGATGAAAATGACGAACAGCAGGATGGCCGCTGCCACAGCATAAAGCATACCGGTCAGGCGCATATTGGAGCGTCGCAGAAGGATATTGCGAGCCTCATATCTTCGGTCCAGACGGATTGTTTTCTGTATTTCCAGATAGACTGTCCTGTTATAATCCGAGGCACGCTTATTGTCAAGACCCGAATAGGTAAGGCTCATCTGCTCGCGCAATGAAGAGAGACACTCCGGCACAACCCCGTGCGGCATCGCTGCCATCCACTCCTCTTCAGCTATCAGATCATCATCCCTGAACATCGCCAGGGGTTCAAGGCTAACCTGTCCGGCGCTGTTAAGCCGCAGATTGTCATTGAGCATCTCAAGAGCCTTGGACAATACCCCGAGAGCCTCCCCGTACAATCCGCGCTCTATATAACATGATGCCAGCAGTCTCTCACTCTCTATTATTTCATACTGTCCTCCATATGATGCCGAAAGCTGCAAGGCCTTAAGAGCAAGCTGTGTAGGGAGCAGTTCAGGCTGCACATCGGACGCGTTCAGGCGTGAAAGCATCTCATCGCTCACACCCGACAGCACATTGGCCGGTCCATATTCCAGCAACAGGGAGCAGATGGCGCTTATGCTCAGAGCCTGCATCCTCACATTATTGTATCTGACTGCACCACGCAGACAGTTGTCAAGGCTGCGCAGCCTTTGGGACAGCAGATCCTCGCTGCCATAAGAATCCAACCCGATACCGAGGCCCCGCATATAAGTATATGTAAGGTACCGGTCATGGTCGTCACGCAGAAGATTATCGGCAACCACATAAGACATCTCATGCCCTGCCAGACCCAACTGCTCCAACTCAAACCAGTATCGTGCCGATTCCATCCTGAACGACCGTTCCAATGACAGCAAACGTTCAGTCTGGGCATCATTCAGAGTCTCCTGCTCCTCATGCAATGCCCGCAGGTCCAACAGGATCCTGTTCCTGTATTCGTAGAAAGACACATTGTCCGATGTACGCTGGCATATGCGCATCAAGCCTATCTCCGATGCCACTACCTCAAGCATATTTCTGGTGATAGCGGGCACTGAACTGTAAAGTTCCCATGAACGGGTAAAGTCCATCCTCATGAAAGCTATACGGGCCAGAGTATTGACCGCTTTGGCACGCTCATCAGAATGGCGGCCCGACACCTCAAGGGCATACCTGGCATACTGCTCGGCCGAATCCAGGTTATTCCAAAGATAAGAAATGGCTCTCTCATTCAGGTCAAACGCCATGCCCCCGGAGCTCTTTGCCGCAGCCTGTCTGCTAACCGCAATGCAGCACAGCACAGTCAAAACCACATACCTTATCTTACAGTGCCTCATCCTTTCCTCTTCTTTCTCACATTAACCGATTGCGTATCAGGCATCAATTGGAGCTGGCATGCAGCCTCCAGTCCGTATTCGGTATATGCTGATATAATAACGTTTTCCTGTTTGCCGATGGAATCGGGAGCATAAACCCGGCAACTGTATCCGTCACCTTCCACAACGATGCGTACATCCGATTCAGATGAACGCCATCCTACGAACATCCCTTGTTCAAGGCCTCTCACTCTCAGTTCTGTACTCTCGCCGTGTTTCAGAATGTTTCTGTCGGCGCTCATCATCATTACCAGAGGCCCGGACAAACCGCCTGTAACTCTCTCCCCCAATTCAAGTCCGTCGATTTCCGTTATAGTCTCCTGGTCATCAGGCACAGAATACTCTTCGCCGTCCAGTCTCACATCTGTAACATAATTCCGGTCTGACAGACCGGGTGTCCTACTGAACCTGAAAGCCTTACATCCATCAATGTCACAATCGGCCAGAATGATACCGTCTCCGCTCTCCGCGATAAACAGCACTCCGTCTGTGCATTCAAATTTGCAGTTCCTGAACACCGCTCCGTATGAATGACGCAGAACGATGCTGTCTGTCGTAAAAGTGCACCTTTCAAACAAGACCGGCCATGACACATCGACCGTTCCCTTGAAATTCCGGTTACTGAAACTGTTCAGCACCGGAAGCACCTGTGCTGACAAGCCGCCCAGACAACCCGGGCCTATCAGTATGGACATCATTAATACTCTTATATAGTGCATATCGACAACTGTAACCTACAAATCTAATCCTTTTTTTTGTACCTTCGTTCCTGCATAGCCTAAAATGAAACCGATAGCTACCATACATACAGGTTTTCCGACCAAGTTCGGCATACCAAGACAGAGTGGTCTGGTTCCCGAGCTCAAGGCAACTATAGTATTTGAGCCCCTGTACCGTAATGCCGACGCCCTGCGTGGACTTGAAGGGTTCAGCCACATTTGGCTGATCTGGGAGTTCTCGGAAGCAGTACGTCAGGAGTGGTCACCCACGGTACGTCCTCCACGTCTTGGAGGCAACACCCGCATCGGAGTTTTCGCCACCCGTTCGCCATTCCGTCCAAACCCTATCGGTCTCTCGTGCGTAAGGCTTGAATCCATAGAGACCTGTACCCCTCAAGGTCCGGTGCTGCATGTAAGCGGAGCCGACCTGATGGATGGTACGCCCATCTATGACATCAAACCTTATATTCCCTATACGGACTGTCAGCCCGATGCCACTCCCGGATTCACGGGTAACTTCTGCATGAACCGTCTGGATGTGATAATACCGGAATCATTTGCAGCAAATATAAAACCCGGAACGCTCCAGGCGCTCCGGGGTATTCTGGCCGAAGATCCGCGTCCCAGGTATCAGGATGATCCTGACCGCCAATACGGTTTGGATTTTGACGGTTACTCCGTAAAATTCAAAGTCACGGCAGGAACACTGACTGTCATTGACATCAGACCATGCCGTTGATCTCTCTTACTTTTTCTCTTCTTCAGGTTTTACCCTGTCCGCTACAAGTTCCTCAACCATCTCGCCCGTAATATACAGGTAAGATGTGTTTATCTTGCAGTTGGTGGTCAGGCTAATGGTCTTTCTAACCACGCCCACCCTCTTGGTCGAACCGCTGTATGAAACCTTGATGGAGTCTTTCATACCCGGCAGGATGGCTGTCTTAGGATACTCCGGAACGGTACATCCGCAAGACGAACCAGCCGACAGTATCAGCAGTTCCTTTTTACCTGTGTTCTTGAACACAAACCAGCACACCTTATCACCATGCTCTCTGTCAAACAGGCCGAAATCATGCGTAGTCTTCTCGAATGTTATCTCAGGGTACGCCTCATCCTCCATATCATTTGCATTTCCGCCCCATGCGTAAACAGCACTAAGGCAGAACAATGATAAAAACAGGTTTTTAAGATATCTCATAGTTTGATTTGTTTAAAACGCTGCTAAGTTATTAAAAAAAATCGTTTCTTTGCCAATTTGAAAAAACAATACTAAATTTGATGTCCATAAGGACTAGTATATATATGTTTGACGAAAAAGACCTTGAACAGTTTAAAAAGAAAGGAACCAACGCTGATATTGTAAAAGAACAGTTGGAACTTATCAGAAACGGTTTTCCATTTCTGGAGTTGGAGTCAGCCGCATCGGTCGGCAATGGTATAATGGCTGTAGAAGAGAGCCAATGCAGTGATTACATCAAGACATGGGATACATACTGCTCAAGCGGGCACAGTATCACCAAATTCGTGCCTGCATCGGGAGCTGCCAGCCGAATGTTCAAGGATCTTTTTGCATTTCTTGAAAGCAGCAACAGCGCTCCTGCCACTCCGTTTGAGAACGCCTTCTTTAACGGGATAGAAAAATTTGCATTCTACAATGACCTGAATGACGCCTGCCTCAAGAATGACGGCAAATCCATTAAAGAACTCATTGCTTCGGGTCAATACAAGGCTGTAGTGTCCAATCTGCTTGAAGCCAAAGGCCTGAATTACGGCTCGCTCCCCAAAGGACTGCTTAAGTTCCACAGCTACAGCACAACCTCACGCACCCCGCTCGAAGAGCACATGGCAGAGGGTGCAATGTACGCATCCGGGGCCGATGGTACCGTGCACATCCACTTTACCGTATCACCGGAACACAGGGAACTGTTCAAGTCATTGTCCGACAACTGTGCCAAGACTCTCTCCAAGCGTTTCGGCACTGCATACAGCATCTCTTTCTCTGAGCAGAAACCCAGCACGGATACAGTTGCCGCTGCGTCCGACGGTACTCCTTTCCGCAACAGTGACGGATCCATACTTTTCCGTCCTGGAGGGCACGGAGCACTTATTGAGAATCTGAACGACCTTGACACAGACATAGTATTCATAAAAAATATTGACAACGTGGTGCCCGATCACCTCAAGGCCGACACCATCACCAACAAGAAACTGCTGGCCGGCATTCTGGTCACCATACAGAACAAAGTATTTGATTATCTACGCCTTCTGGACAGCGGCAAATACACAGACGCACAGCTTAAGCAGATTTCAGACTTTATGAGCAAGACGCTCTGCTGCCGCCGGAAGGATATCGGCACACTACAAGGCAAGCATCTGGCAGAATGGCTCCACAGCAAGCTCAACCGTCCTATCCGCGTTTGCGGCATGGTCAAGAATGTAGGCGAGCCCGGAGGAGGTCCGTTCCTGGCATATAACAGCGATGGTACTGTATCTCCACAGATTCTCGAGAGCTCGCAGATTGACCTGAATGATGAGCGTAAGAAGGAGATGTTCACCAAAGGCACGCACTTCAATCCTGTCGATTTGGTTTGCGCTGTCCGTAACTATAAAGGAACACCTTTCAACCTGCCCCAATACGTTGACAAGTCAACCGGTTTCATCTCAAGCAAATCCAAGAACGGACGTGAGTTGAAAGCTCTTGAACTGCCTGGACTCTGGAACGGTGCCATGAGTGACTGGAACACAATCTTTGTCGAAGTTCCCCTAAGCACCTTCAACCCAGTCAAGACAGTCAACGACCTGCTTCGACCACAGCATCAACCCGCTTAATGAATTGGGAATTAAGAATTGAAAAAGGCTCCGTTCGGAGCCTTTTTCCATGAGCGATAGACGGGGCACGATCCCGCGACCTTCGGCTCTAGCGAGCGGGTAGCGAGCTATCGGACAAGCCTTTGGCTTCCCAAGCCAATAAAAAGGGAAAGAGCTCCAATTTTCTGGAACCCTTTCCATGAGCGATAGACGGGGCACGATCCCGCGACCTTCGGCTTGGGAAGCCAACGCTCTACCAACTGAGCTACTATCGCAAATCGGCCACAAAGATAATCATTTTTAAAAAATAGTACAAAAGGGCCTGTCCCCTTTTGTACTATTTGTATCATTCCACCTCCAGAGTAACTATGCTGGCAGCAGGAATCTCCAGGGTGATATCACCGGTCTTCCTGTCAATCTTGGCGCCCTTGAAATCGGCCAGCTTTATCTTGTCGGGGTTCTCAAAGGTGTTGTAGTTGCTGGCCTTGTCGCTGGTAAGTATCTTACCGGTCACGCTCTTGGCCTTGATGCCGTCCAGCTTTACCACTACACTCTGAGCCTCGTTGAGCTTTACGTTTGACATTGAGATGTGCAGCTTGCCGTCCTTCTTTGATGCGGTCGAGCTGAACAGAGGCAGCGGACGTGTGGCGGTCTCATCGGGATTGGCGGCATAGCGCTCATTGGGAGTAAGCTTAACCTCTACGCCCTCCAGGTCTGTGGGGATATAGGTTGCGTCCATGTGAGGCTTGTACATATCAAATATCCAGTATGTGGGAGTAAGCACCATCTTATCATCCTTGGTCAGGATCATGGACTGGAGCACGTTGGCCACCTGGGCTATGTTGGTCATCTGGATGCGGTCGCAGTACTTGTGGAACACATCCAGTGACAGTGAAGCTACAAGAGCGTCACGCATGGTGCTCTGCTGATAGAGCTGTGTGCCTGGCTCGGGCTCCCACCATGTACCCCACTCATCGACCAGCAGCGGAGTCTTGTGCTCGGGGTCATACTTGCTCATTATGGCCAGATGCTTCTGGATAACGGGCTCTATACCAAGACATTTGCCCAGGCACCAGTAGAAATCCTCATCGGTAAAGTCCAGAGCGGGCTTCTTGGCACCGACCCAACCTGATACGGTATAGTAGTGCAGGGAGACGGCGTTCATCATGGAGCCGATCTTCTTCATAAGAACGTCGGTCCACTCATAGTCATAATCGGTGGCGCCGCTGGCAATCTTAAAGAGCTGTGTGCCGTTGTAGTCGCGGCAGTAGGTCTGGTAACGGCGGAAAATGTCCGAATAGTACTCGGGCAGCATGTTACCGCCGCAACCCCAAGCCTCATTACCTATACCTATATATTTAACGTGCCAGGGCTCCTCACGACCGTTCTGCTTGCGAAGCTTGGCCATCGGACCGTCGGCGGCGTTCATATACTCAATCCACTTGGCAGCCTCCTCTACCGATCCGCTGCCTACGTTGAGTGATATGTAAGGTTCGCAGCCGATAAGCTCGCACAGGTTCAGAAACTCATGGGTACCGAAGCTGTTGTCCTCGACAATGCCACCCCAGTTGTTGTTTACCATAACGGGACGGTTCTCCTTTGGGCCGATGCCGTCCATCCAGTGGTACTCATCAGCATAGCAGCCGCCCGGCCAGCGCATTACCGGAACCTCCAGTTCCTTGAGTGCGGCCAGCACATCATTGCGGTAACCATTGGTATTGGGGATTGATGATTCAGGACCAACCCACAGACCGCCGTATATGCAGGTTCCCAGATGCTCCGAGAACTGTCCGTAGATATTCTTGTTGATTGTTGCACCCGGTTTGTCGGCATGGACATTGACCGTTACCTCATTCTTGGCGCTTACTGACAAAGCTGCTGCCAGTGAAAGCAGGAAAAACACCTTTCTCATTATTGTAGTTTTTGTCGATTCAGAGTTGTAAAGATAATATTATCTTTGCAAACACACGTAAGATACAATGAAAAAAGGATTATCGCTGATAGCCACATTGCTGCTCTTTTCGGCATGCATGTTCAACAAGCCTGTATCGGATTGCCCCGACTACAGGATTTTCATCCGTCCCGATGATACCGCCGACAGCGTTCTCCGATCAATCATACAGTCTGACCCTCTGGCCAAGACCAAAGCTTTGAAATTCATTCTGGACCGTCGTGACTATGACAGCCACATCCGCACCGGATGCTACACGGTCAAGAGCGGTGCACTGCCCAAGCAGGTGGCCGATATGCTGACAGGAGGGATGCAGACTCCCGTAAGACTGACCATTAACAGTACCCGGACCGTAGGTCAGATGGCCAGGGCAATAGCCGGTCAGGTCATGATTGACTCAGCCTCAATCGTAAACCGCCTCAGCGATCCGGTATTTCTGGATTCCATCGGCTACACTCCAGCCAATGTATACTGCATGATCATCCCCAATACCTATGAGGTTTACTGGAACATATCGGCCGATGCCCTGATATCACGTCTTGTCAGGGAACGTGACCGTTTCTGGAACCGGGAAAGGCAAGACAAGGCCGGAAGCATAGGGCTCACGCCCCAGCAGGTCACAACACTTGCATCAATAATAGAAGAGGAGACCGCCAAAAACGATGAACTGCCTATCGTGGCCGGACTGTACATGAACCGCCTGCACAGGAACATGCCGCTACAAGCTGATCCGACGGTAGTTTTCGCTCTTGGAGGAGAGAGGCCCAAACGCGTGCTCAAGGTTCATCTGGAGGTGGACTCCCCTTATAACACATACAGGTATCCCGGACTTCCCCCTGCACCTATCAGGTTCGTGAGCACCCGTTCGATAGATGCCGTCTTGAATTACAGCAAACATAACTATCTCTATATGTGCGCCAAAGAGGACTTCAGCGGCTATCATAACTTTACCTCGTCGCTTTCACAGCACAATGCCAACGCCGCCCGTTACCAGCGTGCATTGAGCAAAGCCGGAATAAAATAAACAAACAAATCATAAAAGCCAGCTTATGAGAAGGATTACAGCATTTTTGTCACTTTTCCTGTTTACGGCAAGCCTGGTCAACGCTCAGCTTTCATCTAACCCGGACAAGTTCCTGGGTAACATAACCACAAGCTACAACGTTGATTACGGAAGTGAAAAGTACTACACGCTCTGGAATCAGATTACCTGCGAGAATGAGACCAAATGGGGCTCGGTGGAAGGTTCACGCCGCGGTTCGTTCAATTGGAATGACGCCGCATACAAATATGCCAAGTCACATAATTTCCCATTCAAGTTCCACACTCTCGTATGGGGCTCACAGTACCCCGGATGGATGGACAACCTCTCCCCGGAAGACCAGTATGACGCCATCGTCGAGTGGTTTGATGAGGCCAAGAGACACTATCCGGACCTGGAGATAATCGATGTGGTCAATGAGGCTGTACCCGGACATGCTCCTGCGCCCTACAAGAACGCCTTGGGCGGCGACGGAGTGACCGGTTATGACTGGATCATAGAGGCCTTTGAACTGGCTTATGAGCGCTGGCCCGATGCCATTCTCATCTACAATGACTACAATACATTCCAGTGGCAGAAGACACAGTTCATAGACCTGGTCCGCACGCTGCGCGATGCCGGTGCCCCAATCGATGCCTACGGATGCCAGTCACATGACCTTACAGACATGAACTTCAATGATTTCAAGTCCGCTATGACCGAAATCCAGAACGAGCTCAAGATGCCCATGTACAGTACCGAATATGACATCGGCACCACCGATGATGACAAGCAGTACCAGCAGTACAAAGACCAGATCAAGTACATGTGGGAGTCTGACTACTGCGCAGGCATCACTCTTTGGGGTTACATCTACGGCAAGACCTGGACCACAGACGGCAATTCCGGCATAATAAGGGTAGAAAACAATCAGAACGTTGACCGTCCGGCCATGACCTGGCTGCGTGAATATATGAGCACCGATGAGGCCCGGAATGCCAAGAGTCCGTTCCCTGGTATGAAAAAGGAGGCCTCCATCTATATCAAACCCGCTTCAATAAGGGTAACCAAGCTTGACACCGTTCCTATTACGGTACGCGCCAGCATGAGGACCAAGTCCATTGACAGTATTAAGCTGTATGTAAACAACAAGCTGACAGAGACGATGACAACCACTCCCTATGTGACCAGATATGTGCCCAAGACCACAGGAAAATATAACCTGAAAGCGGTGGTATATGCCAATGACGGCACCAGATACGAGCGCTTGGCAGGCTTTACCGCCTACAATCCCCGCAAGCCGCACAAGACCATGAACCTGCCCGGCACCATCCAGGCTGAGGATTTTGACGAGGGACCGGAAGGTATAGCATATCACGACAGCAATTCCGACAGTGAGGGTGATGCTTCAGGCTACCGCTCTGACGGCAGCGGAGTTGACATAGTACAGGGTAACGGCGGATACGCAATCGGTTACACCAGCAATGGAGAATGGATGGAATATACCGTCAATGTCAATGAGGCGGGCGTTTACACCTACACAGCATACGTGTCTTCCGGAGTAAACAGTTCCTCATTCAGTCTCTCCTTGAGCAATAACGGCACCCTGACAGACCTGACAGGAACGCTCAACGTCCCACAGACTGGCGATAATAACTGGAGCAACTATACCACCATGAGCGGCAGACTCAAAGTGGCACTCAAGGAGGGCAAGAACATTATCCGTCTCAACATTAACGGAAGCAGCTGCAATATCGACAAGATAGTATTCAGCAAGATAGAATACAACGGAAACATCAGGCTGAGCATCAGTGCCGATCCCGCTATCGCCAACATGAATACCGTTGTCAGGGTTGATGTAAGCAGCCCGGTTGAAATAGCCAACGTAAAGTTCTATCAGGGTGAGAAACTGCTCGGAACCGCCACGCAAACACCCTATCAGGTTAATTACAGACCGTCCCAAAGAGGAACCTTCACGTTCCAGGCGGTAGCCACCGATGTCAATGGAGCCCAGTCCGACATAGTTACATATACGCTTAAAGTCACTGCGCCATTCAGCGGCACTCCCATAATCATTCCTGGTATAATAGAGATTGAGAACTTTGACAAGGGCGGCGACGGATTCTCATTCCATGATTCTGATTCCGATGACGAAGGTGATGCAAACTACCGCACAGACAACGGAGGTGTTGACATAAAGTCCCGAAGCGGAAGGATAGTGATAGGCAATACTGCTGACGGAGAATGGCTTGAGTACACCGTCAATGTAGAGCAAGCCGGCAAGTACCTTTACTCAACCGTAGTAAGTTCGGGAGTCACCAACAGCGGATACCAGATTGGAGTAGTCTCCAACGGCAATGTCAGGAACCTGTGCAAAGTCAGTGTTCCCCAGACAGGTGATAACAGTTGGAGCAACTACGTGCCTGTAGAAGGCACTTTAGGTTATCTTGAAGCCGGACTCCAGGTATTGCGCGTATCGGTTGACGGAGCCTATTTCAACATAGACAACATTGAACTGTCACTTGATCCCACATCTGTCCGATATGTCACTCCCGATGACTACAAAGCCAATGGAACCAGATATAACATAGGTGGCTCCGTGGTAGGCAGTGGCTATAAAGGAATAGTAATAATAGACGGCAAGAAGGTTCTGCAGAGATAATACATATTACCTTTCATGAACAGAGCGGGCTGACCTTCAGGTCCAGCCCGTTCTGTCTTATTCCGTAACGGTTTATTTAA
>ONMR01000006.1 GCA_900318995.1 uncultured Prevotellaceae bacterium | reverse complement strand
ACGGGCTGTAGGTTGATTCCAGTCTATGCGGCAGGTATCCTTGAAGATCTTGGGGGCGGGGCGGAGCTCATCGGCAGGTATCTGCGACTGCGGGATGGGTCTTACATTTCCCGCCAGGATATCATCAAGGGTCCTGACAGTGAGGTCTGCACCTAACTCCATGAGCTTGTCATGGAGAGTGCCAACGTTATCGGTAGGCAGTATGGGTATGCGTTCCTGATGGATTATATCGCCGGTATCTATCTCGTGTTTGAGGAAGAAGGTGGTTACGCCCGTCTCCTTATCGCCGTTGATTATGGCCCAGTTTATGGGAGCGGCGCCTCGATACTGCGGCAGAAGTGAAGCGTGCAGGTTGAAGGTTCCCAGAGGAGGCATGCTCCAGACCACCTCGGGCAGCATGCGGAAGGCCACCACTATCTGGAGATCGGCCCTGAGAGCGCGGAGCTGCTCTATGAACAGCGGATCCTTGAGACGTTCGGGCTGCAGGACCGGTATGCCCTGCTCCACAGCGTATTTCTTGACGGGACTGCTCTGAAGAACGCTTCCGTGACGGCCCATCGGCTTATCGGGCATGGTTACCACACCTATTATATTATATTGGTCTTCCACGAGACGTCGCAGTATATGCTCGGCAAACTCGGGGGTTCCCATGAACACTATCCTCATCTCTTTCTTTTCCATGTTGGGTACTAAATCAAACAGGTTGGGGATATCCTCCTTCTTACGGTCACTCCTCAGAAAGTTCAAGTAAGACATTTCGGTACGAATTGAATATTTTGGACTTGGAGACGAAACCTACATAGCGACCCTCCTCATCCTCTACGGGCAGGTTCCAGGCTCCCGTCTCATCAAACTTTTTCATTACGGTCTCCATGGGGTCCTTGACCGACAGGCGGGCAGGCGGAAGTTCCATGAGTTTCTGGACATTGAAACGGTGATACAGTTCCTGACGGAACATGATGTTGCGGATGCTCTCCATATTGACTACTCCCACCAGGAAGCCATTGTCATCGACCACGGGGAAGAGGTTTCGTTTGGAACGTGCTATCACATTGACCAGCTGCCCCAGGTCCATATCTGGACGTACCTTGAGGAACTCCGTTTCTATGATATTGTCCATGCTCATGAGAAGCAGTACCGACTGGTCCTTGTGATGGGTCATGAGCTCTCCCTTCTGAGCCAGACGCATGGAGTAGATGGAGTGTGACTGGAACAGCTTGATAGTGAGATAAGACATGACCGACACCATCATGAGCGGCAGGAACATGGAGTAGCCGCCGGTGAGTTCGGCAATCAGGAAGACTCCGGTAAGCGGGGCGAACATGACTCCCGACATAAGTCCGGCCATACCCAGCAGTGCAAAGTTCTGGACGGAGATATCGGTACCTGGCGAAAGGCGGTTAATTACGGTACCGCAGATAAATCCGGTGAGACAGCCCAGGAACAGGCTGGGTGCGAAAATACCGCCGCATCCGCCTCCAGCATTGGTGGCGGTGGAGGCAAAGACCTTGGTCAGCACTACAAGTCCCAGATACAGCAATATGTTACCTCCGTAGAAGAGAGAGCCCTCCATCACTTTCTCAGGATTCTCATTCACATTGAGCAGCATGCCGATAGTATCATAACCCTCACCGAACAGCGACGGGAAGAGGAATATCAATACACTGAGTACAACTGCGCCGATGACAAACTTGACCCATGGATTGGAGAACCTCTTGAACCAGGTCTCGAACCAGTGCATGGTCTGCGAAAAGTAGAGCGATACCAATCCGCAGGCAATTCCCAGCAGCAGGGCCTGCGGTATGTGAGACAGTTCAAACCCGTGTTCCGATACAAAATGGAACATGGAATCGGTCCCGGTAAACACGTATGAAATGGTGGCTGCTGTTACTGATGAAACCAGCAGCGGCAGCAGTGAACCCATACTAAGGTCAAACATCAGCACCTCAAGCACAAACACCAGTCCGGCTATAGGGGCCTTGAAGATACCGGCAATGGCGCCGGCCGATCCGCAGCCCACAAGCAGCATCAGGGTCCGATGCTCCATCTTGAACATACGTCCTATGTTGGAACCGATGGCCGAGCCTGTGAGAACTATAGGAGACTCGGCACCTACCGATCCGCCCATTCCGATGGTGATGGCACTGGCTATGACCGACGAGTACATGTTATGCGGTTTGATCCGGCCGTTCTTCTTGGATAGTGCATAGAGTATCTTTGTTACGCCGTGACCTATGTCATCACGCACTATATACCTGATAAACAGGCCTGAGAGCAGGATTCCTATTATGGGATAGACCAGAAGGCTGTAGTTTTCCTGGCTGATTAACAGATGTCCCGAAATGAATCCGTGAATCAATGAAATAAGAAATTTGAGCAGCAGTGCTGCAAATGCCGTGAACACGCCTACCACCAGGCTGAGCAGAAGAATGAACTGACGCTCGCTGATATGATCCTTACGCCATAGGTTGAACCTGTTGAGCAGTGACTCAGTCTGGCGCTCCATCTCATCATTTACTGTTTCCATCACTCTCTGATAACTTTTACCAATCCGCCGCTGCCAAGTTTGATGATACTTGACGCAACCGAGCGGGTCTGTTCATCACGGCGGTATTCAACAATATAATCCACACCACTCTTTATATCCTCAGATATCTCACTGAAATTGGCTGCCGACGGTTGGCCGCTTATATTGGCCGATGTGGACACAACCGCCCCTCCCATTCGGCGGCAAAGTTCACGTGAAAACTCCTCACGGGTGATACGTATGCCCGCACTGCCGTCATCGGCAATGAGTTCGGGTGCCATATGGCGCACATTGTCATAGATGATGGTGAGGGGCTTTTCAGACAGGTCCATAAGGTCATACGCAACATCCGGGATGTCCGGAACGTAATAACCCAGTTTGGCATCGGAATCGATGAGAGAAAGCATCGACTTACTGTCACTTCGGCGCTTTAGTTCAAAGATACGGCGAACGGCTGCGGAGTTTGAGGCATCGCATCCTATCCCCCAGATTGTATCAGTGGGATAAAGGATTATGCCGCCACCGCGCATTATCTCTACAGCCTTCTTTACATCCTCTATATACTCTTTCATCTAGAACTCACTTGTAAAGTGGAACTTGATATGCTTAAAGTCTATCTGGGCCATCTGCAGCACATAGCCGCTGTCGGCCAGGAATACGTCACGTCCTTCCATATCGGTGGCCATGAACTGGTACTTGCGCTTCTTGAACGCCTCCAGCTCTGCCTCATCGTCGCTCTCTATCCAGCAAGCCTTGTAGAGGCTGGCCGGCTCCCAACGGCATATGGCATTGTACTCATGTTCCAGACGGTACTGGATGACCTCAAACTGAAGCTGGCCTACGGTGCCGATGAGTTTGCGGCCGTTGAACTGACTCACGAACATCTGGGCAACGCCCTCACCCATAAGCTGGTCAATGCCCTTGGCAAGCTGCTTGGCGCGCATGGGATCGGCGTTCTCAATGTACTTGAACATCTCGGGCGAGAAACTGGGCAGACCCTTGAAGTGGAGTTTCTCTCCCTGAGTTAGCGTATCGCCTATCTTGAAGTTTCCGGTATCCGGAAGGCCTATTATATCGCCGGGCCAGGCCTCCTCGATGGTGCTCTTGCGCTGCGCCATAAACTGGGTTGGCGACGAGAAACGGAATGTCTTGTCCAAGCGTACGTGATAGTACGGCTCGTTACGCTGAAAACGTCCCGAGCAGACCTTGCAGAAGGCTACCGATGAGCGGTGGTTGGGATCGATATTGGCGGTTATCTTGAATATGAATCCGGTGAACTTGCTGTCCTCGGGATTGACCATACGCTCCAATGCCTGCGTGGGACGCGGACTGGGCGCAATCTGGACAAAGCAGTTGAGCAGTTCCTGCACACCGAAGTTGTTCAGGGCCGAACCAAAGAATACCGGAGCAAGTTCTCCGCTAAGGTACTGCTGACGGTCAAAGGGCTCATATACACCGTCAATCAGTTCCAGGTCAGAGCGAAGTTTCTGTGCCTCACGCTCTCCCACCCTGGTCTCAAGGTCTGTGCTGTTTATATCAACCTGGACCTTCTCGGTCACTTTCTGCTTATCGGGTGTAAAGAGATCCAGTTTCTGCTCATAAATATTGTAAACGCCCTTGAATCGGGCTCCTTTCTCTATAGGCCAGCTTAAGGGGCGCACGTGAATCTGCAATTCCTCTTCCAGCTCGTCAAGCAGATCAAACGGGTCATTACCCTCACGGTCCAGCTTGTTTACAAAGACAATTACCGGAGTCTTGCGCATACGGCAAACCTCCATGAGGCGGCGGGTCTGCAGCTCTACGCCCTTGGCACTGTCAATGACAATGATGACACTGTCTACAGCGGTCAGCGTGCGGAACGTATCCTCGGCAAAATCCTGGTGACCGGGGGTATCAAGGATGTTTATCTTGTAACCTTCATAATCAAACTCCATGACCGATGTAGTCACTGATATTCCACGCTGTTTCTCAATATCCATCCAGTCGGATGTTGCTGTCTTGCGGATCTTGTTTGACTTGACCGCGCCGGCCACCTGAATCTGGCCGCCGAACAGCAGGAACTTCTCGGTAAGCGTAGTCTTACCGGCATCGGGGTGCGATACTATCGCAAATGTTCTACGTCTGTTTATCTCTTCCATAATCAATCCAAATCCAACTGACCGGCCTTATCCTCTTTGTAGAGTTGCGCCAGTTTACCGATGAATGCCGATATAGCCGTAACGGCTTGAGTCGTGGCACTGCTCACCGGCTTGTTCTGCAGCTTGAGCATCCATACTCCATACAGCAGATTGAAACAGTCACGCAACTCATCATTCTGCTGCTCATGGTTCCTGGCGCGGAACTCTACAATAAATGGCAAAGCCCTATAGTAAAGGTCCTTATACTCCTGTTGCTTGTGGGAGTCCAGCAAACGGGCATGAAGATCCTCCAGCAACATGAGCACGTTCTCATTGACCTGCAGATGACCGCTCCCGGTCTTGCCCTCGGCATACATCATGGCTATCAGGTCATCATACCACTGTTTCCACTTATGCATATCGGACTCACTGCGTCCGCTGCCTTTAATAACGGTTTCATACAGGCGGTCGCTGTCCAGGCCGGCTGCACGTATAACATCCTCAACCTGCCACATATAGAGCAGATATTCGGCTATATTCTTATTTCTTAAATCCTCTTGGACAAACATTCTATAACTTTATCAGTATCAGTGTGCACCATCCTACTGCCGCGGTTATGAGTATGGTTCCCAGAATCCTGTTTATCATCCAAAGACCGCGCAGATCAAAGCGGTTGCGCAACTTGTTTATTACATATGACAGGGTGAACCACCAGCAGACATCACCCAGAAGGACAGATGCGTAAGTCTCCATCTTAAGGCTTGTACCGAAATCATCCACCGGAAGTGAGAAGAATGCAAACAGGCCCATATAGAAAAAAACCACCAACGGGTTCACTATAGCCACCAGGAATCCGGTCAGGGTAAACTGCCCAAGCGATTCTTTCTTTACTGCCACATCCTTTGACTTGGCAAGGGGATTGTTGCGGACAGTGGTTATGCCGAACACCAGAAGCAGTGCACATCCTGCCAGTTTCACCACCAGAGCCACGTCCGGATTCTCCAGATAACTGAGAACCAGAGACAGGCACATCATGGTGATGAAAATATATATTGCGTCACTCACAGAGACTCCGAGACCGGTAAGGAATCCCTTCCAACGGCCTTTGTTGAGTGTTCTCTGTATGACAAGCACCCCCGACGGTCCCGCCGGGGCTGCTGCCAGAAAACCTATCGCCATTCCTTTGAGAACTATCTCAAAGATGGAAATTTCTATCATCTATCTAATCTTTCTTGCCGAATGCCAGATTCAGACCAAAGCTGAAATTGAGGCCGAAATCATGGAGTGGAATAAACTGAGGGTTGAACTCCGCCTTAAGCTTGTCAATAGCCAGGAAGAAATTGATTCCCCTGGGGTGAAGGTTGAAGAGAAGACCCATAGATGAACCCATACTTGACAGTACAGCGTTTCCGGTCATGTCAAACCATCCGCAGGGTGAAAGGCAGATTGATGTGCGTGACTCGGCATACGGCCAAAGACCGGTACGGTATGTAAACAACTCGCCGAATGAAATCCAATCCACGAAAGGAAGTGCATACTCGGCACCCAGTCTGCATGTGGCGTCAAGCATCACCTTCTCCTTACCGTTGACAGAACCTGTCTGGTAGAGTTTTACCATATCGTTGAAATCATCGGTTATCTGATCCAGGGTTTCATCGTTGTTGTCACCTTCGATATCATAGTTGTTGAATCCCTCGAACTTAACATACTCGTTGTTATTGGTGGCGAAGGTATTCAGGTTTGACCAGTTGATGAAACCTATATCTGTGATGGCTGCCGATACCTTGAGGCCTTCCACAAGGTCCTTGAAATCATACTCTGCGCCAAGATCGACGGCAAATCCGTAACTCTTGGGGACAATGTTGGCATTGATCTCATCGACAGTTTCAACTCCATCAAAAGTCTGGGTCTCGGGATCCAGCTTATACTCGACTGCGGGAATGGAACCCTTTAAGGTTCCGTTTGACTTGACAAGCCATTCATCGCCATGAAGTCTGGCATCAATCTCATCGATGGTGAAATCGGCATAAGCCATACCTTCCAGGAACTTGAGGTCGGCACCTATACTAAGATTATCGCCTATCTTATGAGAGTGTGTCAGGGATGTCTCCAGATAGGTTATAGAGTTGATATTGGTGTTCTCAATGAGATAGTCCCCCTCGGCCAGGCTGGCTTTCATGAATCCGAACAACTCCTTGGGGAGACTGACCTGTTCCTTGTTGCGGAGCTTCATATTGAATGTGGTAAAGCTATTCTTTGAGCCCACACCCACCGAAAGGATATCCATATTGAGTCCGACATTGAGCTGGGCGGCCTTGGGCATAGCATCCAGGAATGTCTTGGCATCGACGTCCGGGCTCATGAATGTGGTAAGCATTCCGGGCTTGGACTTGGATTCATAAAGGAAATTGGCCAGACCTACGGAACTCTGCATATCCACCTGAATGTTGCTCAGGACAGGTATAGAGACAAATACATTGCGGTCCGGAGTCAAAGCGGGGTTGAGCTGATAACGCTGACTGAATCCTTCCAGGAAATAACCGGAGCTGGAACTCTGTGCCGAGGCAGCTACAGTGAGCAGCAGCATTGAAACTGCCATGAACGATTTTCTTACAATATGCTTTTTCATAACTGTATCACTGTTTGATGGTTATTTATCTTTTTTTTCTGTCAGGTCAACCTTGAGGCCTTCGGGCAACTGTAAACGCACCTTCTTGATCCAGAGCCACTGTCCTTTCTGTATGCTGGTGCTTCCGTCGCCCGACTGGCATTCGGCAGTGAATACGATCGACTCAAGCTTTTCGAGAGCCCCCTTCCTGACATTCACGTCAAGGGTCATGGTGGACTTGGTTATGCTCGGGCTTCCCGGTGCAATCACGCACGAAGCGATACTGATGCCGCTTATTTCCTTATCATTCTTGTCCAAAGCCTTGGCCTTTAGTGTAACTCCCAGAGGTATAGTGTTCTCCAGGTCTGCCAGAAGCTTAAGCTCGGTGGCCTCGATCTTATCGGCTACATCCTCCAGGCTCTTGGCAAGGTCTGAGATAGTATCCGAATACTCTATGTACAGGCTGTCGAACGAAAGAGGTACGGAAACCTTGTAACTTCCCGATACTGACAACTCGCGGGTCAGGTCAACGTAATGCTCCTCGGACTGGTCCACCTGGGCTGTTAGGTCGAACGATATCTTATCGGGTATGGATGACATAAGGTCTGACAGACGGCTCATACGCACATAGACGGTGTCATCTGACTGCGGAACAACCCTGTCATTCTTATAGATGATGATTGTAGTATTACGGCTCTCTACATCAAGACCGCACTTTTCGAGCCTGATCACCCCATTGTCTGGAGTTATGTTCTCGGCTATGGGAAGTCCATTGGAATCCTTTGATGAAAGTGAGAGATTCAGGTTGATAGGAACTGTAACCGTGCTGTTGATGCTGATGGTAATCTGCGGATCGCTCAACATCAGACGGTTGTCCTTATTCTGAATGAAATCCAGGTCATCGCCCAGGTCAAGGTCCACCTCCTCATGAACGTCGTCAATGGCAGGATTGACCTTTCCGACAATGGACTTGACCACTACAGGGTCAAAATCAATGGTGGGAGTTACCTTGATCTCCTTCATTTCCTCACTGTTGATAAGCTGGTTGCCGACTAAGACTCCTCCGCTTATCTTGACACTGTCTGTCAGCTTGATACGGCTGTCCTCGATAATCAGGGGATTCTTGAACTCCATGCCCTCTATCTGAAGGCCGCTCAACTGGAATCCGTCACTCTCATCAAGGAATTCATCCTTATACAGGTCTCCGTTGATGAACAGGGTGTCCTGATTAATTCTTATCCTATGGTCATTTCCGGTATACCTGATGAGAATGAAATCGGGGAATACCATTGTCACGTTTGAGAAAGTCATCTTGGAGATGGTTTCAGGGATGCCCTGGAACTTGAGCTGCAGGTAAGCGCCGGCCGGTTGGGTAAGGCTTATGCTGTTCAGCTCGACCAATGCCTGGTCTATCTCCTCATCAATGGAGAATGTCGTGCTCTCATTGAACTCCGTTTCTATCCTGGAGGTCTCGACATTGGCGTTCTTAACCTTGAAGCTACCCCAAACCTTGAAATTGATATCCTTATCCGTGAGAGCATCGAGAGCACTCTTGTCCAGGTTTGTCTTGGCTGCTATGCTAATGCTTCCGCTATAGTTTACATCATTGTTGAGATCAATGGATTTGCTGACTTCATCGACGGTCTTGTATATATCGAGTCTGCTGACAGCGAGCTGCATGGTCTTGCCTTTGGCGTAACCGGGCCAGATTTCCAGGATATTGCTGTTCTCGACCCATTGTCCTACAGCTTCATTGTCTACATAGATCTTGCCGTCCGGGTTCCTGACGAACACAAAGCCCAACGGGAGTTGAAGCCTGATGGCACTGTTTTCTGCAAATTCAAATGGATTGATGTCGAAATCAGAGAGAGAAAGGTTCAGGATGCTCTGTGACTCCTCGAACTCAATATAGTTAACCTTTGAGAGATTGTCCAGACCGGTTACCTTGTATGACGATTCAACATTTCCGGAAGGAAGGGACAGGTCTTTCTGTTTGGTGTCAACATAGAAATCCCTCATCTGGAGCTTATCGTTCATGCTTACATCTACATAAATGTTTTTGTTACCCGTTGCTGTAGATGTTCCAGAAAGCCTGATCGACAACTTATAGCCGATATCCTGCTTATACTTGACCTTAAGCTTATCATCTTCATTGACGATGTAATCCTTGAAGTCGGCCGAATCAACTACCAGTGAAATAGGCAATACATAATTACCTGCAGTGAAGGCCTCATTGTTAACCTTGGCATTGTTTATGCTGAATACCGTTCCGCTTATGGAAATGTCTCCATTCTTGAGATAGTTGTCCAGGGCACTGCTCTTGGAGAGATAGAAATTGGACGGGAAGGTTATCTGAAGGGTTTCCAGAGTTATATCAGGAGAATCTGTAATGGCGAACACGCTTGCCAGGTCAACATTAAGGTTTATGGTCTGACCCTTATCCGTGTTTTCCGGGCCAAAGATGATCCTGTTGATGCTGGACACGTCTTCCGGAAGTGTATAGTTGAACTCAACATTCACTGACTGGTCAGGGATTACCAGTTCTATGAAATTCTGACTTGTCAGAGGATTAGCGATAGGTATTCCGGGGACTACCGGCACCAATATGGGATCGGTACGGAAACTGCTGAAAGGAGTAGGAAGCTGGTCATTGATGGAAGAGAGGTTAACCGACGATATCTTGATCGTGCTGTTCTGTGACTTCTCATCAATCGTGATGTCATCCACATCGGTCTGGTCAAAGCTTGCTGTTATCTCATCTATCTCAGGCTTGGGGATGTTTATGGTTACATCACCGATACTGACGGTAACCTTATCGATATCGCCGTCCATAGTGAATCCGTACAACCCGTCATACAGGGTATCCAGAACGGATTCATCACCGTCTACTTTAATGAGTGAATCAAGATATAGGGTATCAAGACTACCCAGAGGTATAGTCAGGCCACCGGGGCCGATCTGCATGTCAAGACTAATTTCCTTGTCAAGGTCAAGTTCATTAGTCGTCTTAAGGCATGAACCAAGGCAGAAAGCTGCGATGATACCGCCCAATACCAATGATTTTTTGCTTTTTTCCATAAACAGTATTGGGATTTGGTTGAGTTAAGTGTGGAATTGTATTTTTGTGCAAATATAGTACAAAAATATAACAATCGCCCACGCGGGCGTACGTATTTTAGGAGAGGAATATTCGGGTCACTCCTCCCTGCCTGAGTGCTGTTCCTGGCGTCTGACTGTTACGCGAATGCCGGAAAGGCGTCTCTCCTTCTTTTCCATGACCTTGAACACCAGGTCTTTGCATACCAGTTCCTCATCCTTTTTGGGGAAATCACCCTTAAGTTCCAGAAGGAAACCGGCAAGGGTATCCGCCTCGCCCACAAACTCCGAATAATCATCCTCATCAAGTCCTATGACCTTGAAGAAATCCGAAAGCAGCGTCTTACCCTCAAAGACATATGTATCCGGACCTGTCTTGCGGTAAGCCACCGAATCATCGTCAAACTCATCATTGATTTCACCGAGTATCTCCTCAATCACATCCTCGAGTGTGACCAGGCCGGATGTGCCTCCGAACTCGTCGACCACGATTGCCATATGGATCCTGCCTGTCTGAAAATCATGGAGAAGGTCATCTATCTTGCGCGTTTCGGGCACAAAGAAAGCCGGTCTTATAAGTGACTGCCATCTGAATCCGTCACCCTTCTCAAGGTACGGAAGAAGGTCTTTAATGTAAAGAATTCCCTTAATGTTATCTGATGTTCCGGAATAGACCGGAACTCTGGAATAGAAGTTCTCGCGGATGCATTTTATCACATCTCCGTAACTGGCCTTTACATCCAGCATTATCATGTCAATTCGGGATGTCATTATATCCACTACCGTTTCATCGCCGAAGCGTATCACTCCTTCCAGCAGCTGTTGCTCATCCTGTATATCCTCCGAGTCGGTAAGTTCCAGAGCGTGTTCCAGCTGATCCACCGAAATGTTGTAATTATTCTTGGACTGGACATGATCGGACAACACCTTGGAACGCATCAGCAGAGACGACACTGGCCGGAGCAGTACGGTAAGCACCGAAAGGAGAGGCGCCGCCTTAAGGCTGAAAGGAAGAGAATTGTGCGCCGAATACAATTTGGGTATTATTTCACCGAAGAGGAGCAGTATGAATGTCAGGATAACCGTCAGGACCAGGAATTCGGCCCACTCGGCGCTGAAAACCAGCATCTGCGCAAAAGCCAGGTCCAGGAGAAGGATGATAGCAACATTGACAAGATTGTTGGCAGTCAGGATCGTGGCAAGCAGACGCTCGGAATCAGACAGAAGCACGGAAGCCTTACGGCCACGGAAACTGTTGTCCTGGGATAATCTCTTGAGTTCTTCGGGCGAAAGTGAAAAGAAAGACGTCTCGGATGCTGAGACGAAACCTGACAAGGCCAAAAGAAGCAGGGCCGTCACCATAGCGATGACAGACCCCGCTGTAGGAGCATTGAACATGACAGCCCCCCGGGCCGCAGTTCCTGAAATCAATAATAATAAGGTTTCTATAATGCTTTCTCTTTAATTAGAATGGAGCGCCGGAGTTTCCGGTTTCCGGTTGCGAGGGAACTGAGTCCTGACGCGAATCACCCCTGGGCTGGGACTTTGATGACATCATTTCCATGGAATCGACGAAAATCTCCGTCACGTAACGTTTCACACCGTTCTGGTCATCATAGCTACGGTTCCGGATATTACCCTCGATGTAGAGTTTGTCACCTTTGTGAACGTATTTTTCAACGGTCTCGGCTAGACCTCTCCAGAAAACGAGGTTGTGCCATTCCGTACGATCCGGCACCTGGGTACCGTTCTGGGCTGTGTAACCGCGTTCTGTAGTGGCAAGGGTTAGATTAGCGACACAAACATGGTTGTCCAGATATCTCACATCCGGATCCTTACCAACGTTTCCAATCAAAATTACTTTGTTAACTGACATAATAATAGGTATTAAAAAATATTTCGGGAGCAAATATAATCACTGGAGGAGATGAAACAAAACAATAAGCCGATTTTTTTGACCTGTGTCAAACCACAGGACCTGCTTTGGATTTTTATAAACTATTTTAAAACAAAAAGAGCTGAAATATTTTCCATATCACCAAAAAAGAACTACATTTGCAACTCGAAATCAAAAAGCGACATTTAAGACTTAAACAATTGAGAATATGACTAAAGCAGAAGTTGTTAGCGAGATTGCCAAAAAGACAGGTATTGACAAGACCGACGTTCTGGCATGTGTTGAAGGTTTCATGGAGGTTGTTAAGGAATCACTTGAAAACGATGAGAACGTTTATCTGAGAGGTTTCGGCAGTTTCATCACCAAGAAAAGAGCAGCAAAGGCAGCCCGCGACATACTCAAGAACACGACAATCACCGTTCCCGAGCACAAGATCCCTGCCTTCAAGCCGGCAAAGACTTTCGCTCAGGCTGTTAGAAAGTAATAGTTAACATAAATAATCACGATTATGCCAAGCGGTAAGAAGAAAAAAAGACATAAGATGTCTACGCACAAGCGTAAAAAAAGACTGAGAAAGAACAGACATAAGAGCAAATAAGGCTCTTTCTCTGACAAAACTTTCAAAGAACAAACTTGCCGTGAGTATCTTTTCGTCAGGTTTGTTCTTTGCTTTATCAAACACTTCATCAACTCTACCCGATGACAAGCGAACTGACTATAAACGTCCAGCCGGACAGCATACAGATAGCCATCACCGAAGACCACAATCTGGTTGAATACCAGAAAGATGCCCAAGAGGTTACTTTTGCCGTCGGCAACCTGTATCTGGGACGTGTCAAGAAACTCATGCCGGGACTCAACGCATGTTTTGTCGACGTTGGTTCCGACAAGGAGGCTTTCCTGCATTATCAGGACCTGGGGCCGCAGTTCGCATCTCTGAAAAAATACATAAAACAGGTTCGCGCCAACCGCAAGAAACTTGCTCCTTTCAGCAAAGCACAGCCTGTTCAGTTTGACGAGAAATCGGGAAACATCAGCACCGCCCTTGAGCAGGGCGACGAGATAGTGGTCCAGGTAACCAAGGAGCCCATCTCAACCAAAGGCCCGAGACTGACAGGTGAGATATCCTTTGCCGGACGTTTTCTGGTATTGATTCCCTTCAGTGACAAGGTATCGGTATCATCAAAGATCAAGTCCAATGAGGAGCGGGCAAGACTTAAGCAGCTTATCCACAGCATCAAGCCCAAGAACTGCGGCGTAATAGTCCGCACCGTGGCAGAAGGCAAACGCGTGGCCGAACTGGACAACGAGCTGTCAATACTATACCAACGCTGGGAGGACTGTCTTACAAGAGCCCAGAAGGCCGAGAAAGCACCTACCCTCATCTTTGAGGAGACCAGCCGCACCATAGCAATACTGCGCGACATGCTGAACTCGTCATATGAGTCCATACATGTCAATGACGAGAAGACATATCAGGAGATACGTGATTACGTATCGCTGATAGACCCCGAAAAGACCAAGATAGTAAAGCTATACAAAGGTGAGTTGCCCATATTCGACAACTTTGCCATCACCAAGCAGATAAAGTCGTCATTCGGACGTATTGTCTCATACAAGAGCGGCGCATACCTTATCATTGAACACACAGAAGCTCTGCATGTGGTTGACGTCAACAGCGGTCATCGCGTGAAAGCCGGCACACAGGAGGAGAACGCGCTCGAGGTTAATCTGGGTGCTGCCGATGAGCTGGCGCGGCAACTGCGTCTGCGTGACATGGGAGGTATCATTGTGGTTGATTTCATCGACATGGCTCTGGCCGAAGACCGCCAGAAACTTTACGAACGTATGTGCCAGAATATGGAACGTGACCGGGCCAAGCACAACATTCTTCCGTTGAGCAAATTCGGACTCATGCAGATAACACGCCAGAGGGTTCGTCCCGTGATGGACGTTCCTGTGGACGAGACCTGCCCGACATGCTTCGGCACAGGCACGATAAGGCCGTCAATACTGTTTACGGACCAGCTGGAAAACAAGATCAGCTGTCTGACCAACAACATGAAGACCAGCCACTTTACGCTGTTTGTACATCCATATGTTTACGCCTACCTGACAAGAGGGCTTTTCTCTCTCAAACTACGCTGGCAGTTCAGGTATGGTTTCGGCATCAACCTTCTGCCGGATCAGAACCTTCCATTCCTATCCTACCGTTTCATTGACCTGAAAGGTAACGAGATAGATATGAAGGAAGAACACGAGATACTATAGCTTTCAGAGACTGGCTTAAGGGCCGGTTTTCTGTTTTTCCCATATTTTTTTTACATTGAGACATTAACACTTTAGGGGTTATCACGTCTCTATATCGGAAACGGTCAGAAACAAGATGACATCAGAAGTTCTTACAGAAGCATACAAATCCTTGAGCGACGGGCTCTATAGGGTGGCGTATTACATTCTGGAGTCTCAGACCGATGCCGAAGATGCAGTGCAGGACCTGTTCATAAAACTGTGGAACAGCCGGGACCAGCTGGACACGGTACTGAACATGAAAGCATACTGCACAACCCTGATGAAAAACCTCTGCATAGACAAACTGCGTAAGGAACAGCGCGTGCAGAGCATGGAACCCGGGCCGGACATAGCGGAATCAAGACTGGTTGATGATGATTATGATGCCCGGGAAAAACTGGAAAGGGTACTTGCCGCTATCGAACGGCTACCCGCCAGACAACGTGACGTAATGAAGATGTATGTATTGGAAGAAATGTCATACGATGAGATAGAAAAAAGGACCGGAATGTCAAACCTGACTTTGAGGGTATTGCTGAGTAACGCCCGCAAGTCATTAAGGAGCCAGATATGAAACGATTGGAAGATATTGAAAAACTGAGTATGCTTGACCTTGAGAGGATAGCCTCCGATGAGAGCGTCAAGGTACCCGACTCACTGAATCACGACATAGCCGTTACGGCACGTGCCCTTGAGATATCATCAAAAGAAGATGATAAATCACAGGAAAACAATGTATTCCACAAGAGATACAGAAAAATACTCAAGATGATATCCTACCCTGCTGCAGCAGTTGCGATAATCACAATCGGTATGGGTATCTCTTTCCAGGATTCGATAACCACTCCCAAGGATACGTTCGACGATCCCAAGTTGGCTTACCAGCAGATGGAGCAGGTATTCGGATTCATATCAGAGAAAATGAACGCCGGCTTGGCTATTGCCGATGCAGCCGAACCGGTAATTGACAAAACGTTAAACGCACTAAGATGAAAAGAATAGCAGCATTCGTGACAGCAGTATTTCTGCTCACAGCCGGAGCCTGGGCTCAGGACGGCAAAGGAATCTACAACAAGTACTCCGACAATGAGGAGGTAAGTGCAGTCTATATCTCGTCGTCCATGTTCAAGCTCATGGGAAAAGTGCCAGATATGGAAGTAGGCGAAGGATCCATCAACTTGGGTTCAATAATCAAGAACCTGAACTCGATGTACCTGCTGGACTGCGAAGATCCCGAACTCTGCAAAGAGATCAAATCGGATGTGAACAAGTTCGTAAAGAAATATGAATTCGAGATGCTCATGGAAATCAAGGATAAAGGCGAAACGGTCCGGATATACACCACCGGAAATGAAAAAACCGTATCCCAATTCATATTGACAGCATCCGAAAATGAAGCATTCACATTCATCTGCCTGGATGGAACCATGAGCCGCGCAGAGCTGGAAAAAGCAATAGCCAAGGCCACGCAAGAGATGGAATGATCAACGCAGAATCAATGTCATACCTACAGTAAGCGGATTCTCATCCGACAGGCCATTGCGTTTGGCAAGCGGTTTCATACGGACCCCGAACTGTTGGGAGACTGACCACAAACTGTCATCTTTTTTTACAACATAAGTCCTGTGCTCACGGTCAGCGCGGGACTTTTTCTTTTCAAGATAGACGAGTGATCCTGCAGGCGGAGCGAATTTGCGGTCCACCTCATTGAAACGGCGAAGCATCAGAAGCTGCATTCCATATTCACGTGCAATATCCTTAAGGGTCTCGCCTTCACGGAGACGCACACAACGCTGACCGTTTACCAGAACAGGCTGATGCGGAAGCTGCCCCGGTTTGAGATGCACTCCACTCCTGCTGTCATACCGGTCCAGACCGTATCTCTCTATAAGTTCAATAAGCTTGTCGGCATAAGTGGGACTGGTTGCATATCCGGCAGCCTTAAGTCCTCTGGCCCATCCCTTATAGTCAGTTGAGGCCAACTTGAACAGTGACCGGTAACGCGATCCGTTTACAAGAAAAAGGGAATGGTCACGATAGGATTCGGCTGCATCCTTGTAGCACCTGAAACACTCCTGCCTGGCATCATCATCATGATACATCTTACGGCCGGTCCAATCGCTGTGGCACTTGATACCGAAATGGTTGTTGCATTTGGTCGCCAATGAACTGCGGCCAGCATCGGACTCAAGAAGCCCTTGCGCCAGCGTGATGCTTGCAGGGATTCCGTATGATTTCATCTGATCCACTGCCATATCGCTGTATTTGGCTATATAAGCCGAATAGGCATCCGTCCCCGAAGTGCTGACGGAGGTATTCCGGACTGTAGAACAGGATACGAGCACCACGAGCAGGAAGAGTATGGCCGGGCGGGCTGAATTCATATTATTGTTGCTGATTGGATAGCGCGAAGTTAAATAAAAAAACTAACTTAGCGGTCAGTTAAGAGATTACCGTATGAAAAAGTTCACTCATACCATAAGCTGGAGCATCATGGATCAGAATGAGCTGCTCCCCGATGACCTGATGCTGGTAAATGCCGCCAAGGAGGCCACAGCCGGAAGCTGGTCGCCCTATTCCGGGTTCAAGGTGGGGGCTGCGCTCAGATTGGATGACGGCACTGTGGTAACCGGAAGCAATCAGGAGAACGCCGCCTATCCGTCAGGACTGTGCGCCGAGAGGACGGCTCTCTTCGCCGCCGGACACGCCCATCCCGGCAAGGCAGTCTTGGCACTGGCCATAGCAGCCCGTAACGACAAAGGTTTTACAGGACAGCCCATAACACCCTGCGGAGCTTGCCGCCAAGTGCTTGCCGAGACAGAACAGCGCGGCGGGCAGCCCATAAGATATATCCTGTACGGAACCGAAGGTACAATGGTCATTGAGGGCGGGACAGACTCCATACTGCCATTCTGTTTCGGAGCTGACTCAATGAAATGATTTTTGATTTTTTAATATGACACTGTGTCACCGCATCAGCTGTGGCACAATCTTTGTTGTGCAGTAATAGGTATTATCAGAAATAGAGTAAAATGAGTAAGGGAAACAAACATAAGATGTCAAAAGAAATTCAATCCGAGAAGGATCAGGACAAGGATGTTCTGAACAATGAAAAGCCAGAGGAAGCCCCCTCCCGCGAAGAAAGCACGGAAACAGCCGGACCGGAGGAGGAAACGATAGAATCAAGACTTGCCCGAAGCGAAGCTGAAGTAGCTGACCTCAAGGACCGTCTGCTCAGACAGATGGCCGAATTTGACAACTATCGCAAACGCACCATGAAGGAGAAAGCCGAAATCATCCTGAACGGCAGCGCCGGTGTAATAACTGACATTCTGCCCGTGATAGACGATTTGGAGAGATGCATCGCAAATTCCGCCAAGTCAGAGGACTTCAGTGCACTCAAAGAGGGGATAGAACTTATTTTCAACAAGCTCATGCACACCCTGGAGCAGAAGGGGCTTGAGAAGATATCACCCAAGAACGAGCCGTTCGATACGGATTTCCATGAGGCCATTGCCATGATTCCCGCACCCAGCGAAGATCTGAAAGGCAAGGTTCTGGACTGTGCCATCGACGGATATAAACTTAACGACAAAGTGCTTCGTCACGCCAAAGTGGCTGTAGGAGAATAACGATATGGCAAAAAGAGATTATTACGAGGTGCTTGAGGTCCCCAAGACCGCAACTGCCGATGAGATAAAGAAGGCGTACCGCAAGAAAGCCATTCAGTATCACCCTGACAAGAACCCCGGCGATAAGGAAGCCGAGGAGAAATTCAAGGAGGCTGCCGAGGCGTACAGTGTACTGAGCGATCCTGACAAGCGTGCCAAATATGACCAGTTCGGATTTGAAGGTCTGAACGGAGCGTCCGGATTCGGCGGCGGAGGCGGGTTCAGCGGCGCCGGCATGTCCATGGATGACATATTCTCCATGTTCGGCGATATATTCGGCGGAAGCGGATTCGGCGGATTCAGCAGTTTCGGCGGAAGCCGTACACGTCAGCGCGGTGACCGCAAGATGCGCGGATCTGACCTGAGGGTAAAGGTGACACTCACGCTCGAGGAGATCAACACCGGTGTGACAAAGAAATTCAAGCTCAAGAAGCTGGTGCCCTGCCAGCATTGCAAGGGTACGGGAGCAAAGGACGGATCGGCTGCAGAGACATGTCCCGACTGCCATGGCAGCGGTACGATACTGCGCACACAGCAGAGTTTCTTCGGCATGGTCCAGACCCAGAGCGTATGTCCAAGATGCGGCGGCGAAGGTAAGATAATCAAAGACCGCTGTCCTCACTGCAGCGGTGACGGCGTCGTATACGGCGAAGAGATAGTCGAGATCAACATTCCTGCAGGTGTAGCCGAGGGAATGCAGCTTTCTGTCGAGGGAAAAGGAAATGCCGGCAAACACAACGGTTACAACGGCAACCTTCTGGTTATGATAGAAGAGGCTCCTCACAAAGATCTGGTACGCGATGAGAATGACTTGGTTTACAACCTGTTGCTGACAGTCCCTCAGGCCTCAATGGGAGGTGCCATAGAAATACCTACCCTGGATGGCGCAGTCAAGCTGAAGATTGAACCCGGCACCCAGCCAGGCAAGATGCTGCGTCTGCGCGGCAAGGGACTTCCCGAACTGAATACCAACCGTCGCGGCGACATGATTGTCAACGTAAGCGTATACATACCCGAGACTCTCTCCAAGGATGAGAGACAGGCTATGGAAAAGTTCCAGGCATCGGACCATTTCCAACCATCCCAATCCATAAAGGAGAAACTGTTCAGAAAATTCCGCAGTTATTTTGATTAAGCACTATTGACTGATGAACTATCAGGAAGCAGTAGAGTATCTCTACACGCAGGCACCCCTTTTCCAGAACGTAGGCCAGGAAGCTTATAAGGAAGGCCTATACAACACAATATCCATAGACCGCCATCTGGGCTGTCCGCATAAACTGTATAAGACGATTCATGTGGCAGGTACGAACGGCAAGGGAAGCGTATCGCATACCATTGCCGCCATACTGCAGGCATCCGGACTGAAGACAGGACTGTACACATCTCCTCATCTGACTGATTTCCGCGAACGTATCCGCGTGAACGGAAAGCCGGTGAGTCCTGATTTCGTAGTCAGGTTCATCGAGCGGAACCGCGATTTCCTGGAGCCGTTGCACCCCTCATTCTTTGAAGTTACAACCGCAATGGCTTTCAGTTGGTTTGCAGAACAGGAAGTGGACGTAGCTGTCATTGAAACGGGACTTGGAGGCCGGTTGGACTGCACCAACATAATCCGTCCGGTCCTGTCAATAATTACGAACATCGGCTTTGACCATATGCAGTTTCTGGGCGGCACTCTTGCCGGAATAGCTTTCGAGAAAGCCGGAATCATCAAGAAAAACGTACCGGTAGTTATCGGTGAGCATAACGATGAGACCCGACCTGTCTTTGAACGCAAGGCCGAAGAGGTTAAAACAAAGATTGTTTTCGCACAGGATAATTGTAAAATAATTTCGCATAAATACATAAATCCTTCAAAGGTTGTGTACGAGACCACGGAGTACCCCGCCCTGGAGAGCGGACTTGCCGGATTGTGCCAGGAGAAAAACGCCAACACCATCCTTAACGCCATAGATCTGCTAAGACGCAAAAGATTCGTCATTCAGGAACAGGCCATAAGAAAGGGATTCAGGGACGTATGCCGCATGACCGGCCTGAGGGGTCGCTGGCAACTGGTCAGCAGAAAACCGGACATAATCTGTGATACAGGCCACAACAGCCATGGCCTTAAATATATCGCCCGGCATCTGGAGGAACTGTCGTCAAGACCGGGAGCGGGACAGTTGCGCATAATCCTCGGTATGGTCAATGACAAGGACGTTACGCAAGTTCTTGCCCTGATGCCAAAGAATGCAAGCTATTATTTCACCCAGGCATCGGTCAAGAGGGCGATCGACGCCAACACACTGAAAGAGATGGCCTGTGAGGCGGGACTGAAAGGAGGAGTATACAGAAGCGTGGCGCAGGCCGTGAGCACCGCCCAACGCGAAGCAGCCCCCGAAGACCTGATTTTTGTGGGAGGAAGCACTTTTGTGGTCGCCGACCTCCTTTCCATGCCCGATTTCTTTATTCACAGCTGATATTTTTTGCAATTTCACTTGGTATAGTATCTGAAATTGGCTTAATTTGCGTTGTTTTATTAATAAATAACCAATTAAGCAGTTAATACTATATGGGAGATTTTTTTGTAAAGGATAATCTGGCCGGCCTCAGGAGAGAGGATTTCCAGGCTACGGTTCAGGGTAAGAAAGTGGACCTCTTCATTCTCAAGAACAAGAAAGGCAGTGAAATAGCAGTTTCAAACTTTGCAGGTGCGCTTTGCGCGATAATGATGCCTGACCGCGACGGTAAGATGGAAAGCGTGGTCTGGGGACATGACAGTCTGCAGCACGTAATGGAAAGTCAGGAAACTTACCTGAGCGTCCTTATCGGCCGATACGGCAACCGCATCGCTGCCGGTAAGTTTACACTTGACGGCAAGCAGTACTCACTGGCCATCAACAATGACCCCAACAGCCTTCATGGCGGTCCCACCGGTTTCCACAAACGCGTATTCGACGCCGAACAGACTGATGCTCAGACATTGCATCTGCATTATCTGTGCAAGGATGGCGAGGAGGGCTTCCCCGGCAATCTGGACGTCAACGTTACCTATCGTCTGACCGATGACAATGAACTGGTCATTGAATATGAGGCTACCACTGACAGGAAGACCGTCGTATGCCTTACCAATCATGCATATTTCACCCTGAACGGCATGAAAAAGAATCCTCTCACCGTCCTGGACTATGACATGACAATCAATGCCGACCACTATATCCCTATTGACAACACAGCTATACCTCTGGGCACCATCGACAAGGTTGAGGGCACACCGTTTGATTTCCGTACCCCGCATAAAGTGGGAGAAAGGATTGAGCAGGGACAGCAGACCAAAAACGGCAACGGATATGACCATTGCTGGGTTCTCAACAAGCGCGAGCCGGGAGAACTGAGTTTTGCAGTAAAATGTTCGGATCCGGCAAGCGGCCGTTTCCTGGAATGCTATACCACCGAACCCGGCGTACAGTGCTATACCGGAAACTACTGCAGCGGAAGCACCTGCGCCCATGGCTCGACTCTTCCCAAGCGCTGCGCTATCTGCTTTGAGGCCGAGCACTTCCCGGACAGCCCCAACCGTCCGTATTTCCCAAGCACGGTGCTCTGCCCCGGAGAGGTTTACACACAGACTACAATTTACCGTTTCGGAGTGGAATAATCACTGTCTATGGACACGACCATTCTGAGAAACAGGTTCCGTGAACAGTTCGGTACAAGCGGTGACCTGTACTTTTCGCCAGGCCGCATAAACCTGATCGGTGAGCATACCGACTACAACGGCGGATTTGTATTTCCCGGTGCTGTAGACAAGGGCATTACCATAGAGATATACCGCAACGGTTCACGCAAGGTATGCCTGCTGGCTCTTGACCAGAAGGAGAATAACTACGTAGAGTTCTCGCTCGATGACACCTCAAAGCCTGAGCAGCATTGGGCATGTTACATTTTCGGAGTATGCAAGGAACTTGAAAAACGCGGGGTGTCACTCGGCGGATTCAATGCAGCCATAACAGGTGATGTTCCGTTGGGTGCCGGCATGTCATCATCGGCCGCACTTGAGAGTGTTTTTGCATTTGCCCTGAACACCATGTTCGCCGACTCACGCGTCGACAAGTTTGAACTGGCCAAGATAGGTCAGGCAACGGAGCACAACTATTGCGGAGTCAAATGCGGCATAATGGACCAGTTTGCATCAGTATTCGGGCGCGAAGGCTGCCTGATACGTCTGGACTGCCGTTCATTGGAATATGAGTATTTCCCGTTTGATCCCAAGGGGTACAAACTGGTGCTGATCAATTCTCTTGTCAAACATTCATTAGGCAATGAGTACAACGAGCGGCGTGAGAGCTGCGAGAAGGCCGTAGCTCTGATGAATGAGCAGTTCGGTCAAGTGGAAACGCTCCGCGATGCCAACTATCAGATGCTTGAAGCCGTGAAAGGCTCCCTGACCGATGAGGATTACCGGCGCGCAAAGTATGTCCTGGATGAAAAGGAGCGTGTGCTTGCAGTTTGTGACGCCTTGAATGAGGGCGACTATGAGTTAGTGGGCAAGAAGATGTACGAGACCCATTGGGGGCTTAGCCGGGATTACACCGTAAGCTGTCCGGAACTTGACTTTCTGGTGGAGATTGCATCGGAATGCGGTGTAACCGGAAGCCGCATAATGGGCGGAGGATTCGGAGGATGCACCATCAATCTGGTTCGGGATACCATAGCAGATCTGTTCATATCAAAGGCAAAACGTGAGTATGCCCGCAGGTTCGGAATCATACCTGAGATCTACCACGTGGTTATCGGAAACGGATCCAGGAAACTGTAATAATTTATTAATCAACCAAATAAACAACAAAATGAAAAGATCATGTTTTATCGCTCTTGTGGCAGGAATGATTGCACTGACATCCTGTTCACAGAAGGAAGCTCCTGTTCTCAACAGAGCAGACTTCCAGATGGAGTTTACAGGCAAGAAGACTGACCTGTACAAACTAACCAATGCCAACGGCTGTGAGGTTTGGGTAACCAATTTCGGAGCACGTATCGTAGCCATTATGGTTCCCGACAAGCAGGGCAAGATGCAGGACGTAGTCATCGGTTTCTCAAACATCAAGGACTACACCACTCAGCCAAGTGACTTTGGTTCGACAGTAGGCCGTTATGCCAACCGTATCAATCAGGGTCAGATCACTCTGGACGGAGTAACCTATCAGTTGCCGCAGAACAATTTCGGTCACTGCCTGCACGGAGGTTGCACCCTTGAGCCGGAGCCTATGGGCTGGCAGAACCTGGTTTGGGATGTCAAGGAGGTTAAGGGCAATGCCATAACCCTGGTCAAGAACTCACCCGACGGTGAGGCCGGTTTCCCGGGTAATGTAGTAGCAACCGTGACCTACACACTCAATGACAAGAACGCCATTGACATAGTATGGAAGGCCACGACCGACAAGAAGACCGTAGTCAACATGACCAACCACAGTTATTTCAACCTGAACGGTGACCACTCAATTCCTATCACAAACCACCTGCTGACACTGAATGCCAGTAACTTCACTCCCTGCGATGATACCTACATGACTACAGGCGAGATACTGCCCGTTGCAGGAACTCCAATGGACTTTACCAAGGCCAAGGCCATCGGCAAGGAAATTACCAACTTCGGCTATGAGCAGCTCAAGAACGGTAACGGCTATGACCACAACTGGGTTCTTGACACCAAGTGCGACGACACCAAGTGCGCCGCAAAACTGTACAGCCCCATCACCGGCATATACGTTGAGGTTTACACCAACGAGCCCGGTATACAGTTCTATTCAGGCAACTTCCTGGACGGTTCGGGTATAGACAAGCAGGGCAACACCATGGAGCAGCGTACCGGTTGCTGCCTGGAGACCCAGAAGTTCCCCGACAGCCCCAACAAGTCAAATCTGCCCGGTTGGTACAGCGCAGAACTTGCTCCCGGTCAGGAGTATTACAGCCACTGCATATATCAGTTCGGCGTCGAATAATCACGAATTCCTAATTACAAATAAATAACTAAATGAACAACAACATTATTGATGCATTGTCAAACAACGGTTTCAAACCGATTGACTATGTAGTATTCGTTGCCTATCTGGCAATTCTGATTTTCCTGGGATTCTTCCTGTCCCGCAGTAAGAACGGTAAAGAGAAGGATTCAAAGGATTACTTCCTGGCCGGTAATACCCTGACATGGTGGGCAGTAGGTGCATCTCTGATTGCCGCTAACATCAGTGCCGAGCAGTTTATCGGTATGTCCGGTACCGCTTTCGCATCAGGTATCGCAATCGCAGCCTATGAGCTTATGGCAGCAGCCACCCTGCTGGTTGTAGGTAAGTTCCTGCTCCCCGTGATGATTGAGAAGAAGATTTTCACCATCCCGCAGTTCCTTCGTGACCGTTACAATCCGGGCACAGGTCTGGCTTTCTCAATCTTCTGGCTTTTCCTGTACGTGTTCATTAACCTGACATCTGTAGCATGGCTGGGCGCCCTGGCCATCAAGCAGATCCTTGGCCTGCCCAAGATTCCGGGCATGTTCCTGGGTATGGAGGTTGATATGACACTTCTGGTCATCATCCTGGTTCTCTATCTGATTGCCGGTATCTACTCAATCTACGGTGGTCTGTCATCAGTTGCATGGACCGATGTCATGCAGGTTACATTCCTGGTTGGCGGCGGTCTTATCACCGCTTATGCCGCTCTGGTTGTCATCGCTAAGGACCTGGGTCTGGAAGGCGGTGCACTGGCAGCTCTGGGCGAGGTTTACCATAAGCTCAAATCAATACCGGGCGACTCCCACTTCAACCTGGTCGTTAACCAGGCCAAGACTCCCGATGCATACTTTGACATTCCGGGTATCGCCGTTATCGTAGGTGCCCTGTGGCTGACCAACCTGGGTTACTGGGGTTTCAACCAGTACATCATCCAGAAGGGTCTTGCAGCCAAGAGCCTTGACGAGGCCAAGAAGGGTATGGTATTTGCCGCATTCCTCAAGATATTGATCCCGTTCATCGTATGTATCCCCGGTGTATGCGCATTCTACATCATGAAGGAGCAGCCCGAGCTGTTTGCAAAGCTGGCCGGTAGTATTGAGCGCTCTGATGACGCTTATCCTTTCCTTATCCGCAACTTCACTCCGGTATTCGTAAAGGGTCTGTCATTCGCAGCTCTGAGTGCAGCCGTCATCTCATCACTGGCTTCAATGTTCAACTCAACATCAACCATCTTCACGATGGATATCTACAAGCAGTACTTCAAGAAGGATGCATCCGAGAAGCGTCTTGTTAACGTAGGCCGTATCACATCAGTTTGCGCCCTGGTTATCGCTCTCATCGCAGTTTATCCTATCATGGGTGGTGCCGACCAGGCATTCCAGATCATTCAGGAGTACTCAGGATTCGTATATCCGGGTGTTGTGGTTATCTTCGGTCTGGGTCTGCTCTGGAAGCGTGCTTCGGGTCCCGCAGCCGTTGTTGCAGCTATCGGAACATTCGTATTCTCAATCCTGTTCAAGGTGCTGATGCCCAACGTTCCGTTCATGCTCCGCATGGGCTACGTATTCCTCTGCCTGGTTGCCATCTTTATCCCGATGTCACTCTACAACAAGAAGAATGCCGTTGAGGCTGACAAGCTTGACCAGCACACCATTGATGCCCAGATGAAGTGGTCATCAATACTGTTCTGCATCTCGGCTATCTGCCTTGTAGTTTCCATCATCGGTGTTATCAATCCCGTTCTGCGCGGATGGGGCTTTGAGGCTATGTTCTTCCTGACCGCCATCCTGGCTGTTCTGGGACTTTACCTGCGTTCAAATGCCAAGGATAAGGTTCAGGATGCCAAGGCTGTAGGCATTGACCTGGAGCTCTTCCACACCGACAGGACATTCAACATCGGTGCACTGGGTGTTATCGTGATTCTGGTTATCCTTTACGTAAGTCTCTGGTAATATGCTGGAAGAACTTAAAGAGAAGGTATTCAAAGCCAACCTTGATCTCGTAAAACAGGGTCTGGTAATATTCACATGGGGTAACGTATCGGGCATAGACCGTGAGAAAGGCCTCGTAGTGATAAAGCCCAGCGGCGTAAGCTATGACGAGATGAAGGCCAGTGATATGGTTGTTGTCTCCCTCGAGACCGGCAAGGTTGTCGAGGGGGATCTCAACCCTTCATCTGACACCCCCACTCACCTTGTTCTGTACAGGGCATTCCCCAATATTCAGGGCGTGGTGCATACTCACTCTACCTATGCCACGGCATTTGCACAGGCCGGACGTGACATTCCCAACATCGGAACCACACACGCCGACTATTTCTACAAGGACATTCCCTGTACACGTGACATGACCGAGGCTGAGGTCAAGGGTCAGTATGAGCTGGAGACGGGTAACGTGATTGTGGATGAGATTCTGAACATCCGCAAGATAAACCCCGACCACACTCCCGCCGTGCTGGTAAAGAACCACGGTCCGTTCTCATGGGGCACATCACCCGACAATGCCGTTTACAACGCCAAGGTGATGGAGCAGTGCGCCAAGATGGCGTTCGTGGCCCTGTCAGTGAATCCGGGTCTGACAATGAATCCGCTTCTCATTGAGAAGCACTACAGCCGTAAGCATGGGCCCAACGCCTACTACGGCCAGAAGAAAAAGTAACACTATAAAAAAGGATATTTATGTTTGATAATTTTGAAATTTGGTGGGTTACCGGTGCACAGCTCCTTTACGGAGGCGATGCAGTAGTTGCAGTTGACGGTCACTCAAAGGAGATGGTAGATGGTCTTAACAAGAGCGGCAACATACCCGTTAAGATAGTATATAAAGGTACTGCAAACAGCAGTAACGAGGTTGAGGCCGTAATGAAGGCTGCCAACAATGACAACAAGTGCATAGGTATAATCACCTGGATGCACACCTTCAGCCCCGCCAAGATGTGGATCAAGGGCCTGCAGGCTCTTGAGAAGCCTCTGCTCCATTTCCATACCCAGTACAATACCGATATTCCTTGGGACACCATCGATATGGACTTCATGAACCTGAACCAGAGCGCCCACGGCGATATCGAGTTCGGTCATATCTGCACCCGTATGCGTGTAGCCCGCAAGGTTGTTGTAGGTCACTGGAAGAGCGCTGAGGCTCAGAAGCAGATTGCCGTATGGGCCCGCGCCGCTGCCGGCCGTGCCGATGCACACAACGTACGCTGCCTTATGTTCGGTATGAACATGAACAACGTGGCCGTTACCGACGGTGACCGTGTTGAGTTTGAGCAGCGCATGGGTTACCATGTAGACTACTACCCCGTATCATCACTGATGGATTACTTCAAGAAGGTTACCGACGCCGAGGCTGATGCCCTTGTTGAGGAGTACAAGAAGCTCTACACCATCAAGATCGATGAGAGCGGTGAGAAGGTATACTGGGAGAAGGTCAAGAACGCAGCCAAGGCTGAGATAGCTCTGCGTCGCGTGCTTAAGGATGAGAACGCTACCGCTTTCACCACCAACTTTGACGATCTGGGTGATGCCGATATCGACGCCCCTGATTTCTGCGGTTTCGACCAGATTCCGGGCCTGGCATCACAGCGTCTGATGCAGGAGGGTTACGGTTTCGGTGCCGAGGGTGACTGGAAGACAGCCTGCCTGCAGCGTACTCTCTGGGTTATGAACCAGGGTATGCCCAAGGGCTGCTCATTCCTGGAGGACTACACCCTGAACTTTGCCGCCGACTGCACATCAAGCCTGCAGAGCCACATGTTGGAGATCTGCCCGCTGATTGCTACCGGCAAGCCCAAACTGGAGGTTCACTTCCTGGGTATAGGTATCCGCAAGCAGCAGACCGCACGTCTGGTGTTCACATCCAAGACCGGCCGCGGTATCAAGGCAACAGTTGTTGACCTGGGTAACCGTTTCCGTCTTATCACCAGTGAGGTTGAGTGCATCGAGCCCAAGCCAATGCCCAAACTGCCGGTTGCATCGGCCCTTTGGGTTCCGCAGCCCACATTTGAGATTGGCGCAGGCGCATGGATACTGGCAGGTGGTACACACCATAGTGCTTTCTCATACGATATCACTGCCGAGTATTGGGAGGATTTTGCCGAGATGTGCGGAATAGAGTACATCGGTATCGACAAGAATACCACTATCAGCGGTTTCAAGCAGCAGCTTCGTAACAACGAGGTTTATTACATGCTCAATAAAGCCCTGAAGTGATATGGCATACAATCCCAAATCAGTAATTGAGAAAGGTCAGGCCATACTCGGTATCGAGTTTGGCTCGACCCGTATCAAGGCTGTGCTCATTGATCCTGAGTACAAGCCGATAGCACAAGGCAGTCACACCTGGGAGAACCAACTGGTCAACGGCCTGTGGACATACAGCGTTGAGAGCATCTGGTTCGGTCTGCAGGACTGCTATGCAAACCTGCGTGAGAACGTGCTCAAGCAGTACGAGGTTGAGATTGAGAACCTTGCAGCAATTGGCGTAAGCGCCATGATGCACGGCTACATGCCGTTTGACAAGCATGGTGATATACTGGTTCCGTTCCGCACATGGCGTAACACCAACACCGCCAAGGCAGCCGCCGAGTTGTCTGACCTGTTTGTGTTCAACGTACCTCTGCGCTGGAGCATCTCACACTTGTATCAGGCTATCCTGGACAATGAGCCGCACGTAAAGGATATTGATTTCCTGACCACTCTGGCAGGTTTCATCCACTGGCAGCTCACCGGCAAGAGAGTTCTGGGTGTTGGTGACGCATCGGGTATGATTCCCGTTGATCCCAAGACCAAGACCTACAATGCCGATATGGTAGCCAAGTTTGACAAGCTGATTGCTACCAAGGGATATCCCTGGAAACTGCTTGACATTCTGCCCAAGTCACTTGACGCAGGCCAGGATGCAGGCGTGCTGACCGAGGCCGGCGCACGCAAGCTGGATATCACCGGTCATCTAAAGCCCGGTGCTCCCATCTGTCCTCCTGAGGGCGATGCAGGCACAGGTATGGTTGCCACCAACGCAGTACGTCCGCGCACCGGTAACGTATCGGCCGGCACATCATCATTCTCAATGATCGTGCTTGAGAAGGACCTTAAGAAACCGCATGAGGTGATTGATATCGTGACTACTCCTGACGGCAGCCCCGTGGCTATGGTTCACTGCAACAACTGTACCAGTGACCTTAATGCGTGGGTCAACCTGTTCAAGGAGTTTGAGGAGGTTATGGGTATTCCCGTTGATATGGGCAAGCTCTTTACCAACCTCTTTAACGTGGCACTGAAGGGTAATCCTGACTGCGGCGGCATTATGAGCTACAACTACGTATCGGGTGAGCCTGTTACCGGTTTTGCCGACGGACGTCCGTTGTTTGTACGCTCGGCTAACGACAAGTTCAACCTGGCCAACTTTATGCGCGCTATTATAAGCGGCGCAATCAGTGTGCTCAAGGTTGGTAACGATATCCTGTTCAACGAGGAGAAGATCAAGGTGGACCGTATTACCGGCCACGGCGGTCTGTTTACCACTCCGGGTGTTGGCCAGAGGATTCTGGGTGCTGCCCTTAACTCACCTATCTCCTGCATGAAGACTGCAGGTGAGGGCGGTCCCTGGGGTATGGCTATCCTGGCATCGTACCTTATCAACAACAAGAAGAAACAGTCTCTGGCTGAGTTCCTCGATGATCAGGTATTTGCCGGCGATACAGGCACATCGGTTGCTCCTACCCCTGAGGATGTGGCAGGATTCAACGCTTACATTGAGAACTACAAGCAGTGCCTGCCCATTGAGGAGGCCGCTGTCAAGTTCAAAAAGTAAATACTTGAACCGGTTTGATTTGAAAATTGGGAATTGAGAAATCAGTTCTCAATTTTCTTTTGTCAGTTTACGTGAGTAGATTTCCTTGTCCTGAACAAAAACCTTAAGGATATATATCCCGGGCTGGAGATTTGATGTATATAGGGTTGCAGGTGTACCTACGGGGAACACGCCTTGTGCCACTTTCACACCTTGTATGCTATAGAGCTCCATCCTGACTGGTCCGGACAGAGTCTGCTCCGACCAGAATGTCAGATCATCCGTGAATGGTACCGGGCCGACTGAGAACCTGTACTCATCGGACTCCAGAACTTTGATGCCCGATGTTACTTTGTTGACGACTTTCCATTTAACGGTGGTGGAGTGGATTGTACTGTGGTTGGCTATACGTACCAAACTGGTGGTATCCTCGACCGTGACAGTTATGTCATGGGTGCCTTCCGGAATCTGAGATGCATGTAACAGATATCTGTCCGTATTGTAAGCCACTCTCACGCTATCAAGTTTCCATTCGCGTCTTAACGTATTTGGTGTAGGGGCAAGCACTTTGACAGAGAATACTGTATCACTTTCAATCTTTATCCTTCCATATTTGGGGATTTCAGGGGCATAGGACTGCACTATCCTGCTGGTTTTATGTATGGTCTCAATGATTGCCTCGCGGCATACCGGGCAGTATTCGCGGTCAAGGTAGCGCATAAGGCAGTTCTGATGTGGCCTGTACCAGCCATTGGTATCTTCAAACGGATATATACCCACCTTGTTTGTGCCCACCCAACGCTGCCATTTTACGGGATTGGTCTTACGGGCATCATTCGGAGATTCCACATCACGGTCATACCAGTACTCATCGGCCAGACTGGCAAAGGCATGACCGGCCTCATGACATATGGTCTCCATTGATGAGCCGTCCAGCGATACGCACATCATCTTGAGTGAGGCATTTCCGGCACCACCGTACTTTGAGGAGTTAACCAGGATTACCACCATATCATATTGGGGTACGGTAGCATTGAGTACCTCATATACCTTATTCATATCGGTTGGCCACGGCATTCGGTCAACACCGGCGCAACCGAAAGTGGTCTTATAGAAATTGTCGATGGGTTTATCAGGGGTAAGGCCGGCTCCGCTCACATTGGACGGTGTCTTGACATAGAAGACATTGAACATGTTTGAGTAACGCTTCCACGGATCCTTGTTGAAAAAATATACGTCATGGCTCTTTACATCCTGTACGAACTTATTCATTTGGGCGGCTGTATAGCCTTCACCCAAGAATACTATATCGGTGTAGTCATCATTACTGCCTGCATATCTCAATGTGTCGGTCTTGTATTGGGCGGCACACGGATAGGCAGCCAGAACTGCCAGGATGCAAACTATTATTCTGATATGTTTCATTTTGTATCTGCTGCTATTTCAGTTATTGTCTTTACTCCGTCCCTTATGAGGATTCGGGTGGCCTGCGGATCTAACTGAACCCTTAGATTGAACACACTGCTGGAGACGCGCACTGTCTTGCGACCCATCATTTCTCCGTCATGGAACTCCATCTGACGTATAAGCGGATTGTCCATTCTGTGTACGCTCAGGACTCTGTCTTTCTTTCCTATTTGGGCGTAATTGAGGCCTTGGATATCGGACCCGGTCAGGGGTTCATCGGCCAGATTCAGCACTCCGGGTACACGCTGTCTGTTGCTGACGGTTATATCATAGCGGGCATTTACCGAGTCATAGGCTAGGGTTCCGGTTACTATCAGCAACTGTTGCTCCCGGGCCGATATGTCATCGGACAAGGCTTTCCGGGACGACCCGCAGGCGGTACACAGCAATACCAAAGTCAAACAGAGTGTTATTGTCTTGCTCATTGTTTGCTTATTATGCGAATGCAAAATTACTGAATATTCTTTTATTTTGTAGGAGGAGTTTACCACACGTCAGCATTTGTGGCATTTACTGATACGCCGACTGAAATAATAAGCTATCTTTGCTATCAACTGAATGACAAAATCAATTAATGCATATATGAAAAAGTTTTCAAAAACAGTTATGGCAATAGCAGCTGCACTTGTATGCTGCATGCCTTCAATGGCTGCCAAGCCCAAGTTTCCGCTTCTGCCCAGCGCACCCTACGACACTATTATCGACGGTCAGAAAGTTGCCCTTTACACCATCAAGAAAGGTAAGGTGGCTGCACAGATCATCAACTACGGCGGATTTGTGGTAGGCCTTTACGCTCCTGACAAGAACGGTGAGTACGCCAATCTGGTAACCCACTACGATGACATTCACCAGTACATGCGCTACAACATGGGTATGGTAGGTCCGGCTCTGGGCCGTTATGCCAACCGTATCGCCAACGGCAAGTTCACACTGGACGGAAAGGAATACAACATCACCAAGAACAGTGGCCAGCACACACTGCACGGCGGTGCCAAAGGTTTTGACCATACCGCATGGAAGGTTGTCAAGGCCAAGAAGAGCAAGCTGATTCTCAGTTGCGTTCTGCCCGATGGCCTGGACGGATTCCCCGGCACTCTGACCACTACCCTGACCTACTCCATCACTAAGGACGGGGGTCTGCAGATAAGCTATGAGGCCACTACCGATAAGGCCACTGTAGTGAACCTTTCCAACCACACCTACTTTAATCTGGACGGCGTAGGCAACGGAGACATCATGGATCATGAGCTTTACATCAATGCTGCATTCATTACAGAGACTGACCGCAGTAACATTCCTACCGGTGACCTGGGTATGGTTGACGGATCTCCTTACGATTTCCAGAAGCCGGTACGCATAGGTGACCGTCAGTACTCACCTGCTCCTCCCCAGCCGGGACAGGGTGGCGGCCGCGGCGGATTCGGCGGTTTCGGTGGCCAGGTTCCCGAGGGTATGGTACGCAACTATGACAACAACTTCTGCCTGATTCATGAGCAGGCCGGTAAGGTTGAGAAGGTTGCCACTCTCTACTCTCCCAAGTCGGGCCGATTCATGGAGGTTTGGAACAACCATCCGGGACTTCAGGTATATACTGGTGCACGCACCGCTATCGCTCTTGAGTCACAGATGTATCCTGACTCACCTAACCACGACTTCTTCCCCAGCACAACCCTGCGCCCGGGTGAGAAGTATGAGCACACTGTCATCTACAAGCTCTCTGTAAAGTAAGTTTTTGATTTCTTTTAAAGAGCCCTGCTGGTTTGCTTGCAGGGCTCTTTTTTTTACACCGCCGAACTATTCCCTTTGGGGACGCAACGTTCCGTGGCTACTCCGCCCACCTACGGACCCTAAACGGCGAACTCCTCCATCTTAGCCCCCTACGGGGTCTAATCGTCGTCAGACAAGTGCCGTTCTTAACGGGATCCTTCGGAGGGCTACGCTTAACGCCACTTCACTGATGGTCCCCAAAGGGAATAGTTCGGCTACTGCAAAAAGAAAGTTTTCTGCGAATTTGTTTGGTGGTTTAGTTTGTTTGCTTTTACTTTGTAGCGCAAAGTACTTTTAGAACCACAAATATATAGGCTAAAATATGAAGGAACAGGAGATTAGGGATACACTGAGTGATATCAGGAATATGATGGAGCGCTCACAGAAGGTATTGTTTCTGGAGGGAACGGCAGGAATTGTAGTGGCAGTTTGGGCACTTCTCGGTGCAGTGGCTGTCAGTCTGGTTCTTTATGGGACTGTAAGTCCGCTTTGGGGCGCTACCGTCAATCCTATTCGTCAACCGGACTGGGATACATTCCTTATAGTAGCAATTATCTGCGCGGCCGTTTTCTGTGCAGCATTCATGACAGTTTGGCTTATGTCAAAGCACAGGGCAAGCCGTGAAGGGCTGGATTTTTCGTTCGATGCCGGCACACGGCGCTTACTGGGCAACTTCTTCACGGCTATGGTCACAGGTGGATTGGCCTGCCTTACTCCAATATTCAACAGTTTATGGAACTTGATACCTGGCTTTATGCTTGTGTTTTACGGTCTGGCAGTGGTGCTGATATCTCCAATCGCATTTAAGATTTCCATTACCAAGTATCTGGGATACGCTGAAATTGTGATCGGGGTTGCCGCACTGGCTTTTTCATCTTTCGGAATGATGTTCTGGACAATAGGATTCTGCATTCTGCACCTTATCTGGGGTATCTGGTTCAAGATCTGGTTTGACCACAAACATTGATGTCCAATGACCGCTATTGAGAGTCTTGACAAGGCATTTGAGAGCCGCGTTAGGTTGGGCATAATGTCGGTGCTGACCGCATCCGGGCAGTCTGATTTCAATACCCTCAAGGGGATGTTGGGCGTATCGGACGGGAATCTGGCAAGCCATATCCGGGCTCTGGAGGAACTGGGGTACATTGAGACCCAAAAGCAGTTCATCGGCCGCAAGCCCAACACCTCATACTCTGTGACTGATGTTGGCCGGAAAGCATTCAGTGCACATATTGAGGCACTCAGTTCACTACTTGGTTTGAAATAGAACAGGTCATGCGAAAATCAATAAATAATATTCTGCTTAAATGGTGGCTTTGGCCATTGATTCTAATTGTACTGCAGATAATTCAGTTTTTTATCATCAGGAAATGCCACAACGTAGGGACAGATGTTCCGGCCAGTGTCATCAGGGTTGTAAACTTCAGGGATCCGATAGCAATTATCAGTATAATTCTAATAATTGCCAACCTGTGCCTTTGGATCTATTACATAATTAAAAAGCAGGGAAAAGCCATCTCCGGGCATCTGGCATTGATGGTAATTGCTGTGGCCATCTGCTTATGGAATATTCTTTCAATTGGTGTCTGGTGGATGTTCGGCGGTGACCGATTGGATGATTTCGGCAGGAAACATCCTATACCTGAGAATGTTGAATACAATGAGCCTCTGACATCGGCCTACACGGAACGGGGTGATGAATCCGGAAACAGAGACACTTGGCTGCAGATTAAAAACGGAGGTCAGGGAGGAATCTATCAATATACATTCTACGTCCCTCAGGATATTGACAATGGAGAAATCTGGCTGGAATGTTATGAAATAACCGAGAACATCCAACTGTCATCCAAGAGCATCAGGGAAAGGACCTTACAAGAAATCACGCAAGACGACAAGGGTAAGATAACAAGCCCGAAAGAATTCAGTATCTACGAAGGTGTATGGGAAGAGTATTACCTGGCAAGAATAGAGGTCTGGTTCCAAGACAGCGCCACTCACACCAAGCAGAAGCTTTCTGAAAAGGTTTATAAGGTAGAGGGGTGGATGAGATAATGTTTAATGGTATAATAAAGACGATATGAAAGCTTTAGCAGATACGTTTAGGCGGTACTTTCAGTTCAGGGGCAGAGCTGACCGCAGGGAGTTTTGGACGTGGGTACTCGCTATGCTGGCTGTATCGGTTCCGGTTGTTTGCGTGCTGGCTGTAATTGCATTTCTGTTTGGCAATACGGCAGGACATCCTGTGGCTGAAGGAGCGTTTCACGCAACAATTGTCCTTTTGGGGCTATTCTGGCTCGTGATGTTCCTGCCTTCACTCACTGTTACGATACGGCGCCTGCGTGACGCCGGAATAAACCCATGGCTACTCATAATACCTGCAACACTTGGCATTGGAACCTTTCTGGCTTTGTTTGACCGTGCCCTCTCAAATATGGACGGCTCTGCACCGGATTTTACAGATGCATTTGTTTATCCATTGGTAGGAATGAACGCATTGACAGGAATGATATTCTTAATCCTATTGTGTAAACCGTCCAATTTCAATAAGGATTAAAAATACCAAAGCATCAGAAGGAATGGTCTTTGAGCTACATTGAATCGATATAAAACCGTATTCGCTGATTTGAAATGGGGACAGATAACAACGAGCATAAGCAAGCTGATAATAGTAACAGGCATTCATTGATTAAAAGACTTAGATATATGAGGAGCTTAAAGGAAAAGATTAAAGGTTTGGCCGATACCGTATGGCGCGGGATTCAGAGGTTCCCGCTTACGGTGGCGTTTGCCATAGCGCTTACCATGTGCATGATGATTCTTGACTGGAAGGGCTATCACGGTATCAGCAAGGAGTGGAAGTTCTTTATGATATGGTATCCTGCCACGGGTATTGCGCTTTCACTGAGCCTTTCACTATGGCTTGAGGAGCACAGAGGCCAATGGGGATACCGGCTGGCATCGGCCCTGATTCATATAGCATGGATCGGGGTGAGCGTTCTGCTGATGCGCAATTATGACATGCTGGGTTATGCACCTTATACCTATGTGGTTGTGGCTCTTATTGCTACGCTCACGCTTTCGCTGCTTGTGCTTTCATTCTTCAGCGACAGGACCGATGTGGCTTTCTGGAACTTCAGCCTGCATTCCATAGGGGCTGTCTGCACAGCTTTCATTGTAAGCGGCATTGTGTGCGGCGGATTGGAATTGCTGGTAGTGGGTATTGAGAAACTGTTCGGCGTGTCTGTAAATTCACACTGCTACAGCAACATTGCCATAATCTGCCTATGTTTGCTGGCTCCGGTGCTGCTTATACAAGGTGTGCCCGGAGGAGAGCAGAAACATGACGCAGAGCCGATGGAGATATCCCGACTGCTGGTTAATTCCGTAACCAGGCTGTTCACGCCCATTGCCATAGCCTACTTTATAACACTCTACTGCTATGCCGCCAAGATATTGTTCACATGGCAGCTGCCCGACGGCTGGGTATCGTGGTTAGTTACAGCATCAATGCTGGCATTCGTAATACTGTTCATGATGGTCTATCCCTATCGTGACAAGGCCGATAAGAGCGCATCGGGCTGGAACAGGAAAGCCGTGCGGATAATCACGCACCGGATGCCCATACTGATGCTGCCGCTGTTGTTGCTTATGAGCATTGGTATAGCGCGGCGCATATCGGACTACGGGATTACCATATTGCGCGTGTATCTGGTGGCGTTCAACCTTTGGTGCTACGCGGTTTGTGTGGTATTGATCCTGAAACGGAATGCGGGAATCCTGTGGATTCCGGTATCGCTTGTACTGACTTTTGCTCTGCTCACCCTACTCCCGGTTAACGTATCTACATCGGTCAGAAAGAGCCTGACAGCAAAGATAGACTCCACCCTTAAGTCTAACGGATGGGATGGCACGGCTATGGACGATGATACTTACGGCAAGTTCATCAGCACGCTTGATGCCGATGTATCGCACCGGCTTGACAGCCGCATGGACTATCTTAAGAGCCAGTTTTCACGCAAGTCGGTATCGGCCTTTATTGAAACCGGCGTGTTGACGGGACGTATTCCGGAGGCTGTTCAGGACCAGGAGGCTGACAGCACATTGAATATCAACCGTTATCGCCACATATTGGGAGAGACAAGTTTCAGTCTGCCCGCAAATGCCAGTAGTATGAGCCTGTACCAGACTACGGTCGATATTGACCAGAACTCCATAAAGGAGGATATTCTGACCGTGCAACTGCCGGTTTCATGGGACAACAAAGAACTGATGTATGAGTTCCGCATTCCAATGCAGCAGCTACGCGCATTGGGGAAAGAGATGACAACAGAGAATATCGCAAAAGGTGATATCAATCACATAATCAGTTACATCGGCACACTTGTGGGTAATAATGCCGACGCCCCGGCCCGTGTTACGCTCTACCTCAACACATTCCAGCTATACTACAGCGGCAAAAAGGGTTACTTTACCATTGCCGGCCCGCTATTCTGGTAAAATAGTACAAAAGGGGACAGTCCCCAATTGTACTATTTTTGAAAATGATACAATTGGGGACTGTCCCCTTTTGTACTATTTTGCGATTGTGAGGACCAGGTATTCGGAGCGGGTGCCGATGCGGATGCGGGCGCCCCAGATTCCGATGCCCGAGGTGATGTAGTAGCGGGTGGTGCCGCGCTGGAGGTGGCCCCAGGATTTCTCGTACATGGCATCAGTCACCCATGAGATTGGCCATACCTGGCCGCGGTGGGTGTGACCGCTGAACTGGAAATCTATGCCGGCCTGCTCAGCCTCCTCCAGATGATAAGGCTGATGGTCCAGCAGTATGGAGAATCCGCTGATGCTGTCTGTAAGTGCACTGAGCGGTTTGCGACGCGGGTTGGTGCGGTCATCACGGCCTATCACGGTAAGGCTGCCAAACTGAGCGGATTCATCACGCAGCAACCTAATGCCGGCATCCTTGAAAAACTTCTCCACCAGAGGCTCGTTACTGTAGTAGTCATGATTGCCCAGCACGGTCCACACGGGTGCTTTAAGCCGATGAAACTCCTGAGCGTAATTACCCTCAATCACCGGGCGGATACTGCGGTCCACCACATCGCCGGCAGTGAGTATAAGGTCCGGATTCTCTGCATTGATTATGTCCACCCATCGGGCCAACTCAGCACGCCGGTTATGATAACCCAGGTGCAGGTCACTTATCAGTACCACCTTGAGCGGCTTTTCCAACGGCTTTTCGATATGAACAGTAAGTTCCTCGCGATACTTATGGTGATAATGCAGCCCGCCTATGAGCATGAGCAGCGCCACGCCTCCAATTATAGTGCAGAACCCTTCCGGGTTGCTCTTTAGGAAATCGGCCGGGAGTAAGCGGCATATCTGCCCAAGACGGGCAAACAGGAACGCCAGCAGCAGATACAGAAAGAATATGAGCCAGGGGTTACCCACATTATATACTGTCTGAGCCAAGCCCAGCGGCAGCCTCTCTATACGGACAAAACTGACAAAGAACAGAGCCATCCATGCCAGGAACGCCAGCAGCACTCCGGCCTTTACGGCCCACATACCCGGTGTAATCCTCCACAGCCGCCAGCCTACGTATATGGTAAGGCCCAGCAATAGGCCTACAAACAATAATGCTATACTTTTATTCATAGGTACAAAGATAAATAAGTAAATTTGCAAAGGACAAAAAACAATGGTATGAAAGGAATAATAAGTATTGCGACAGCACTATTCCTATTGGTCGGATGTTCCAGTCAGGAAACCGATGACGGAGTAATGAGTTCCAAAGGTAAAGTGTATACTATAAACACCACTACTATTTGTAATGCAAGAGGTTATCATGGCACCACACCTATAACGGTAACAGTCAGGAAAAACAGGATTGTCAGTGTCGAGGCGCTACCCAACCATGAGACTCCGCGATTCTTTGACAGCGTAAAAAAATATATGCTGCCCAAGTTCAAGGACGTTAAGTTCAAGGATTACGCCACGGTCGATTGCGTATCGGGCGCAACCATCAGCAGCAAATCCGTGCGAGAAAACATAAAAGCGGCCTACGACTACTACACCAAGCACAAATAAAAAAGCCTTGCACATCGCAAGGCTTTTTTTTCTGATTTTAATCAGCGGACGGGGATGCTGTCCACGCGAGCCTGATGACGACCGCCCTCAAATGGGGTGTTCAGGTATTCGTCCATGATCTTGCGGGCCATGTCGGTGTCGATGAAACGGCCGGGCATTACCAGGACGTTGGCATCGTTGTGCTGACGGATAAGGTGGGCAATCTCGGGGATCCAGCACAGGCCGGCGCGGATGCCCTGATGCTTGTTCAGGGTCATGGAGATACCCTCTCCGCTGCCGCACATGGCTATACCCTTCTCTACCTCACCGTTCTCTATGCCGCGGGCCAATGCGTGGCCGTAGTCGGCGTAGTTGCAACTGTCGGGAGTATAGGTGCCGTAGTCCTTGAACTCCAGCCCCTTCTCCTTCAAGTATTCTATCACAAACTGCTTTAGCGGGAAAGCAGCGTGGTCACTGGCTATTCCTATCATATTACTTTGGCGTTGGCATTGGCGTTGGCTTCGCTACGCACCGAATGGTAGCTAAAGCCAAGGCCAACGCCAACGTTCATTTTTGAAATTATTTCAAAAGTGATTTTACCTGATTGTAAACGTTCTCGGCAGTGAAGCCCAGCTTCTCATCGAGCACCTTGTAGGGAGCAGAGAAACCGAATGAACTGAGGCCCCAAACCTTACCGCCGGCACCCACCAGACCCTCCAGGGTTACAGGCAGACCAGCGGTGAGACCGAACTTCTTTTTGTTACCGGGCAGGATAGAGCGCTGGTAAGCCTTGGACTGGCTGCGGAACAGGCCCTCGGAAGGAACACTTACTATGCGGCACTTGATACCGTCCTTGCGCAGGAGTTCGGCACCGGCAACCAGAGTTGATACCTCCGATCCTGAAGCCAGAAGGATTACATCAAAGTCAGCGTCCGAACCGGCTACTACATAAGCACCCTTGGCAGCCTGGCTGTAGTCATTACCTGCGGGCAGGGTCTTGATGTTCTGACGGCTCAGGATAAGGCCTGTGGGTGATGTGGTATTCTCCATAGCGAGCTTCCATGCCTGAGTGGTCTCGTCGCTGTCGGCGGGACGCAGAACCAGCATTGAGTTCTTGCCCTTGTGGGTCTTGAGTTTCTCCATGAGACGGATCTGTGCCTCCTGCTCAACGGGCTCGTGTGTAGGACCGTCCTCACCAACGCGGAATGCATCGTGTGTCCAGATGAACTTGACGGGGAGCTCCATCAGGGCAGCCATACGTACGGCGGGTTTCATGTAGTCTGAGAATACAAAGAATGTACCGCAAGCGGGGATGACGCCACCGTGCAGAGCCATACCGATGCAGCAGCAAGCCATGGTGAGCTCGGCTACGCCAGCCTGGAAGAATGCACCGCTGAAATCACCCTTGACCATGTTATGGGTAAACTTAAGGAATCCGTCGGTCTTATCGGAGTTGCTAAGGTCAGCACTTGCGCAGATCATGTTGGGAACCTGCTGAGCCAGCTGACTCAGAACGGCTGCCGATGCAGAACGTGTGGCGTCATCGGCCTTCTGCTCAACCTTGCTCCAGTCAACCTTAGGAGCCTTGCCGCTGAACCACTCCTTAAGGAGGGCAGCCTTCTCGGGGTTAGCCTTCTCCCAGGCAGCCTTGCGGGCATACTTGGCATCCATGATCTTACGGAGCTGCTTGGCGCGGTCAGCATAGAGCTTCTTGACCTCTGGGAATATCTGGAAAGGATTCTCGGGATCACCGCCCAGAGCCTTGATGGTGTTAACATAAGCATCACCGCCCAGAGGAGCACCGTGAGTCTTGCAGTTACGCTCGTAGCTGGTACCGTCGGCCTTGAGGGCGCCCTTACCCATGATGCACTTACCGATGATAAGGGTCGGTTTGCCGTTGGCGTTCTGAGCCATTGTCAGGGCACCGCGGATCTGGTCAACATCGTTTCCGTTTATCTCATATACGTTCCAACCCCATGCGCGATACTTGGCGGCAGTATCCTCGGCAGTAACCACCTTGGTCTCGGTTGAGAGCTGGATATCGTTTGAATCATAGAACATGATGAGGTTGTCAAGACCCAGAGTACCTGCAATACGGCCTGCGCCCTGTGAAATCTCCTCCTGGATACCACCGTCGGATATGTAGGCGTAGATTTTGTGGTTCATTACCTCCTCACCCAGTACGGCTGCCAGATGCTTCTCGGCAATGGCGGCACCTACTGCAAATACGTGGCCCTGACCAAGGGGACCTGAGGTGTTCTCGATACCGCGTGCAACCTCAAGTTCGGGGTGACCGGTTACGGGAGAGCCCCACTGACGCAGTGTGGCCAGCTCCTCCATTGAGAACTTTCCGGTGAGTGCCAGCTGTGAGTAAAGCATGGGAGCCATGTGGCCGGGATCCAGAAAGAAACGGTCCCTACCCTCAAACTTCATGTTGCGGGGATCATACTCCAGGAACTCACTGAAAAGCACGTTTATGAAATCAGCGCCACCCATAGCACCGCCGGGGTGACCGGACTTGGCCTTCTCGACCATTGATGCAGCCAGGATACGGATATTGTCGGCTGCCTTGTTCATCAATTCTTTACTGTTCATTGTTATAATGTTTTGATTGTATTTCAAAAAAACAGACACCATACTGTCATGGTGATAGTTTGCAAATTTAGGCTATTTTACTTACATTTGCAACAATAAAAATATACTGACCTAAACATATGAAAAAATCAATTATCATCAGCCTGGCATTGCTGCTCCCGCTGACGCTATGTGCAGAAATCACTAAGAAAGAAGACATCAACAAGGACAACCTCTACAAGTTCAGAGGCAGTATGCTGGAATACGTTGATCCGGGAGTGACATACTCCAAGGCACCAAAGGGATTCAAGCCGTTCTACATGAGCCACTACGGCCGTCACGGCTCACGTTATCTGCTCAACACTCCGCAGTACAACGATCCGTACAACATACTTCAGCAGGCCAATGACAAAGGCGTCCTGACCGATTTCGGAAAGGATGTACTGAGACGTCTTGAGATTATGGCAAAGGATGCCGACGGACACCTGGGTGACCTCACCACTGTCGGCCAGCAACAGCACCGCGGCATAGCCCGCCGCATGGTCCGCAACTATCCGGAGATATTCAACAAAAAGACCACCATCGTGGCACGTTCCACCACATCGCATCGTGTGATGGCCAGCATGACCGCCGCTATGATGGAGTTTTCAAGCATACTGCCCAAGATGACAATCGATTACAACTGCAGCGATTATGACCGTGGTTACATGAATTCTGAGGACAGAGCCATCAACAGCGCCAAGAACAGCCGTGAAAGGAACGCCGCCGTGAACGAATTCAACGCCAGACACAACAATCCCGAGCGTCTGATGTGCGCCCTGTTCACCGACACCACATTCATCACCAGATATGTCAGACAGTCGTCAAGTTCACGTGCCGGTTTAGCCGGAGGTGGACAGGAGACCACATCAACCAACGTTTCAACCACAGACCGTTCAAACGACCTTTACACCAAGATCTATGACATAGCCGCCAACATGGGCAGCCACACTTATCTGGGATTTGACCTGGATGACGTATTCACATTTGACGAGTGGTATGACTGCTGGCTGCAGAACAATCTCTACTGGTATTCAGTATCAGGTTATAATGACCTGACCCAGAATATAGTACCTTACGGCCACGCCACACTGCTTCAGGATTTCCTGGACAAGGCCGACGAGGCTCTCAAGAACGGAACCCCCAGCGCCAACCTGCGTTACGGACATGACACAGCCCTTTACCCCCTGCTCTGCCTGATGGAGGTGAACGACTGCGCTTACGCTCCCAAGGATATTGAGGACCTGGCCAACAAGTGGGTCAACTACGACATTGTACACATGGGCAGCAACCTGCAGCTGATCTTCTTCAAGAACAAGAAAGGTACCGTACTGGTAAGAGCCCTGCTTGACGAGAAGGAGGCCAAGTTGCCTGTTGAGTGCTACAAGGACTCAAAGGGAGTTGAGTATCCATATTTCTATGATTGGAACAAACTGGAGAAATACTACCGCGATATCCTTGCCAAGTGGACAAGAATCAAAGCCGAATTATAATTAATCAGCAATGCAAAAGCTGGCCATAGGAATAGACATAGGCGGCCAATCCTCCAAATGCGGGGTCGTGACGCAAGACGGGACCATACTCTGCCAGAGTGTGGTCACGTCACTTATTGACAACTTTGATGAATACCTGGCACTTCTGGCCGACACCGTCAAGGACCTGACCAGAAAGACCGCAGCTCAAGGGATTCCGGTCGGAATAGGCATTGGCGCGCCCAATGCAAACCGTATTGACGGAACTATACGCTATGCCCCGAACCTGAGGTGGGCACGCGATGCCGAAGGCAAGCCCGGAGTAGTCTACCTGGCCGCCAGGCTTGAGGAGGCCACCGGCCTGCATGTAAGGATTACCAACGATGCCAACGCCGCGGCACGCGGAGAGCACACATACGGAGTGGCACGCGGAATAGACGATTTCATCATGATAACCCTTGGGACAGGCGTAGGCAGCGGAATAATATCCCACGGCCGGTTGGTATACGGTCATGACGGATTTGCCGGAGAGTTGGGTCACGTGTGCGTAGTTCAGGACGGACGCCAATGCAACTGCGGACTTAAGGGCTGTCTGGAGACCTATGCAAGTGCGATGGGTGTGGCGCGTACCGCGCGTGAGTTTCTGCAGAAAGACAGCAGGGAGAGCCTGCTGCGCAGGATTGACCCGGAATCAATATCGTCCAAGGATATATATGACGCCGCCGCACAGGGAGATGAGCTGGCCAAAGAGATATTTGTGTTTACAGGCCGGATACTTGGCCGTGCCTTGGGTGATTTCGTAAAGTTCAGTTCACCTCAGGCGATAGTGCTGTTCGGAGGACTGACCAAGTCGCGTGAGTTTTTCCATGACGAGATGGTACGGGCAATGAATGACAACCTGATGCAGATCTGGAAAGACAAGATACAGATTCTGTATTCATCGCTCAAGGAATCCGATGCCGCCATACTGGGTGCTTCATCAATGGTTTGGTAAAACAGTAAAGGCGGCCTTCAAAGCCGCCCTTTCTGCTTATTATATGGAACTGTCATTTACGTTCGTCCTCTTTCCAGTTCTTGTCAATATATTCCTCACGTGATAGAGCGGCAGCAATGATATCGCTCGCGCTTTTGATGATATCACTTTTGATTTTGGTCGTGCTCACGCCCGGGGTATAAGGAAAATATACAACCTCCTTGCCCGGCTGATTTTTCATCCACTCCAGCCCTTCAAGATACTTGCCTTTCCAGTCATCACCGATGGTTACGATATCAATATTCTCACGCTGAAGCTGGGCAATCTCGGTCAGTTTGGTCTGCTTGACGACCTTTGTCACACACTTGATAGAGGCCACTATACGGGCACGCTGCTCATAGGGTATGATAGGTTTCATTCCCTTGTATTCCTCTATAAGTTCATCGGTACTGACACCGACTATGAGTTCATCGCCCAATGCGGCCGATTTCTCCAGAATATTGAGATGGCCTATATGAAACAGGTCAAAGCTTCCCGATGTAAATACTCTTTTCATAACCGTTCTTCTTTTCTTTTCAAACTGTCAATTCCCTCATAATGAGCCTTCAGCTCATTGATATCAACGCCCTCATATCCGTTCTTCAGATCGCAATAGTCATGGAAATGCGAGTTCCTTTTTCCTTCCGGAGGAGGAGTCATGTAATCATCTCCATAAAGGACCGACAGGAATCCTTCAGGATGCTCGGGTGCACAGAATGTATGACCCTCGAATTCACAGGAGACCGGTTTCCCGAAAACTGACTTGTGATATGCCTTGAATCCGTCATCATGGGTCATCACATAATTGCAGTTATTCTTTCCTTCAAATTCTGTAAGGACCCTCTGTGCCCTTCTGTGCAGTTTCTCTTTGGACACAAGTTTCTGAATAAGACGCAGCATCAGTGAGCCTAACCCCTTGCCGTGCTTATACGGATCCCTGTATACCAGATAGAGCATACGTCTCTTCAGGTTGAAACGGTAGTAATGCCATGCCCTGAGCAACTTGTTGTCAGGTACTGAATCCAACGGGAAGATATCCATATATATTCCCCCTACGTATCCCAGATAGAAACGCTCCACTAAAGTAGTGCTTTTATCCTCAAGTTTTGCAAAATACTTGGGATAATCAGGGTCATTATTGTAAGCAACTATAGAAAAAGGCTCAGGAAGCCACTCGGATGCATGTTCAATGAGCAGGTCATAATCCCTGCGCATCAGTGCTATGTCCAGGTCATCATCCCATGGGATAAAGCCTTTATGGCGTACAGCTCCCAGAAGTGTTCCGGCAATCACATAATAGGTAATGTCGTGTTCCTTGCAAACCTTGTCAATCGCATCCAGCAAACATACACTCCTCAGCTGAAATTCCCTTAAATCATAATTATATGGTTGATACGATGTCATCAGTCTCTTTTGATCTTTCCAAATGTCTTTATACTTGTATACTTGCGCCAAAGATTGAGCCGACGCTTTGAAGGAACTCCATGACGGTCTATGTAATCCTGAGCCTCGGCAATCATACGTTGGCAGCACATTCCGTCCATATGCGGATCATAATTATCCACTATCCAGTGACGTTTGACCGCGGCATCAGGATCATTCAGCGCTCTGTCAAATGCGTCTGTCAACTGGTCCGGATCATCAATATTCTCCCAATAGATATCCTTGGCTATAGTGCGGAAAGTTACCACAGGCCTGTCCAGCAGCAGGAACTCATATACTGATGATGAAGTATCGCTTATCATCACGTCACTCATTATCTGATATCTGGTTACATTCTCTGATGCCTCTATATATATGGCATCATTGCGGTCCGACGCCCACTCCCTGTACTCATCGGCCCACTCCTTTGCTGTAAGCGGATGGAACTTGAGGATAAGCAGTATGTCTCTCTGGGCGCAAAGCTGCTCGAGAGCGGGCTTTAGATAGGGAAGCGATGTGAGTTTGGGCGAGAACGTAGGGGCATAGAGCACAACTCTGCTCTTGCCGTATTGCTTTAGCAGGCGCTGTTTCTCATCATCAAAATCATGCAGGTGACGGAATATCCAGTCCTGCTTGGTCCAACCCGTCTCGCGAACCTCAAAGTCCTTGTACTTAAGGGCTGATGCCTCAAAATGAGACGTAAAATACGGACCCTGTGTAAAATATGTATCAAAATAACGGCGGATTATCCAATGATCCTTCTTTTCGGCAGCATATCCGTGGAACACCTGGATCTTGACGCCCGGCAGATAATACGGAACAATGTTGCCCGGCACAAATACAGCTTCGGGACTGAAATCATACAGTTCCTGCATGCTTGATGTCCAACGGATGCTGTCGTCGGGTTTGTAGTTTTTAATTTTTGGAGTATGGATATACCACAGCACTTCGTGGCATTTCTGAGCCACCGCCTCATCATACAAAGGTTGCAGTATGTCTATCGCATATCGGTTCTCACAGAACAGTACAATCCTCATCTGGGTAGGTTTTCTATTTCACTGATAAGTCCGGCCAGATCATCGAGATCCTGATATGTATCGCTGCCCATATGCGAGACTCGGAAGAAATGAGGCTTGCCGCTGGGCATTATGAATATTCCGTGTTTCTGCAGTTCATCACACAGAATATCGGCATTCTTATGTACAAAGAAACCCGTTACGGCATTGGCGGGATTATGTGCCGGTATCTCCCAACCGTATTTGGCGCAAAGACGGCGGAAATAAAGAGCCTTTTCACGGGTAGCGGCAATGACATTACCAATACCCTTCTCCAAGTTGCGGTGCATACGTTCATTGACCTGCATGAACAGAGTGGTTGCGGGACTGAATGGAGTCTGACCGCGCTCCAGGTTCTTAAGGTTATCCTGGAAGTCAAGATAGTAATTGTTATGGCGAAAATCAACCTTCAGGGCATTCTCCGCCAAAAAGACCAGCGCTGCACCGGGTGGCAGGTTCAGGCCTTTTTGAGTGCTTGTAACTGCCACGTCTATGCCCATGCCGTTCATATCAAGTTCTTCGGCAAGAAAAGAGCTTATCACATCCACTACGAGGCTTGTCCCGAACTTGTGGCAGATGTCCGATATGCGCCTTATATCAAACAGTTGTCCCGATGATGTCTCATGATGCTGACAAAGGAATACTGCAGGTCGCGAATAAGCCACGCGCTGTTCCAGAGCCTCATAGTCAATATCTTCGGCAAAAGGTATCTGCATGACCTCATGCTCAATGCCGTGATACTCGCAGAGCTGCACCCAACGGTGTCCGAACGTGCCTCCATCTATGATGAATGCCGATCCCTTTGCTGCAACGTAATTCTGAACGACCGACTCCATTGCTGCTGTACCTGATGACGTAAAAAACATCACCCTGCCGCCCTGACAGCCTATTGCATCAAGGAGCATACGCTCGTTCTCCTTCATTACGCCCGAGAACCAGGAGGTTCTCATATATGGAATCTGGCCTGCAGAAATCCGTAGGATATCATCCTCTATTATACCCGGGAAAGCGTATGTTTTCATATCGATTATTCATGAAAACGGGAGACAATCCACTTAGGATGTCTCCCGAAATATACCTAATTCGTGAATTATTCCTCAGTTGAGAAATCCTCAATCTCAAGAGGAGCATCAAATGTTGTTGTTGACGACTCAGGATTGGTGTACTGGTTCTCAATTGCATCACCCTCAAGTACAGAACCTGTGTTAACAGCCTTAGGTTTGGCAACATATGCTGTAATTATGCTCAGTACTGCTATGCTTGCCATCAGAGTCCAAGTGGTCTTTTCAAGGATATCTGTTGTCTTGCGAACACCCATAATCTGGTTTGATGACGCAAAACCTGCTGCCAATCCGCCGCCTTTTGAGTTCTGGATTGTAACGACAAAGCACAGGAAGAGTGCCAGAATCACGATAATGATGATTAAAACCTTAAACATTTTCTATTTTGATTTTTGATTTATCCTTACCAATATTTCCAAATACCGGATTTGGTCCGCAAAGTAAATGCTTTTATTCGGAAAATTCAAATAAAGAGACTTAATAATTTCCAATGCCCGGTCATATCTGTGCTGTTTAAGATAGATACGTGCCAAAGTCTCGGTGAAACACGACTCATCAAGCTGTTCCGTGTCATCATCGGCGTCAGGGACCTCCCTGTCGCCTTCTTCTGCCTGGCTGAATGAAGGTGCCTTGTAGTCCGATGACAGGAACGCATCCAACAACTGTTCCGACTTGGAACGGATAGCCGAATCGGCACGACTCTCTTTCAGGTCTGATTCCGCCTCAAGATAATCATTGACATAATCAAGCGGTACTGCGCCCAGCTCCGTCATGCCCGACAACTCATCCTCACGACCCTCCAGAAACGTATCCAGAATGGACATCAGGCGTTCATCCTTGCTTTGTCCCATCACCAATTGGCTACGGTTGCATTAAACACCTGGTCCACTATGTCATCAATCATCTGCTGAACAAGTTCCTCCTGGACCGAAGAGAGCTGCTGTGAGGAATCGTACTCGCGGGTTGACGTGAAGCCCTTCTCAAAGTCATCATCGTGGTTCTTGTTATTGGTGAACTTGACCTTGACTGTCATTTTAAGCTGCACCATTGACGAGTAACCGTCAGCAGAGACTGACTTGTTGGTCTGGTCATAAGACGTTATCTCTCCCGACAACATAAGGTCTCCGTCGCGCTTTACCTGTCTCAGCTTGGTCTGGCGGTTATAGATGTCACTGATTGATGTATTGAACATGGGAGCCATCGGGGCCCACTGATAGGCTGCACGGTTGCTGAAAGCATCTATTGAGATGGTCTTGATGGTATTGTAATCAATTGACGCTCCATTAAGCTTATAAGATATGGAGCACCCTGACATCAGCACTGCCAAAGGCAATATCATCAGGATTGGTTTTAGTATTCCGCGTCTCATTCCAGATTATACTCTTTTATTTTACGGTACAGGGTTCGCTCGGATATGTTAAGATCGGCAGCCGCACCACGACGTTTGCCTCCATGCTTGGCCAAAGCGCGCTTAATCATATCCTTCTCCACTTCATCAAGTGAGAGCGTCTCTTCAACATATACTTCGGTATCCTGAATGTCATCATCAGGCTGTGCATTCTTACGGGACGGTACAGAATGAACCGTGGTAACGCCTTCATCGGGTGTGTATATGGGCACAGGCTGCTGGACGGGCGGCTGTCCCTGTGACAGGCTGCTTACCTGAGCCTTGAGGTCTGTTACATCTCTACGCAGGTCAAAAAGTACCTTGTACAGTATCTCGCGTTCATTCTCAAATGAGTTTTCCTGACGCTGGCCTCCTGCAAGCATCGGCACCATTGTGGTACGACGGTCAGGCAGGTAATCCTGAAGCATATCGGCGGTGATTACTCTCTGAGTAGCCATTATTGATATCTGCTCGGTAATATTCTTGAGCTGACGCACGTTGCCGGGCCAATGATAGGTCATGAGCATCTGCTTTGCATCCTCCGACAGCTGAACTGCAGGCATATGGTACTTCTCGGCGCAATCAGCGGCGAACTTACGGAACAGCAGCTGTACATCGGTTCCACGCTCACGCAATGGCGGCACCTTGATGGGTATTGTGCTGAGACGATAGTACAGATCTTCACGGAAACGCCCCTGATCTATTGCTTTCTGAAGGTCTACGTTGGTGGCTGCTACTATGCGGACATCGGTCTTCTCAACGGTGCTGGAACCTACTCTGATATATTCGCCGGACTCAAGCACTCTCAGCAGGCGGGCCTGGGTGGCCAGGGGAAGTTCGGCGACCTCGTCCAGGAATATGGTTCCTCCGTTGGCTTCGGCAAAATATCCGTTGCGGTCATTGATGGCGTTGGTGAATGCACCTTTGATATGTCCGAACAGTTCCGAATCTATGGTTCCTTCTGGTATGGCTCCGCAGTTAACGGCAAGGAACTTCTTGGTCTTGCGGAGGCTGTTCTCATGTATTATTCTTGGGAATACGTCCTTTCCGGCTCCGCTCTCACCTGTTATCAGAACCGTCAGGTCTGTGGGCGCAACCTGTATGGCTACGTCTATGGCGCGGTTCATCTCCGGTGAGTTTCCGATTATGCGGAACCTCTGTTTCATTCTCTGTATCTCTTCTATATTCATAGTTATCCTTAATAGACTGACAAAAATACTTACTTTAGCGTTTATACGGAAATTTTGGCAGATTATTTCGTTTATTTTAACCTCCGCAGGACCAATATATTTGGGACACAACAGCTACGGGCTACTCCGAGACTCTCCAGACCCTAAACGGCGAACTCCTCCTTATCGTCCCCTTCGGGGCCGAACGTTCGTCAAACAAGCGCCGTTCTTAACGGGATCTTCCAAGCCTCTCCGCTTAACGCCCTCCGCTAATCGTCCCAAATATATTGGTCCTGCTCCTGCAAATGGGAACAAATGACTATATTTGCGGGAGTATGGAATTTGGGGTTTACAGAGAGTTGGTGAGGGTGGCCCGGCCTTTGTTTGGGGCTGAGGACTGGAGCAGGCTTAAGGGTTTGCTCCGCGAGGGTGTTGCCAAAGGTGCTTACGGGACTGACGCTCATGGTGTTCCTACTCTGGAGCGGTGCATCCGTACTGGTATCGTGATTGTGGAGAAGACGGGGCTTAAGAAGGCTTCACTGCTGACGGCTCTGTTTGATCCTATGGTCCAGCAGGGGCTGATTGCTCCGGAGCAATTCCGCGAGAAGTTCGGTGAGGATGCTGCGGGACTTATCCAGGGCATGTGCCGCGTCAAGGAGCTTTACTCCAAGCATGACTCCATTGCCGATGAGAATTTCCGCAAGCTTCTGGTATCGTTTGCCGAGGATGTGCGCGTGATCATATGCCTTATTGCAGACCGCTATGTGCTGATGCGGATGCTGTCAGGCACCACTGAGACTGATTATCGGCTCCATGTTACCGAGGAGGCACGGCTGCTCTATATCCCTATGGCCCATCGTCTGGGTCTTTACGCCATCAAGAGCGAGATGGAGGATATGGTGGTCAAGTATGAGCACCGTGATGTCTATGATGACATTGCACGCCAGCTCAACGAGACCAAGAGCGCACGCGAGGCTTACATCAAGGCGTTCATCGGACCGGTCAAGGCCAAGCTGGAGGAGGCGGGGCTCAAGTTCACCATCAAGGGACGCACCAAGTCCATATCCAGCATCTGGAACAAGATGAAGGCCCAGAACACCACTCTGGACCATATATATGACCTCTTTGCAATCCGCATCATCCTGGACTCTCCGGCCGATAAGGAAAAGGCGCAGTGCTGGCAGGTTTACAGCATTGTGACCGATATGTACCAGCCCAACCCCAAGCGTCTGCGTGACTGGCTGAGCGTGCCCAAGAGCAACGGTTATGAGTCTCTGCACATTACGGTGAACGGACCCGAGAACCGCTGGGTGGAGATTCAGATACGCACCCGCCGCATGGACGATATCGCGGAGCGTGGTCTGGCTGCCCACTGGTCTTACAAGGGCATCAAGAGCGAGGGTACGGCCGACAGCGTGATGGCCGGCATACGCGAGATTCTGGAACATAACACCAGTCCTGATGAGTTGCGCAAGGACTTTGCGCTGGATATGTATCAGGAGGAGATATTCGTATTCACTCCCAACGGTGAGGTCCGCCAGCTGCCCAAGGGGGCTACGGTGCTTGACTTTGCTTTCTCCATTCACAGCAAGCTGGGTCTTACATGCGTGGGTGCACGCGTGGGCGGACGCAACGTGCGCATAAGCCATAAGTTGCAGAGCGGCGATACGGTTGAGGTGCTGACATCATCGGCCCAGACTCCTAAGCAGGACTGGCTCAACATTGCAGTGACATCCCGAGCCCGCATGCGCATACGTCAGGGCATCAACGAGATTCGCAACCGCGAGGCCCAGGCCGGCAAGGAGCTGCTGCAGCGACGTTTCAAGAACCGCAAGATAGATATATCGGAGAGCGATATGTCGCGCCTTATAGTGCGTATGGGATTCAAGGGGCAGACTCCTTTCTTCCATGCCCTTATGGAGGATGAGATTACGGTCGATGACGTGCTCCGCGTTTATGAGGAGATGCACGCCCAGGCCGAACAGGAGGTTCACAGCGCCCAGGACTTTGACATTGAGAAGACTTTTGCGGAAACTGAGAAAAAGGTTGCGCAGGAGACCGATGTTCTGGTCATTGGCGACAACCTGACCGGCATAGACTTCAAGATGGCGGGCTGCTGCCATCCTATTTACGGTGATGACGTGACGGGGTTTGTGAGCATAAACGGCGGAATACGCATCCACCGCAGCGGCTGCCCCAACCTGCTGCGTATGCGCGAGCGTTATCCGTACCGCATCGTCAAGGCACGCTGGAGCGGCAAGAGCGGTAGCCAATATAGCATCACGCTTAATGTGGTGGGCCAGGACGACATTGGAATTGTATCAAACATTTCATCAATAATAAATAAGGAACCCGATACTCTGCTGCGTTCCATCAGCATTGACTCCAACGGCGGCCTGTTCCAGGGACGTCTTACGGTGCTGGTCAGTGACCTTTCATCGCTGGACCGGCTGGTCAAGAAACTCAAGCAGATAAAGGGTGTAAGAGAAGTGGAACGTATTAACTGATAATTACACAATAGGGACGGTTCCATCCGTGTATCCGGGGGTATGGGTATCTGAAACTACGCGCCTACGGCGCTATCCCTCCCACCGCTTCGCGGCGGGCCCCTCCCGTTCACAAGCCCACGGGCGGCCATGGTTTCCTATACCCATACCCCCGGATACACGGATGGAACCGTCCCTATTGTCAGACTGAAAGGAAATATGAAAAAGGTTCTTGTATTTACGTTAGTGGGTCTGTTGAGCTCACTTGGAGTGCAGGCGCAGCAGGAGCGCAGGCTGCTCACTATGGAGGAGGCTGTACTGGGTACAGGCATCCAGGTTGAAAACATCTACTGCTCCTGGGATGAGGGCGGTTCGATATATACCTACTATAAGGCTAAGGAGTGGCATCACATAGACGCCCGCACAGGTAAGGAGATGGGTGAGCCCACCACAAAGATGAAATCGGCCAAAAGGGACCATTTCCGCGCATTCAGCCGTGACGGTGAGGTATGGTATCTGGACAAGGACAGCGTTGAGCATCAGGTGACAGCCTTTAATCAGAAAGGCATTGTATGCGGTGAAACCGTGAGCCGAAACGAGTTCGGCATTGACGGCGGTATATTCGTGTCACCTGACCGCCGCAAGATAGCCTTTTACAAGAAAGATGAAAGCCGCGTAACACTGTTTCCGTTGCTGGACATAACCACCCGCACAGGCACGCTCAAGGAGATACGCTACCCCATGAACGGAATGACATCGGAGATAATCACTCTGGGCGTTTACGATATTGACAAGGGCACAACCGTTTGGATGGACGTAACCGATTTTGACCAGGAGCGTTACCTGACAAACATAACCTGGAGCCCGGCAAGCGACCGCATTTTCATACAGGTGCTGGACCGCGCCCAGAAGAACATGCATCTGAACGTTTATGATGCCACTAACGGCAAGTGTCTGGGCACACTCTTTACCGACCATGATGACCGGTATGTGGAGCCGCAGTATCCCCTGACATTCCTGCCTGATGACCCCGAACACTTCATCTACCAGACCAATGTGCGTGACGGCTACTGGAACCTCTATTTAGGTAGTGTAAAGGGCGGTGAGCCAAAGCGCATAGTCCGTACCGATGCAGACCTGGAACTCCTTGAAGTGAAAGGCAAGTACGTTTACTACTACTCTTTTGAAGTATCACCGGTTGAACAGCACTTGTACCGCGCAGACATCAAGAGCGGAAAGACCCAGCGTCTGACCACCCAATCGGGCTGGCACACCTGCCAGATAAGCCCGGACGGCAAGTATTTCATAGACACTTGGTCAGAACTGAATACACCCCGCGTGGTCAGCATCGTCCAGACCGACGGCAAGAAACCGCGTGAGATATTCCGGGCAGATGACCCCACGGCAGAACTCAATTACTGCCCTATTGAATTGGGCTCAATAAAGAGCGCCGACGGCAAGTTTGACAACCACTACCGTCTTATAAAGCCTATTGACTTTGATCCCGCCAAGAAATATCCGGTTATACTGTATGTTTACGGCGGCCCTCACTCACAGATGGTCAACAACTCATACCAGGCACTGCTGCGCCGCTGGGAGATGTATATGGCCCAGCACGGGTATGTGGTATTCGTAATGGACAACCGCGGCACCCAGCACCACGGAGCCGATTATGAGAAAGCCATCCATAAGTACTGCGGACAGGCCGAGATGGCCGACCAGATGGAGGGCATGAAGTGGCTCATGAGTCATGACTGGGTGGATAAGGAGCGTATCGGAGTACACGGCTGGAGCTACGGCGGATTCATGACGATATCGCTTATGGTCAACTACCCCGATGTATTCAAGGTTGGTGTGGCCGGAGGTCCGGTGATAGACTGGAAATGGTATGAGGTAATGTACGGCGAGCGTTATATGGAGACCGACAAGACCAACGCCGACGGTCTCAAGAAGACCAGCCTTATCCCGCGTGCAAAAGACCTTAAGGGCAAGCTGCTGATATGCCAGGGTGCCATAGACAACACTGTGGTATGGGAGCACAGCCTGAGTTTTGTGGAGGCCTGCATAAAGGAAGGTGTGCAGCTGGACTATTTCCCCTATCCCACTCATGAGCACAATGTGATGGGCCGCGACCGCATCCACCTTATGCAGAAAGTCACTGATTACTTTGATGATAACCTTTAATAAATACCGATTGTTATGAAAATCATTAGTTCATCACTGCTGTTTGCAGCCGCATTGCTGGCCTCCTGCGGAGGAGCCAAGCAGGTGGGTGTCATAACCAAGCCCACAAGTGCCACAACCAATCTGGAGGGTCACGAGTATCCCAAGATCAACCCCGACCTGAGCGCAACATTCCGTAATGATTTTCCCGATGCCAAAACCGTAACTGTTAATGTAGGTGGCAAGAACTATCCTTTGACCAAGGGAGAGGATGGCATGTGGGAGGTTACCACCGATCCGCTGGTTGTGGGATTCCACTACTACACCATGAATGTGGACGGCAAGCGCGTATCGGACCCCAACAGCAAGCAGTTTTTCGGATCAAACTACTGGCAGAGCGGTATTGACGTACCTGAGGCCGGTGTGGACTATTATCTGGAGAAGAAAGTACCGCACGGCGAGATACAGATAGTAAAGTATCAGTCCAAGTTGACCGGCGCCGAGCGTACCACATGGGTATATCTGCCGCCGCAGTACAAGAAGGAGCCTAACCGCCGTTTCCCGGTGCTTTATCTGTTCCACGGAGCCGGCGAGGATGAGACCGGATGGGGCACCCAGGGTAAGCTGGGCAACATCATGGACAACCTGATTGCCAAGAAGGAGGCCGTGCCTATGATCATAGTAATGGAGCACGCCGTTGCCACCGACCCCAATGCCACAGGCCGTCAGAACATGTTTGACTTTACATTCTTTGAAAAGGTCATGGTAGAGGACATTGTCCCTTACTTTGATGCCAATTTCCGCACCCTTACCGACCGTGACAACCGCGCTATCTGCGGCCTTTCACTGGGCGGATTCCAGTCATATACCATCGGTCTGGACCACCCGGAGATGTTTGGCTGGATAGGCGGATTCAGCGGATCGGGCCGCGGTCCCAACGACCGTCGCGATGCCGAGATGTATCCCAAGTCCATCAATGATCAGTACCACCTGCTCTATATAAGTATTGGTACCGATGAGCCCGCCGGCATGTACCAGGGCATCCACGACTTGCATGTAGCACTTGAAGGCCTGGGCATCAACCACATCTACTACGAGTCACCCGGCACCGGCCACGAGTGGCTCACCTGGCGCCGCTCACTGCATCAGTTTGCTCCGATGCTCTTCAAATAACCCTCCAAAGGATTTGAAGCAGTAATCTGAATAGTGTGACAGCCTATGGATTGGGCGGGAAGGATGTCTTTTTCCTGACTGTCACCTATCATTAGGGTTTCCTGCGGTTGCAGGCCTAATGCGGCTACTCCCAGGCGGAAGATCTGGGGATCTGGTTTGCGGACTCCTACTACAGCAGATTCCACCACTTCCTTAAATAAATGGTCCAAGCCAAACTCTGCTAATACGGTGTGCATATTGCCGTAGAAATTGGTTACCAGCACCATTGGGTACTGTACAGAAAGCCTTTCCAGGACGGGTTTGGAGACGGTTGTGATATGTTTTACTACCTTGTTGTAGCATGTGTCAAGGATGGTATCCTGCGCAGTTACGATAATGCCGTGCAATTGCAGGTACTCTGTCTGCAAGGCAATCTTGATCTGAAGGGTCTTGAAGAACGTATAATCGGGTTTGATGACGGGGTTGCGGCCCAGGGTGCGCTCGGTGTGGACGTAGGCATCCCATAGCAGAGGCTCGGGGATATCGGCCACCAGGGCGTAAGCTGCCTGGAAAGCATTGAACCAATGGATGCCGTCGGAGTCTATGGTTCCGCCAAAGTCTATTAGTATTCCTTTAATCATCCCTGCGACCTGTTTTCATAATCAATACGCCTATCACTGTCCAGACCACCTGACGCAGACGGGCCACCAATGCTGTGTAGAGTCCATATGCACCAGGCACCTGAACGCCTCCCGCAGCAAATGCCATACCACCCTCAAAACCGCCCATCTGCATGGGTGAGAAGAATATCAGGTTGCTGAAAAGTGATGAGAACGCCATTACCAGTATGCTGTCCCAAAACGTAAATCCCGGCATGAGCATTCCTATCAGGAGCCAGTATTCAAGGCATGAAACCACACGCGCGGCATACTCCAGCAGCAGTGACCACCAGAACGGTGCGCGACGCTGCGTGTGCAGGAACGCAATCTGGGCATCGACCTCCTCAAGGTCTTCCCTATGCTTGTCCAGATAACCTGCTGCCCACTTCTTAACCAGCGGTATACGGCTAAGGAGTCCGAATACCTTGACCACGAACCCCTTCCTGTAACCAAGCGAGAAGAACCACAGCACAGCCACAAAAACAATGGTCATGACGCTCAGCATGATGCACATCCACACATCAAGTCCGTAGCCATCGGCCGTAAAATGGAGCACCACGTAAAGCGCCACCGCTGATAGCCAGAAGCAGAAATGGGAGCATATATGCATCATGGAGTACAGGATTACGGCCGATGTGGCTTTCCGCCCGCCCAGATATCCCTGCAGTTCAAGTATGCGGTAAGGTTCTCCACCCATAAGACCCAGCGGAGTGACATAGTTGAGTGCATATCCGGAAACCGTTAACTGGAACACCTTGCCAAAAGGTACTCTCCTGCCCGTCCCGTCATTGATGATGAGTCCGAATGAGCAGGCATTAATAAGATATATTACGCCCCAAAGCAAAACGATCACCGGAAACCATATCCCAGCCTCCGACAGCACTTCCTTTACGCGAGTCCAGTCTGCATCGAATGTGAGCAGCATCAACACAACCGCCGCCAGTCCGAACAGGAAGAATATGGTACGCCAGTGTCTCTTCATATCTTGGCTGTCATTTCACGGCAAACTCTCTCATGTGACGCTCTCATTCCAAAGAATATCACGTTCATCACCGTCAGCTCAAATACAAAGTATATCCATGGCTGACCGATAAGCAATGATATGTAGAGGGTTATGGCCCGGGTATTGAAAGTTGATATGTTGGTCCATTTGAGCAGATGATAGGTGCGCCGGCAGAACTCTGTACCAAGTTCAGTTGGAATCTCACTGCCATACTTGCCACGGACCGCATCACGGAACTTTTGGAAGCAGGGTGTCATCCGCTCCTGGCTGCGGGTATAGTTCTGATAGAAGAATAGCCAGATCTTCCAGAACCAGCGTTCACGCCACGGGCTGGATGCCTGTTCACGGGCCAGTTCACGGCTGTCGTTAAGTTCGGCACTGTCACCGTGAAACAGCAGGTAGATGTTCCTGTAATAATCGGCCAGACTGGCCTGACGTGTATGGAAAACCAGACCGGATGTGACCTCAAGTATCCATATCCATATGCCCCATATACGTCCGCCGCCAAACGGCATGGGCTCAAAGGTAAGCCTTAAACCTATGAACGCATAGATGAATATAAACCACAGATCACCGGCAAAACCGTCAAGCAGGCGCCCCCACATAGTCTTCTTGCCGGTCATACGGGCCAGCTGACCGTCGGCGCTGTCCAGGAAATTGGCCAGCATGAGCATAATTATTCCCAGAATGGTCCAATCCATCGTGGTATGCCACCAGCAGAAACCGGCAAACACACCCAGGAATATGGAAATGATCGTGACCACATTGGGATGCACGCCCAGCTTTTCAAAGAACCTGGCCAGGACATACCCTATTGGTCGTGTGAACCATATGTCCAGCCACTCCTCGGTATCCTTTGACTTGAAGGTAGACTCAACCGCACTTGGTTTCTTTACTGTCATCTTTTATCCATTATCATCCGGGCAATCTTCTGCGCCGCACCGACAGTGCAGGTACGGAAGCTTGGCCAGTCATTGAAATCTATTAAGGTAATATCTCCGTCAGGGCCCACCACGGCATCGCCGCCATATACGTCTACACCCAATATATCCGATGCGCTCTCAGCAACTTCTGTCAGTGCATCCATATCAACACTGCCGGACTGCGGTTGGTCATTGAAACGCTCCAGTCCGAACTTGCCTTCGCATGCCGTGGCCGCATAGCAGTCCGTAAGGCCGTAACCCCTTACTCCGTAGAACTTAACGACCCAACCTCGCACATGGGCCTGGATCACACACTCTCTGTTGCCACGCTCCCGGAAACCGCGTATGGCAGCACCCAGCTTATCGGCATCCTGAATATACTGCACATCATCCTTGTCTATGGCATGGCTGTCGGCCCGTTTTATCCAACAAGGGTATTTATTCCATTCTTGGGGAATATCATCTGTGCTGCATATGATGCTGTCGGGAATAAGTCCGGAACCGTTCAACAGTGCGGTTTGTGATGCACGGAAACAATTGTATACAGACTGGACTGTATTTGTTACAGGAACCGATACCTGATCCAGAAGCGACAAAGCCTCACGGCTGCGGGCCATCTGGAAAACGCTGTCTATACCGTCAGGAACGGATTTAAGATCCTGCTCATCAACGCACATAACCTCATTGCCATGACGCTCCAGGCAGGTTGCAACAGCACGGAAAACGGCTGCATCGCCCGCGGTACGGTTGGGCGAGAATCTCTCGGCACGACTTACTCCCAGGAATCTCATATGGCCGCAATCTTTTGTGCTCTCTCCACATCACTTATGTGGTCCACATCTACCACCTGCCCCATATCGAACGCCTTGAGCCTGAAACCGGCCTCAAGAAGCTGACGCTGAAAATAGCGCATACGTGTCTGGCCGCTGTCAACACATCCTTTCAGGACTTCAAGCGCTTTTGCCTTAAGGGCATATATGCCCGCCGATACATACCGGCAGCCATTCTCCGAATCATGGAAGCCCTTTATCATCATATCCTGATCGGCATCCACATACAGAGGTTTCTCATCATCAATCAGCTGGGTCACACCCATCAGCCCGTCATATGGAGTCCGGGCAAACTCATCCATCATTGAACGGAAAAGGCTGGCAGAGAAAACGGTATCCACTGTCGTCACACAGAAACGGTCACCATCCAGATACGGGGCAAGCTCCATCATGCTGTGCATGGGTGTGGGGGTTTTCCTTACCACAAGGTCTATCGGAATCTTCTGAGCCAGGCTATTCAACAGGTCCATGGTTTCCGGATTCTCTCCGTTAATTATCACGGCCACACTTTCAGCGCCGCAATCAGACATGATGCGTATGAGTCGCTCAATCATGGGCGTACCGCAGACAGGCACCAACGGTTTGGGCTGACCGAATCCCTCGGATGCCAGACGGCTGCCCTCACCTGCAGATATGATGCCAAAGCGCATTCCTGACCAAATCAGTGTTATTCCCTTTCCGGATTGAGATGCTTAAGCTTGTCGCTGTCATCGCGACGGTCAAAATAGAGTTTGCCAAGCGGATTGGCATGTATCTCCTTCTCCATCTGACGTGAGCGGTATATGTCAATCGCGGCGAATATCGCCTCACGCATTGAAGCTTCGCTGGCCACGCCCTTTCCTGCGATATCGTATGCCGTGCCGTGATCGGGCGATGTGCGGACAACCGGCAAGCCGGCGGTATAGTTCACACCGCAGTCCATATCCAGTGCCTTGAGCGGAATGAGTCCCTGGTCATGATACATGGCCAGCACCGCATCGAACTTACGGTATTCGCCGCTCCCAAAGAAACCGTCGGCAGAGAAGGGGCCGAAACACTGTATCTTGTCGGCAGCAGCCTCATCGATGGCGGGCTTGATTATCTCATTCTCCTCCTTGCCGATAAGACCGTCGTCACTGGCGTGGGGATTGAGGGCGAGCACTGCAATACGCGGTATCTCTATCCCGAAATCCTGGCTTAATGACTTGTTCAGGATCCTGAGTTTCTCCTTGATAAGGTCCTTGCTCAACAGTGAAGACACTTTGGCTATCGGCTCATGGACGGTAGCCAGAGCAACTCTCATGGAACTGTTCATAAGTATCATCAGAGCCTTATTGCCTTCTCCCAACTTACTCTCGATATACTCGGTGTGGCCGGGGAAATTGAAAGAGTCAGAGTGAATGGTCTTCTTGTTTATCGGTGCGGTCACCAGCACGTCTATCTTACCCTCGCGATACTCCTTTACAGCACGTTCCAAAGCCTGGAATGCAGCCTGTCCGCTCTCTTCGGTAGGGAGTCCGAAATCCACCTTGACATCCTCCTTGTTGCAGTTAACCACATTCAGGCGATCCTGCTGCGCATCGGATGCACTGTCTACCACATTGAAATTGGTGGGAGAATCTATCGCCTTGCGATGATATGTCATAACCTTGGGGGAGCCATACACCACAGGTATGCAGAACTCAAACATGGTGGGATCCTCAAAGGTCTTGAGAATAACCTCATATCCTATTCCGTTCACATCACCCTGGGTGATGCCTACAACTATCCTTTCACTCATATCTTTGTTTCTAATCTTCAGGGGTTATTAATATTTCGTCCAGCTTATAATTGAATTTCTCCAGATCCAGTTCATCGGGCAGGCGCAACGTATATAGCGCAGCCTCCAGTTTCTTAAGTATGTTACGTTTGGGCTGGTTTGGGTAATAGACAAAAGCCTCGGCCACTACCACACGCTGATATTTCTCGTCCACACGTGACACAGACACGAACGGACCGCCCATATCGTAGCCCTTGATATTCCAAAGCCCACGTACTACCTGGGCATATTTACCATGCACTGTCTCATCCGATATCAGATTAAAGCCTTTTGTCGTCATCATATACTGTCCCTCTTTCGGTCCGGGAACATTAGCCTTCATCACCGAATCACGTTTGTGAACAAAATACGCTTCAGTAAATGTATTGGAATGACGATAAGGATAGGAATAGACCACTATGTTCAGATTCTGTTCAACGTTTTTGGGGAATCTGTCCTGACTGGCTGCCCATACAAAGTTTCTGCCGGTCTTTATCCTGGTAAGCTCCGTAGGAGCCCAAATCTCACTTCCGAATGCCTTTTTGACTGCCTCACGGATATTAGGCTGATGATCTTCCCTGAGCTGATCTATCTGACGGTTCAGTTCGGCCCTGGTAAAGAATTCGATTATGGCATCGTGATTTTCCATCACAAAATTGTTGAACTTGAGGGCATTTGGAGCCTGTATGGTCATGACAATCTGAGGTGCCGCATAGACATCCCGCGAAAACTTGAACTTGCAACTTGTATATGTAGCGGGATCTATCTTTATGATTACGATATTACGGCACAGACGTAATGTCTTGGAGAGGTTGTTCTTGGTTATCCTTGATACTTTGAAACAAGGCTCAGACTGAGCTACGCCGGCCAGATCATCCGTTAGGACAGCATACAGGGAATCAACCGCACCGTTATGGAAATCATCCTCATTGGCAACCATAAGTATCTCATATGGCGAACCGGCCGATGTAGGAGTAAGTATCGATTTCTTTTTACTGCGGCCTATACTTATATCTGATTTCTTGGATTTCTTGACTTTCCGGGCATTGCCGGACTTGGACGAAGCATTTGTCTCGGTCTGTGCTCCGTCGGCCGTTGACTGTTCTCCTTTACGGGAGTTGCCGCACGATACGGTTACCGTTAACGCCAGCAGCACGATGCAAACTTTAAGGAAAAACTGTTTCATGATCATATGTTGTTTATGGATTGTTCATTCTTTGCAGTACTCAGCATACCGCATGCGGCCCATATATCCTCACCGCGTGATGCACGGATAGTGGCAAATACGCCGTGGCCGGTAAGCCAGTCGCGGAACTCTGTCATTTTCTGTTCCGATACAGGCCGCAAAGGGCTGTCAGGGATGGCATGGAAACGGATCAGGTTTACACGGCAACTGAGTCCGCTGAGCGTCTTGACAAGCTGGCGGGCATCGTCCATGGAGTCATTCACACCGTCAAACATGGTGTACTCGAATGAGAGACGGCGCTGATGGCTGAAATCATACCGGCGCAACACCTCCAGCATCTCGGTCATTGAGAACGCCTTCTCGGCAGGAATAAGCTCGCGGCGTTTTTCCGGTGTGGGGGCATGCAGACTTACCGCAATGTGGCACTCACAGCCCTCAATGAGTTGTTTCAGCTCACGGCGCAGGCCTACTGTCGAGATGGTTATACGCTTGGGGCTCCAGCCGAATCCCCAGGCGGAAGTGAGAATCTCCTGTACTGCAAGTACGTTCTCCAGATTATCCAGAGGCTCGCCCATACCCATAAACACCACATTGGTCAGGTTCTCCTTACCCGGCAGAGAGAGTATCTGGTTAAGTATCTCACCTGCGGTCAGGCTGGCGGTATAGTGCTGGCGGCCTGTCATGCAGAACACGCAGCCCATCTTGCAGCCCACCTGGCTTGAAATACACAGGGTGGCACGGTCATCATCGGGGATATATACTGCCTCCACATAGTGGCCGTTCTGCACGGGAAAGAGGTACTTTACGGTACCGTCGGCCGATGCAGCCTTGTGCGAAGGCTCCGCCAGACCTACTTCATAGTTCTCTGCCAGTTTGGCCCTGTGCTTAAGTGATATGTTGGTCATGCCGTCAATGGAGCGGACCTGCTTTACATAGAGCCAATCGGCCATCTGCTTGGCCGTGAACAGGGGCATACCGTTCTCCACAGCTACCTGCTGCAGCTGTGCCAATGTCATTCCAACCAGATTCCTGAGAGCCATTTTTCCTGTTACTATACCCCAAAAACGTATTGTTGTCCGAATTACGTCTTAAAAGATTACAAAGGTATTAAAATAATTTATTATTTTCGCTGATATGATTTACACCATTGATTTACCCCAATACGGCAGTTCAACGCAGTTTGTCAGAGAGACTCTGAGCGCATGCCGTGACCAGTATATCCTGCTCAACATAAGCGGCAGGGAAGTGACAATAACCGATGAAGCCGCAGAGCGCCTTAAAGAGTGTGCCCAAACCAACGGCGCAGGCATGGTCTACTCCGATTACATCAAGACAATCGGGGCCGATTCCACCGTACCAGCCCCGCTCATTGACATACAGAGCGGCAGTCTGAGGGATGATTTTGACTTTGGCGCCCTGGTGCTTCTCACGCCTGCCGGAATTGATGCCTATCTGGATTGGACTGGTGCAGAGTTCCGGACTGCAGGATTCTACCAGCTGCGTCTGGCAATACAGCGCAGTCTGCCAATTGTGCGTGTACCGCAGCCGCTCTACACTATTGCAGAGACTGATTTCCGGACATCGGGCCAGAAACAGTTTGACTACGTGAACCCGCGCAACCGGGATGTCCAGATAGAGATGGAGGCCGCCTGCACCGAGCACCTCAAACTCATTGACGGTTACCTGAAACCCGGAGCAGGCTCCGCTGTAAATACCGATGAAGGCAGTTTTCCTGTGCTCGCATCGGTCATTATCCCGGTCCGTAACCGCGAGCGCACCATTGCCGATGCTGTAAAGTCGGCCCTGAACCAGCAACTGGACGGGCCATACAACGTAATTGTAGTTGACAACCACTCAACCGACGGTACAACAGAGATTCTGGACAAACTTGCAATTGAGGATTCACGCCTAATCCACATAATACCTGAGAGCACCGACCTGGGCATAGGCGGATGCTGGAACCTGGCGGTCAACGACAGCCTTTGCGGCCGGTTTGCAGTCCAACTGGACAGCGATGACCTTTACAGCGGACCGGACACCCTGCAGAAAGTAGTTGACAAGTTCCGTGAGGGTGGATACTCAATGGTTATAGGCAGTTACCGTATGTGTAACTTTAATCTGGAGACACTTCCTCCCGGAATTATTGACCATAAGGAGTGGACCGATGAAAACGGCCCCAATAACGCCCTGCGTATAAACGGTCTTGGAGCCCCGCGTGCATTCTACACGCCTATAGTACGCAAGATAGGGTTCCCCAACGTGAGTTACGGAGAGGACTACGCAGTGGCTATCCGCATTGCCGGAGAGTATCGCATAGGCCGCATATTTGACAAGCTCTACCTGTGCCGCCGTTGGGAAGGCAACAGTGACGCAGCCCTTAGTCCGGAGAAAGTAAATGCCAATAATATGTATAAGGATTCGCTCCGTACCGAAGAGCTAAATCGCCGTATTCACCGTAAGATTGAGCCATAATGGAAGATATTTTCAAACATCTTGGCATCATCCTCCAGGAGCAGTTGCAAGAGTGGCCGGCAGCCAGTGAAGCGTTCCGGAATCTGGAGAAAGTCGAGACCCGTGTACTCTCATCATCAGGACTGTCGCTACAGCACAACCCGGCCAGAATTATCTCAACCACAGCCAGTATCAAGCCGGCAGAGATAGTGTCCCGTTCATGCTTTCTATGTGAAGACTGCCGCCCTAAGGAGCAGCGCTCTATTCCATTGGATGACAAGTTCTACCTTCTGGTAAACCCATATCCTATATTAAAGGAACACTTTTGCGTAGTTAGCCGCAATCACAGGCCTCAGGCATTCAGGGACTGCTATGAGGAAATGCTCTCAATTGCATCACGTCTGGAGCCCGGATACATGATATTCTACAACGGGCCTCGCAGCGGAGCATCGGCCCCGGACCATCTGCATATGCAGATTGGACGGTCCGAGGGTATTCCGTTGGTGGATAAACTGCGTGAGAACGAGCCGCCCGTCACGGATGAGCCTGTAACCATACAGCCCTTCGGATTCCCCGTAATAATTATAAAAGGTAATGACCCTGAAAAGTTGTGGAACTACGTAAGCGGAATGACCATCTATGACGGTGAGTATGAGCCGCGCATGAATGTGCTCTCAATCAATCGGAACGGTCAGGTCATAACCGCAATCATACCCCGTAGCAAGCATCGGCCGGACTGCTATTATGCCGATGAAATGGGCAAAATTATGGTAAGTCCGGGAGCAGTCGATATGTTCGGACTGGTAATCACTCCGCGCAAGGAAGACTATGAGTCACTGACCGAAAAGCAGGTCCTTGACATCTACCGTCAAGTCACCCCGCAGCAACCCAAAATCAGGGTTGGAATAATGGCTGCCCGAGAGATACGTTTCTGTCTGAACGACAGTTACACCGACTCCCGCAGCAGTTATGAGGGTGAGATGAGCATCAGTTCCGTCCAGGGACGCCTGAGTTGGAACGGCGTGCTCATAGACAGCCTAACGCTTAAGCCCAATGAACACGGCGCCACTTTCACGCTTCATGACGTAACAATCGGCATTGGATTCCACTGGGAGCGCAAGGAGGAGCAGACATTCTCCGGCCAGCTCAAGTTCATGGTAGAAAACGGCATGGTTCGCGCCATCAACATATTGCCCGTAGAGGATTATCTTACCAGCGTGATATCATCTGAAATGAAACCCACCGCCAGCCGCGAGTTCCTGCGCGCCCACGCCGTAATATCCCGCAGCTGGGTACTGGCGCAGCTCAGATCGCCCTACAGGAAAGTCACATCACCTGAGACCATATCATCGGCTCCGACTCATGGACATATCCTGGACCGCATAATCAAATGGTATGACCATGACCAGCATACCCTATTCGATGTCTGTGCCGATGACCATTGCCAGCGATATCAAGGCCGGACCCGAATAATAAGCGCAGCAGCACAGGCTGCCGTAAAGGATACATTCGGTCAGACACTGGTAAGTGAGGGACATTTGTGCGATGCCCGTTTCAGCAAATGCTGCGGTGGCATAACAGAGCAGTTCGAGACCTGCTGGCAGGATGAGCACAAGCCCTATCTGGTTGCACTGCGTGACAGCAGCATAAACGAGGGTGCACTGCCCGACCTCAGCATCGAGGAGAATGCCCGTCAGTGGATACTCTCCGAGCCCAAGTCATTCTGTAACTCGGCCGATGGCAATATACTGTCAGAATCACTCAACGGCTACGACCTGGAGACTCCGGATTTCTACCGTTGGACGGTGCAGTACACCACTGCTCAGATATCGGACATATTCCGCCGCAAATCGGGTATGGATATAGGCGATATCATTGATTTGCGCCCCATAAAACGCGGGCCGTCGGGACGTATTTATGAGCTGGAGATTGAGGGAACAAAGAGTACTATAACAATAGGAAAGGAACTTGAAATCCGTCGTACCCTGTCCGAATCGCACCTGTTCAGCAGTGCGTTCATAGTAGTCAAAAACACCGATGAAAAGGGCAATTTTACAGGATTTACACTTCGCGGAGCAGGTTGGGGACACGGAGTAGGTCTCTGCCAGATAGGAGCCGCCGTAATGGCCGCCAAGGGCTACACCTACCGCGAGATCCTTCAGCACTACTACCCACACACCACCCTTGGCCGTTTCTATTAATCTTGGGTAGAAAACTTAAAGGGGACTGACCGCTTATTATTATTTTCCAATCAGTGAGAAAAACCAGGCTTTTGCAACCTTGTACATCTTGACGCAGAAGTAATTAAGCATGATGAATGCAAAACCCAGATAAACGTATTAACGCTAATGGACATGACAAGTGAATCATAGATTCCATGAGACAGGAATGGAATTAGGAAAATCTTCACTTTGTTATTGTCAGAATAATTCACAAAATGATACACAGAATAATAATAGCCCGTTATTACAGCAAATGCATTATGGCCAGGAACTGCCAGAAAGGCTCGCACTATTGCAACAGCCGGCAATACTTCTAAGCGAAAGACATACCCGATAGTTTCAACCGTATCAAAAACCAATCCGATAAAAACAGCATAGCCTTCACCTATTGTTTGGTAGGTTCAGGTTTTGCATCCTTCCTCCTTACATAAATCCACAACAATATGGACGAAAGTATTGCCGATATAAACTCAATAATCATTAATAAGTATCCGTAATTTCCAACCAGAATGGTCTGTATTTCATTCGTTTATAGAAATCCAGGCACACTGATTCCGAATCCAGGACCTTTCCTTTTTCTTTATTTAATCCTAATACGATACACCCTTCAGAGTTCTTTTCATTTACGCCGTTATGTATTCGTACCAGACTGAAACTGGGTACATCATGAATCAGAGGTATACATCCATCTTTTGCTTTGGAGCCTATGGCAAGACCTGTTCTGCGAAATGTAACATAGTATCTGCCACACGGGATTGCCGTCTCTCCATATACTTTCTGCTCCTCATTGTCAAATCTACCGTTATGGTTCATATCACGCACAGTATCCTCAATGGCATCACATATGTATTCTCCTGTTTTCCCGTCAAAAAGATGTGATATACAATACAGTTCGTTATTATACTTGCGCATCATCTTTACAGTTGGCGCAGGTAGTTTTAATGGTAAATAATTGAGAATATTAATCATTTAAATATGAGTTTTATGCATATAAATCATAAAATGCCTTAATACGCCGCAAGGACTTCCCGCACTATCATCTATCTACTTACGTTTTATTGGCAAACCGGTCGTACAGAATGACCGAAACAACGGTAATAACGACCAGTACCATAACCATCGGTTTCGTAATAAAACAGCCACGACCTATTTGGTTCTATTTCATGAAGTGAACTGGACCAGTAATTGCAATCCAAACCATCTGCATATATTGTATCATCAGCATAATAGCCGCTAGCAGGCATAAAAATAGATCTTTCAGTATAACCAGGTTTTTTACTCGTAACCAAATAACCAGTCACTTCATTCATCGTTGTAAAGGTCCAAATACAATTGTCAATCAACTCATCATATTCTTCTTTTGTTGGCATGCGCCAACTGCCACCCCACTTTACCTGAGCAACATCATCCTCCGGATCAAGCACAGTCTTATTATCAACTATAGTCCCATACTTGCTATCAGTATTGTATTTGATAATAGTACTATCTGAATCATAACTATAAACGTATGACCACCAATTGTAATCAGTTTTTGTTTCTATCTCACCCCATGCATAATAATCTCCATAATCTTCGGGAGCATAAGCTCCGACATTACATGTTGCCCACAGAACGGAAAGGCCCAAATCAACATATTCATGCCCATCTATTTGAGGATTATCCACTACATTAACTACGCATGTATCTTTAAGTGAACCATACTCAGCTATTATATAACATTCACCACTAGTATGCGTTGTAACAATCCCGGATGAAACAGTAGCTATATTATTATTACTAGATGACCAATTAACCGTGCGGTTTATTATTTTATCACCATAAACAAGATTAGCCTTAAGCTCACAAATGATACCTGTAGCCAACTGTATAGATGCTCTATTAAGAGATAATGACGAAACAGTAGATTCAAAAACCGGTCTAATCGCATTGGGTGAGCTTCTTTGATCTCCGTAGATATTAAAGCTAAATCCATAAGTATAGTTTGATTCCCATTTTAGGAGAACATGGTATGCATCATCACAAACATTTCCATAATCATAATCATATCCACTTTGGTCTAAAGAATTCGTCCAATAGCCATAATACTTTTCCGATTTGACAGGAAAATAGATACTGTTTCCGGTTGTCTTACTTGTAAGCATCACATAATAATCATCATATGATCCTATTTTCGTCGCGTTACAGTTATTAAACAGTTCCTCGAATTCTTCCTTTGATGGCGTTCGCCATCCTGTGCCAAGTTTTACATATGCCACATCATCATCCTTCTCCAATACTGTTTTTGAATCCCTGAAACCACTGTTGCTATCAGTACAATACTTGGTGAAGTATAAGCTGGATGAACTTGATGAACACCATTTATAAGTATCCCAATAATACGTCTCCTTTATTGACGTTTCTCCCCATGCATATAGTCCGCCCCAATCATCCGGTCTGACAGCACCGACATTACAACTACCCCACATTACAGAAACACCCATATCAACTGCTTCTACCACCTGTTCAGGTTCTCGTACACTTATTCTACATGTCGACTGAGCATTCCCATTTTTTACCGTTATTTTACAGAATCCGTATGATAAAGCCGTTACTTCACCAATTGAACTGACAGTAGCTATCCTTTCGTTATCCGAAGACCATTCAAACCATGTATTAGGAGCATCAACCATGCTTCCACTCTTGTTTGCCTGAACCTCAAGAGTAAAGGTTTCTCCTATTGAAATAGACAGATCGTCCTGTTTCAATGCTATATCGGGAACAGAAACCTTAACCGGACAGAATACCGCATTTGCCGAGCCTGACTTAATCATGATATTGCACTGTCCCGGCGCTATTGCAGTCAGGTGTCCTTGGTCATCAACAGTACATATGTCATTATGGTCCGAAATATAGTTAGTTGGGGCATTTATAATCTTTTTGTTATTATCCGCACATTCAAATGTGGGTCTGAATATGTACGAGTCACCCAGATTCAAATCAAGAGAACTCTCGGACAGAATAATTGTTTTTACTATATCTCCTTCTTTATAATCATATGGGCGTACACCTCGGACACATATTGAATTGGAATAAAAATTTGTGCTCATGCCATAATCTTCATCCCTAACCGACAGGCAATAATAACGTGATCCTATCGCATAATAAACAGTAGATCGTGATTGTACATAATTAGAAGATAACGTTTGTGACCAATAGCTGTTAAAAGAAAAGAAGATTCCGTTACTATTGGCATTTGCCCAATAGCCGTCCTTACCATTTTGATTTGAACGTGTCCAACCACAGTTATTTATCAGCTCTTGTATCTCATCAGATGTAGGAATACGCCAGACAGGACCCATAATTGCTGTAACATACTCAGATACAGGATATGAAGAATAACCATCACTATAAGAATCAATATACCATTTTGTTTTTTCTCCATCCTCTTCAGGTGCCTCGGCTCCCAAATTACGGTCTGCCCACATAACCGACAAACCCAGATCCACAGGTTTATATCCATTATTAGGGTCATATGGATCCTGGATCACAAAAATCTCCTTGAATAATATTCCTTCTGGCACTTCTGTGACACATACTTTGACAGGACCTGAACGTATGGTTTCTAACTCGTTCCAGCTTGCGGTAATCACGTATTGAGTTGCTGACTCCTTCCTTACGGTTATCCATTCCAAATTTGTTGAAACATCAACGGTGGCATCACTTATAACAATGATTTGATCAGATGAGCCACCCTTATATGAGAAGCTTAACGTATCAACAGAAACTGAGAGATATGGTGGTGCCTGAACCACCACTATTTCCTTTGACAGCACGCCACCAGTCAAATCACTGAGACTGACATTAACCTTTCCTTCTCGCTCAAGGCCGTCATCATTACGACTGGCAGTTACCGTAAACCTGGTTGCGGATTCTTTATTGATCGTCAACCATTCCGAATTTGTAGTTATATCGGTTGTTCCATCTGTATTAATCGCAATCGGGTCAGAAACTCCACCCTTAAAAAAGAATTGTAATGTATCAATTGGCACCGTGAGATAACGGGCATCCTGACTAACCGTTATGCGTACCGGATTCATGCCAACTGGGCTAATTACAATACTACCTTCACGTTTAACCGTAGTAGGATTATCCTGAACTGTTACCGTCAAGTCATAATCATCGGAACCTTCGGAGGCCGATAAGGATATCCATCCATCACTGGCTGTTGCAGTCCAACTGCTGTTTGTAATCAAACTGATTTGTGTACTACCGCCCTTAGATGTAAAGTCCAATGCATCCGAAGATACATTCAGGTACTTGCCTCGCTGACATACTGAAACCTTGATCTGTTTGCCGTCAACGGAAGCAACAATAAAACCTGTTCTGATAGTATCAGCAGCATTCTCAGTAACACTCACATACACTCTATCATTTCCAGTTCCGCTTTCTTTATCAAGGGTAATCCATTGAACAGACGGCACAACTGTCCAACAGCCGTCAGACAACACGTTGAAGAATGAAGTTCCAGCCTTGTCAGAGAAGTATAGTGATACTGAATCAGTTTCAAAAACGTGACCATTCTGCTTAATCACAATGGGGATCGGATAACTAAGGACTAACGGAGTGACATTCAGTGTAGCCTCCCTTTCACCAATACCGGGATTGGCGGATACTTTAACGTCTATGCGGCTGTCACCGTCTCCTGTTTTTGGGTCAACCGTTATCCATGACGGTATGCTGTCCTGGAAATGCCAACCGGTATTCGATCTCAGATTCACAAGTTCCTGAGAACCTTCAATAGGAACTATTATCTGTGTTTTGTCAACGCTGAAACTTATTCCGTCCTGATTGACAGGAATCTCTATCTTGTTTTTATCGGACAATACAAGATAAATATAACCACTACGGGAGGACATAGTATTATTGGGCGTGACTTCTATTCTGACTTCAACACTGTCTGCCGGACCTGATTCGGGGATTACGTTTATCCATGAGTATGATGTACTGGCTGTCCATGGCGCCTGAGAACTTACAGCGATTGATTTGGAGCCGCCCTGTACCGAAAAATCAACACTTTCCACTGTGCTGATTATCTTTGCCGGACGTTGGAACACTGTAATATACTCGGTTCCGTCTTCGGTTGTTATCTCAATCTGTCCGTTCCTTGAATCATCGTCAGTATTAGGAGTTAAAGTCAACTCAATAACATTGTCATTCCTTACAGCCGTACACCAAGAAAGTGAAGAACCGACATTTACGTCCCAATCATCAGTATTTGAATTGACGGCAATCCTTATAATACCGGCCGAACCGTCATGCTCGACTCTGTCAACCTCCGGTCTGGCATATAACCTGGCCCTTTGCTGTGATACTACAAGTTCAAGACTGTAAGACCATTCTTTTTCTGTTGAAATAATTTTCAGAACACCCGTTCTGTTTGAAGTCAGTATATTTTCTGTAATGCTTATTGTTACCACAGCATCACCATTTCCTGATTGCGGATTCACCATTATCCAGTCCGGAATATCCGTAATCGCCCATTCAGCATTAGTCGCAGTCAACTTGAAGGTTTCGCTATGAGCCGAAGGACCAACCGTCACCTCTCTGATTGAGATTGCAAGAGTCCTGGGCTTTACACTTATCTGTGCATTATCAAGACTCTGAGGGCCTTCTTCCTTGCATGAGAATAGGAACAAAAAAGAAAAACAAAGCAACAGAACAGTACGAATCCTTTTCATAAACAAAATCAAAGCAATAATTCCAAACCAAGTTTAAAAGCAAAACCATTGCATCGTTCCCTTATGAACGATGTACTACTGTTCAATTTACTTGCTATAGAACCTTTTATTAATGGGATATCATACAAAGGTGAGCAAACAAAAGAGACATGTGGCAACGGTGAATATTCAGCTCGTACTCCTATCCTCCCGTTAATGACATATGTATTTTGGTTCATTCCTGATTGAGATCCCATGTACTTACCCTCTATATCACTATACAAAAGCCCCAACAATGGTGTAATGCGTGTGCGGTTACCCAAAAGGACACCGTATCCTAACTGTGCTGAAACACTGCTCTTAATACGATACTCATATTCCAATCCGTCCGAACCGGATGACAAAGATTCATCGGTTATCCACCATACCTTGAATGGACTATCATAAAAACCGGAAAAACCAGCCTCAATATTGAATGACTTATAGTATAAACCAACAAATGCTTCGGCACCGGATGAGTGTCCGAATATCAGATTGCCACCAGCATAGATATCATTCAAAGACAAATATCTATGGTTGAGATTAAGAGATAAAATAGTGGGTACCGAGTCAACATCAATATTTTTCTGAAGAGTATTATACCCCCACTTATTAAGTTGTATCGCATGTGTTCCTGAAGTAAGATAGTTATTAAAAGGTGTTTTACCTTTGGGCTTTCCATCTATTACTAATGACGCTTTTGACGGAATGGATTCAATTGACACAGGATATCCTTCACTCAGTTCAACGACAACCTCCTTTGGTTTGTTATCCATAATGTTGACTTCTAACCAAATTGGCCGGAATCCGTCTTTCTGGAATTCAACTGTATGCTTACCCAACGGAATATCCTCTTTTAACAATGGAGTTATTCCCATTTCTTTTCCATCTAAAAGGACAATTGCGCCATCTGGATTACTGATTGCTGAAATTGCTCCGAAAATGGGTTTAGGGTCGACACGCAGATTGATTACACGATACACATTCTCATCAGTCAGTTCAAATACACCGTTTTCAGAAATATAACCCGAAGAGTTAATCTTATATGAATGCGATCCTTTCCCAAGAATGAGCGATACAGAACCGTCATCCTGAACTGGGCATGGGGTATCGTCAATAATGACGGAAGCAACAGAAGGATTAATCTTAAAAGACACCAACAGAGGCGTTGAACCGTTCTGAGCAATAACAGAAGACATACCTTTTCCGTTATGAACAAAGAAGAATGAAGATGTAATATTGTTCTGAACAATCGGATTCTGGGGAGGATTTGTAGTGCTTCTGACAGCAAGACGAATCTCATCCATAGTCAAAGCTATAGGCTGACCAGGAACTCCCACTTTAGAAAGAAAGGCCGATGCAAACGGACTATTCTCCTTATCGCCATCTTCGGCAGTCTGCCCAGAGGCAGTAGAATACATAATACTTGTACCTGCAGGTGCTTCTATCTGGTTACTCAAGATTGTATTCGTTCCCCTACGCCAAGTAGGTGTCGCATCCCTGCAAGCATCAATGAAAAACAGATTGTTCACTCCTTCATTGTTATTGGCACGTGAAACAAGATCATTCATGCTAATGGCACTCTTAAGAGAAGCGCTGCTCACCATATCTATGTCACAAGGCAACAGATAGTTGATACCGTTATCCTGCAAACCATGACCTGCAAAATAGAGAAGAGCCACATCATAATTCTTTGATTCGGCAAAGAAAAAATTAACAACTGTCTTCATCTCTGTCTGATTGCAGTCATATTTGCTTATGACATCAAAACCTAATGACAACAATTTGGTTGAAATCTTATCAACGTCATTGAATGAGTTCTTAAGATAGTTCAGATAATCATAATTGGCATTTCCTATTACAAGTGCAATGCGTTTCTCAGGGAACAGTTCACTGTTTTTTACACCCTTTACAATTGAAATGCCAGCAGTGCTATTTCTGGAAGAGCCTTGTGAATGAAGGAACTCAAATACTGTCCTGGCATTCTTGCTCTCAAATGATGATTTTGAGAAAATATAAGGTTTGTAAGAAGGATAACTGATTGCCCGTATCTCAAAGCCGCCGTTTTCATCCCAATGAATAGTATCATTTGGTGAAAAGCTACTGCCTTTGTCTAATATCTTATCTCCAATCCTTATCTGTCGACCATCCGGTTTAATATCACGTATGGTTAACGCTTCATCTTGAGCGACTACAAAACTGGCATTAAAAAGCAATGCAGTCAAAGCCACAAACAGGATCAGTATTTTATTATTTCCGTTTATCATCATCCAAATATTTTATAACCAAATCATAAATGGCAAACACTATTGTTGGAAGGAATATACTTATCACCATCCCATTGATCCAGTATATGATAAAACAGGTTACGCTAAGAATCAGTCCAGAACTGACGAGTGAGACTGCAAAACTCAAAAAATGGTTCTTGACACGATGAGAAAGGTCAAATCTGATAGTTTTACAATAGAATAATAACGAGTAAAGGATGAGCAACAAAAAAAATGCAAGAAAACTAACTGTATGTCTCTTTTTGCACAGACTATCATAAGCCAACCAATGCAGATATGTTCCTGGCTGTTTACCGTAATAAGTGTCATGAAGATCAAAAGCAAAATCACCAATACATATGATTTTGTTATTGCAGTATTCCTTAAACAAATCTATAGTGTACCAATCGTATATGTCAGTTCCCAAATTAAGGTATCTTGCTGAATGGTTTTGAGACTCCTGGATAGAAAAATTATCGGAGACAGAAAGGAACAAAGAATTCTGGCAAAGTGCCCAACCGTCCATATACAAAAAACCAAGATACCTCTTGATGTTCCTTTTGTTTATCTTATTGTACATATCTAAAGCTGCAGAAGGGCCTTTTTTCTGATTGAACTGATAGCAGCTGAAAGATGTATTGTAAAGTGAATAGGTATAATCACAATAAGCTGCTTTGTCTAGTAAAGAGGGGTCAATCAGTTCATAATCCTTGCCTGTATCATAATTCAAATGCTTGGCTACAGTAATTCTGTCACCCATACGGTTAATCTGAGCTACAAGTACCGTATCCGTTGCAGTAACGAGCCCCTTCTCAAATCTGATATCAATGAATATATGTTTGTAATCGGAATATTCTACGTCTCTTAGAAACCGGAGCAGAGAATTCCTATCGGTGATTTTCTCCATTCCGTTATCAGTTTCAACAAGTTGAACGTCATAACCGGTATTTACAAATACAACATTATCGTAGTTTGGTAGTCTCTTTTTACTGTTTCGGACTATTGATTCTTTAAATGTATATAATCCAGTATCGGTACCAAAAGGATAGGGTATGTTATTCAACAAGTAACATATGAATAACAACACAAAGGCTGCTGCGATAGAATGAAGTATAGGCTTGATAAAGCCCTTGAACCTTTTCATATATCATTAATAGACAGCCACAAATATATTAAAAATGCAAATAACAAGACGTTGCGGCCACGTTTTTTTGAGGAATGCCGCTTGATATATGTGAACTCAAAGAGTTTTCAACCATTCCCTGCGTTCGCTCTCAGGGAATTTCTCGATGGCGTATCGGAGGGTGGTCCGGTGCATCGTGCAGGCGCGTGAACGGAGCCACTGGCGAAGTTCGTCCGGATTGCGCTTGCCGGCTTCACGCAGCAGCCAGCCTACGGCTTTCTGTATCAGGTCGTGCTTGTGACCCAGCAGTATTTCAGCAATAGCGTAGGTATCGGCATTCTGGCCGTGACGGATAAACTGCATGGTGCTTACCATTCCTATACGCTGCTCCCAGATGGTCTTGCCGCTGCGGGCCAGATCATATAGCAGACTGCGATCCTTATCAAGCAGCCAGGTTCCGACCAAAGGATAGCAACTAAGATCCACCAGATCCCAGTTGTTGATGTATGAAGTATGTGACAGATAGAAATCAACGCACTGTTTCTGTAGGGCAGTATTTTTCTTGTTATGGCTGAATATCTCCACCAAAGTAAGCAGAGCTGCCAGACGCACTTCGTGATACTTGCTTGTAACGCACTCCTCAAGATTCTCAAAGCTCACGTCTTTCCAGCACTCCTTTACAACGGAACGGGTTACGGGGACCTTGATTCCTAAGAACAGATCACCCTCACCATACTGGCCAGGACCGGTTTTGAAAAAGCGCATCAGACCCTCCACCTGCGAGGGGTCTGCATGCTGCATCATCCTATCCTGCAACTTATTCATAATATGCCTTGATTATCTGTGCGGCGCGGTCCAGTGCCTCCGGCTTGCCGGCATCGACCCACTCCTTTGGGTCCGATAAAACCGAGCGCAACTTCAGACGGGATGCGTTATCCACATAGAAGTCCGTTATTGAGAAACGTCGTTCAGGGATTTCATCCAGCAGCGGCAGTAAAGTCGGTGACAATACATGTATGCCCTGGAAAGCGCAAGGTGTAAACTGAGACTTGACAAAGTCAGGATATGGCGAACGTATCTGTCCGGTCTTCTCATTGCTCCAGCCGCAAAGCATACCTGAAGTATCAAAATAGAGGTAACGTGAGGTACTGCGCTGAGCCACAAGCAGAGTAGAGTCTGCCCCACTCTCAATGTGACCGCGATACAAAGCTTTAAGGTCAACACTGGAGAAAATGTCCACATTGTGAACCAGCACAGGCTGCCCACTACCAAACAGGCGCATGGCCTTGCGGATTCCGCCTCCGGTATCCAGCAGCAGGTCCGTCTCATCGGACAGACGTATATCCAGCCCAAAGTTCTGATGCTCCTCAAGGAAAGCCTTGACTTTAGGGGCAAAGTGGTGTATGTTGATTACAAATCGGTCAAATCCGGCAGCAGAAAGATGCCGCAACTGATGCTCAAGCATTGTACGCCCGCAAACCTCCACGAGTGCCTTGGGGCGGTCCGATGTAAGTTCCCCCAACCGGGTACCAAGTCCCGCTGCAAGAATGAGCGCATTCATAACTCAGTGCGTTTTTTCTGTTCGCGGTGCTCCAGGACTATACGTATCCTGTCACCGAACTTATCCTTTAGGTGTGCGGCCAGATGGTTGGCGCAATAGAGAGAGCGGTGCTGTCCGCCGGTGCAGCCGAACGCCACCATCAGATTACTGAATCCGCGCTCAACATAGTTGCTTACGGCGGGATCGACCAACGCGTATACATTCTCCAGGTATTTCTGTACCTCACCCCTCGATTCCAGAAACTCTATTACCGGGGCATCGGCTCCGGTTATGCCTTTGTACTGCTCGTAACGTCCGGGATTCTGCATGGCGCGGCAGTCAAACACGAATCCGCCTCCGTTGCCGCTCGGGTCTTCAGGGATTCCGCCTTTGCGGTAACTGAAACTCATTACACGGACCGTAAGTCTGCCGTCAGAGGGCTGTGCGGGAGTAAACTGAGGAAGTTCCACAAGCCCGCGTAACACTTCAACAAGATAAGGATACTCCGTAGAGCCCACACCGGCATCAAGCAGATCCTTGAGATTACGTATGGCCCCGGGTATGCTCTCTATAAAGTGCTGCTTGCGCTCAAAATAGCCGCGGAATCCGTATGCGCCCAGCACCTGCAGGGTGCGGAACAGCACGAAATGCATCAGACTGCGGCGGAAAGCCTCAGCGTCAGCCTTACGGTACCGGCCAAGCGACTCAACATATACATCTATAAGGTGATTACGCAAGTCCGCCGGATATGCGGCGCGGGCCTGCCAAAGGAACGATGCCACGTCATACTCCACAGGTCCGCGGCGTCCGCCCTGAAAATCTATAAACCAGGGCTCACCGTCCATGACCATTACGTTACGTGCCTGGAAGTCGCGGTACATAAAAGTATCGTAAGGCGCATCGGCCAGCAAGACAGAGGCCAGACGCTCAAAGTCATCCTCCAGACGGGCCTCGTGGAACTCCAGTCCGGTAGCCTTGAGGAATGAGTATTTAAAGTAGTTGAGGTCCCAGAATATGCTGCGGCGGTCAAACGACTGGCACGGGAAGCAGACGCTGTAGTCCAGACCCTTTCCACCCTTGAACTGCAGATCCGGCAACAGACGCATCACCTTTTCCAGAAGGGCAGTCTGTTCCGGGCTGTACTGACCGCTCTCACGGCCACTTTCCATAAGGTCGAAAAGAGACTCATCGCCCAAATCCTGAAGCAGATAGCACATACCGCAATCAGACACCGCCAATATCTGGGGAACAGGCAATCCCGCCTTATGCAGATGGCGTCCTATTGTCAGGAAAGCACGGTTTTCGTCCGGATTGGTACCCTCTACTCCCACCATTGTGCTGCCATCGGGAATTGTGAACCTGTAATAAACACGATTGGAGCCTGCAGCAGTCAGTCTTGTGACTGCCTCAGGCTCACAACCGGAATATTTTAAAAGCAACTCTTTAAGTATCTCATTCATAATGAGACCAAAGTTACTTGTTTTTTCCTACTCTTTATATCCTGCAGGCAAAAATAACACTGCTTGTCCTAACCCAGCACTACATCCAGCACCATCATCAGGGCAAACCCCAGGGCAAAGCCTACCGTTCCTATATTGGAATGCTCTCCCTTGGATGTTTCGGGGACAAGTTCCTCTATAACCACATAGAGCATTGCTCCCGCTGCAAAAGCCAGCATAAACGGCATGATGCCTATTACAGCCGATGTCAGCAACAGCACCAGTGCGCCTCCTATCGGTTCAACAATTCCGCTCAAGGCACCTATGCCGAACGACTTAAGGCGACTGTTTCCATCGGCCCTTAATGGCATGGAGATGATAACTCCCTCGGGAACATTCTGAATTGCTATACCAAGCGACAGAGCCAGCGCACCTGCCATATTGAAATCGGATGTAATCGCACCTGCTATAGCCACGCCAACAGCCATCCCTTCCGGGAAATTGTGGATGGTAACCGCAAGTGCCAGTTTGGTGGTGCGGGACAGACGGCTTTCGGGACCTTCCGGACCGCCGGCCGGGTGTATATGAGGAGTTATATAATCAATAAACAGCAGGAATGCGAAACCTGCCAGCAATCCGATTGTAGGCGACACTACGGCATTAGATCCCGTTCCCATCCCGATAGCGGGAATAAGAAGCGACCAGACTGATGCCGCCACCATCACTCCCGATGCAAAACCCAGCAGTATTTTCTGCAGCAGGTCCGGCATCTCCTTTTTCATAAAGAACACGAACGCTGATCCCAGGGCAGTTCCCAGGAACGGAATCAGAAGCGCAGTTAATACGGGATTCATAATCTTATCTTTTTTTTACTGATGCAAAGATAAGACAATCCGTTTGCAATCGGGTTGCAATCAGTTTGACTTGCGTCTTAAGGACTCGTAATAATCGTGACGGGCAGGATTCTCCGGAAACCAGCCGCGTAAAACCCTCTTCTCCTGAAGGAACATCTCATGGATTCCCCAAAGGCAGGAAAATGCAAAACCGCCAATTATGGTGGATACAGTCTGATTCTTAACCAGCATGGAAAGCACGCAGCAGGCCAAGCCTACTGCGAGCCAAACCCACCAGCTCTTCTTTCCGAAATAATATTCCATCTTGATGACGGCGGGATGACACAGTCCGATGCTGAAAAACACCGCCGCCCCAACTATGATACCACTGAAATTCATGCTGCAAAGGTAAGACTTTCCTGCTGTTTCAAGAAGTCATATCAGAAGATATGCATGAAAGATATGTCAGAATTGCAACTTGTAACCTGTTCTACCGTACCGTTTGCGGGATCATACGAGAATATTCCTGATTTGTCAACTCCGTAGGCTGTTGTAAGTTGTCATTAACGTCATAGACCGTACCTATTATCTCTATCTCTTTTTCCAGGTTGTCGGCCCGTAAGGGTCCGATACTCATAATTCCGATCAAACCCGTCATCAGGGCTCTGTAGATGTGTTTCACCGCTTCAATTATCAGTTAAAAATACGGTCGCAAAGGTACCCCGGAGGTACATTTGGGGCAATCACTAAAAATGGGGATTTAATCATATCCGATATAGGCCTTGTAAGTTTTTTCATTATCTTCGCACCCAACAACAATCCTGAATATGATTATGAAAAAAAGTCTGTTAATGGCGCTCGCAGTCATGATAATGACCGCTTGCTCAGCAAAGGATCCCAAAGTATTGATTACCTATTTTTCAGCTTCCGGTACAACCAAATCCCTTTCACAGGACCTGGCCAAGGCAACCGGTGCCGACCTCTTTGAAATTGAAGGCGCCCAGCCCTACACTGCCGACGACGTCAACCTGGGCAACCGTGAGGCACGCGCATTCAAGGAGATGGCCGACAAGTCATTCCGTCCCGAACTCAAGGAGAGTCCCAAGAACCTTAAAAGCTACGATGTAGTTTACATAGGATTCCCCATCTGGGGCAATGCCGCACCGAACATCATCTATACTTTCATAGAGAAGAATGACCTTAAAGGCAAGACCGTTATCATCTTTTCAACATCAGGAAGCAGTGACTTGGGCAACTCGTTCCGTCTGCTCAAGGAACAGTATCCTGACCTGACACTGGTTGAGGGAACTACCCTTAAGCGCAATCCCACTCCCGAGGCGCGTCAGGAGGTAATCAACAAACTTAAAGAAGCTATTCCCGTTAAGTAATGGCCAGGCCGAGATCGTCGTGGGCCTGGGTTCCCACGTTATACTTTGCCGAAGGACTGCCTTATGTACTTGTGGTGACCGTGTCGGCTATCATGTTCAAGCAGTTGGGCATCAGTAATGCCGATATAGCCCTGTATACCAGCTGGCTTTATCTGCCTTGGGTAATCAAACCCTTCTGGAGTCCGTTTGTGGACCTGGTCAAGACCAAACGCTGGTGGTTGTTGCTCACCCAGATCATTCTGGGAGCGGGACTGGCCGGCGTTGCACTGACGCTCAACACCACCAATTTCTTCAAATGGTCACTTGCCATCATGTGGTTGCTGGCATTCAGTTCGGCCACACATGACATATCAATTGACGGTTTCTACATGCTTGGCCTTGATGAAGGCGAGCAGTCCATGTTTGTAGGCATCAGGAACACAGCATACCGTATTGCCATGATTGCCGGTCAGGGCGGTTTGCTTATTCTGGTTGGCCAGTTTGAGAAGATTTTCGGATCAGCCGCCCGTGCGTGGAGTCTTGGATTCCTGGTTGCCGGTGGTCTGATGATACTGCTGTGGCTTTACCACTCATATATCCTTCCGCATCCCGTAGCAGACTGCACCACAGGTATTTCGGGCAGCAACATTCTCAAGGAGTTCGGAATGACATTCGTGAGTTATTTCAAGAAGCCATACATAGTGCCGGCTCTGTTGTTCATCCTGCTGTTCAGGTTCCCCGAGGCACAACTGGGCAAGATTGCTCCACTGTTCCTGGTTGACACACTTGATGCAGGCGGTCTGGCTCTTACCACAAGCCAGGTGGGTTTTGCACAAGGTACGCTGGGAGTCATCGGTCTGTTGCTGGGAGGTATCCTGGGAGGTCTTACACTATCCCGATTCGGACTCAGGAAGTGCATCTGGTATATGGTAGCTGCCATTTCTGTCCCTGACCTGGTTTATGTCTATCTCAGTTGGATGCCTACACAGAATATGGCTCTGGTGAGCAGCTGCATATTCATTGAGCAGATGGGCTATGGATTCGGATTCACCGCCTATACACTGTTCCTGATGTATTTTGCACGTGGAGAACATCAGACCTCACACTATGCGATAAGTACCGGCATCATGGCGCTTGGAATGATGCTTCCTGGTATGATTTCCGGAATATTGCAGGAGCATATGGGCTACCGCACATTCTTTATATGGGTCATAGCATGCTGTGCAGTGACATGCGTGGTATCAGCTATCATCAAGTATGAACCTGATTTTGGAAAGAAACAATGAAACTTGTAGTTGACAGCGGTTCAACCAAGACTGACTGGGGTTTTTTCAGCAACAGCGATGATCTCCAGGTCATAAAGACACAAGGTATCAATCCTTGCCACCAGAGCGCTGATGAAGTAAAAGACATCATCAGGAACGAATTGGTAAGCAATGTACAGTCAACAAACCCTGCCGCAGTAGACAAGCTATTCTACTATGGAGCAGGATGTGCCACCGAACAGATTTGCGCCCAGATGGCAGGCATACTTAAGGAGTTCTTTCCAAATGCCTCGATCCAGGTAGACAGCGATATGTTAGGTGCGGCACGTGCCCTTTGCGGAGACTCCGAGGGGGTAGCATGTGTTCTTGGAACCGGATCTAACTCCTGTCTGTATAACGGAACCGAGATCACAGACCAGGTTCCCTCATTGGGCTATATATTGGGAGATGAAGGCAGCGGAGCCGCATTGGGCCGCAGGTTCATAAGCGACTGTCTCAAACGCCAGTTGCCAGAATCGGTAAGCAAGGAGTTCATGGAGCGTTATTCATTGAGCAAAGACATAATCATAGAGAACGTCTACCGCAAGCCCCTGCCAAACCGTTACATTGCCGGATTCGTACCGTTCATTCATGAGAAACGCGCTATACCCGAAGTTCATAAGATGCTGGTACAGTGCTTCTCCGAGTTTTTCACCAGGAATATCATCAACTATCACAAGCCATGGTTACCGGCGCATTTCGTGGGATCTCTGGCAGGCCTGTTTGCAGATGAACTCATAGAGGCTGCAGACTCTCTTGGAATGACCATAGGCAGGATCATGACAAGCCCCATCATAGGATTGGCTGATTATCACTCCCGTAGCTGATATCAGGTGATCATCTGTATACGGCAACCGATACCGCATATCCTTTCTCAAGGTTTATCGTGGTATCGGTTTTCGTTTTATCTGTCAGAATGCCATGGAGATTATCGGTAATGCCTGTTCCTATCAGTTTGAACACAGCCTCCTTCCTGGTCCAGTAGGCAGCGAACGTCTGTTCCGGGACATCGGACGTTAAGATTTCGGCCTTTTCGGACAGGTTCATGGCTTTGTCCAGTAGCCCGGGACTGATACTGCGGAAAGTTTCTGCATCTATACCGACCGGTTCATCGCCAACAGCCACAGCGATGGCTTTTGTACAATGACTTATGCTGAAATGGATTTCCGGATGACCTTTCAGGAACGGTTTCCCGTGAGTCCCTGCCCCGATAATGAAATCGCTGAGATGATAATCCCTGTGCAGGATCTCCGCCAGCATAATGTACGATTTGAGACATGCGAAACGGCCGAATGTATGCCTGAATGCCAATGCCTGGCTGCGTCGGGGTTCCGGAACAGAAGGAAGCATATGTTCCACCTCTGCATCGGTACATAAAGTCATATCATCGAACACAGAAATGCAGATCATTCTTTCTTTGCGACGAACTTGAAAATATGACCGGGAAGGCTGGTAATGAAAATAATGCCAAGCACTATAGCAACAGTCACCCCGAGAGCTGTAAAACCGGTCGAAACGGCTGTAGAGAGTTCCTTTACGACTACATAATATGCAGTCCAGAAAATACCCGCACCGGGTATAAGCGGGAAGACGCCGCATATCTGGAACACTATTACCGGACAACGGCGGCGCACAGCCATAAAACGCGACACAAGTACCACTGCCATTGTAGCTACGAATGTGGATTCAATGACAGATGCCCCGGCAAGCCGTATCATAAGCAGATAGACAGTCCATCCGGAGAGACCGCAAAAACCTACCGGCAGGTATTGGTCGCGCGGGACGCCGAACAGTACGGCAAACCCGGCGGTGCCCAGGAACGCCGCCGCCAACTGCACGGGCCATATTGCTGTCAGTTCATTGGTTCGCATGCCGTCCAGAACTATTATTCCGTTTTCAATACGGCCATCCACCAGAAAGGTGAGTGCCACGCCTGCGGCAATGCAGAAAAAGACAATAAGGGCATCTATCAGACGGGTTGAACCCGCGATGTAATCTTCGTTTGCCAGGTCACGTATGCCATTGGTAAACGGAACTCCGGGAATAAGCGGAATGATGGAGCCTATGATCATATTGCCGGGATTCTGGCCGAACCCCATACGATAGAAAGCAATGCAAAGTGCAGTTGCAATTGTACTGCCCAGGATATTTGTCACTATCTTGGAAAAGCCGGATTTGCATACCGCAAGAACAAAAGCATACAGCAGCAGGCCCACTGTCAATGATGCCAGACAGTCCAGGGGGCTACCTCCGAAAATAGCACAGAAAGCACCGCTTCCCACACCTGATGCCACAACTTGCTCCATAAAAGGCTTGGGCTTCATTGCCCTGATGCCGGACAGACGAGTGCGTGCCTCTTGGAGCCGGCATTCTCCCGACTCTATTTCCCGGGAAAGGCGGTTTACTTCAACGACCTTTTCCAGTTGGGCCCCCTTGAACGGAATGAATTCCACATTGGAGTAGCTGGTCCCTCCCGAGGTTATTATGCCGTTGCTCAATACAAAAAAACGACCGGACTCTACACCATAATGACGGGTGATACGCTCCATTGTCTCTTCGACCCTGAATATCTCAGCTCCGTTCTCCAGCATTATATGGCCGGCATCGGTTGCCAGCTGCATAACATCGGGCAGATTATAGTCCTTCTCTTCCATTCCTGCCGACTTTACTTGCCGTTGGGAAAATATTTTTTCTTTACCGGATCACAGGTCAGCCCCACACCCAGCTTACGGAATATTTTGCGGTCCACCTCACTCAACAATACCGTACAGTGGACCTGACAGCCGCGCAGTTCGGGCAGCATATTCAGAGCACGACGGCAGTTTTCGTCCTGTTGGCTCAGGATGGATAGTGCCACCAGGACCTCATCTGTATGCAAACGCGGGTTGTTTCCATGCAGATAATCCACCTTGGTCTTCTGTATGGGCTCTATCATGTTCTGTGGAATAAGCTTCACGTTATGTTCTATACCTGCCAAATATTTGGTGGCATTAAGAATGACTGCAGCGCTGGGACCCAAAAGAGCTGTTGTCTTGGAAGTTATGATAGTGCCATCTGACAGTTCCATTGCAGCGGCAGGTACACCAGTCTGCTCCTGACGCTCCCTGGCGGCTACTGTCGTACGGCGGGTTGCGGTAGTAATACCTGCCTTATTCATCAGCAGGGCTATCTTGTTAACTTCAGTCTCATTGGTCTTTCCGCTGGCCATATCACCGAGAGCAGCATAGTATCTGCGTATAACCTCATCCTTGGCGGCACTGCAGCAGACTTCATCGTCACTGATACAGAATCCTGCCATGTTCACCCCCATATCAGTGGGTGACTTATACGGATTATCGCCATATATACCCTTGAACAATGCGTCCAGTACCGGGAATATCTCTATGTCACGGTTGTAGTTCACTGCAGTCTTGCCATAGGCCTCAAGATGGAACGGGTCGATCATGTTCACGTCATCAAGATCGGCGGTAGCAGCCTCATATGCGATATTGACAGGATGGTTCAGTGAGAGGTTCCATATCGGGAATGTCTCGAACTTGGCATATCCGGCCTTCACTCCGTGTTTCTGTTCCTGGAAAAGCTGGCTCAGGCATACCGCCATCTTGCCGCTTCCGGGACCGGGAGCCGTCACCACCACGAGGGGACGCGACGTCACCACATAATCATTACGGCCGAATCCTTCATCGGAGTCTATCAGGGCAACATTATTGGGATACCCTTCAATTATGTAGTGTACGTAAGTGACTATACCCAGACGTTTCAGACGCTCACGGAAAGCATCTGCACTTGCCTGACCGTTATAGTGGGTAATGACCACTGAGCCAACCAGGAGTCCGCGGCTCTGGAATTCCTCCCTCAGACGCAAAACGTCCATGTCATAGGTTATTCCAAGATCACTGCGGACCTTGTTTTTTTCAATGTCCACAGCGCTTATTACAATAACGATCTCTGCATAATCGCTCAATTGCTTGAGCATACGCAACTTGCTGTCAGGCTGGAAACCGGGAAGTACGCGGCTTGCGTGGTGGTCGTCGAAGAGCTTGCCTCCGAACTCAAGATAAAGCTTGTCACCAAACTGAGCTATGCGCTCCTTGATGTGTTCGGACTGTATCCGAAGATACTTTTCGTTGTCAAATCCGTATATCATAACGGATTGCAAATATAAACAATTTTTTCTATATTTGCAGCTATAAAATAGAAACAATATGGCTAACAGATTCGTTTTATTATTGTGTACACTAATGATTGCGGTCTCTCCTTGCAATGCGCAATCGCAGAGTGTAGATTCACTCATGAAGTTTGCAGGCAATATTCATCAGTTCAACAGCATATTTCCACAAGAGAAAGTTTTTCTGCAATTTGACAACACGTCATACTATACCGGTGAGACAATCTGGTTCAAGGCTTTCGTAACCAGTGCATCAAATCTTGGCAGGTCACAAAGCAAAGTCCTGTACGTAGATCTGATCTCCCCCACTGGAGTAGTGCTCAAACAGCAGAAACTGATGATTGTTGCCGGTCAGGCCGACGGATCCCTGCCACTGCTGGACGGTTCAACCGCCCAAGCGCGTGAAAAACGCGGAGTCGTGGAATACCCCAGCGGTTTCTATGAGGTCCGCGCCTACACCAATTTCATGCTCAATTTCGGCGATGACGTAGTGTTTTCACGTGTATTTGCAGTCTATGAGAAGCCCAAGGAGAATGGCAAATTCTATGAATACAACCCAACCATCAATATCCGCAGGTCGGACAACGTCGATCTGCGCCCCAAGGCCGAAAAGAAACGCGAAATAAACGCTTCGTTCTATCCCGAAGGAGGCCACCTGATAATCGGCAAGCCATGTCGCGTAGCATTCAAGGTTACCGATGAGACCGGATTCGGAATTGACGCCGAAGGATCAATTGAAAATCCTTCAGTTTCTTTCTCAACTGTCCATGACGGCATGGGAGAGTTCTTTTTCACACCGCTAAACAGGCGTAACCAGGTAAAGATTACCGTCGGGGGTGACACCCGCACGTTCAATCTTCCTCAAGCTGAAACCGACGGCATCGCCATGTATGCGTTTCAAGCTCAGGATGACAATCTCATAATCAATCTGGATGCCACATCCCGGTTCAACGGCTCGACAATGGGCATCACCCTCACATGCCGTGGCGAGGTTGTGGATTTCGGCACTGTAAATATTGGTTCCGGTATAGCAGAAAAGTCTTTTTCACTGCGGGGAATACCGGAAGGAGTATGCAGGATACATGTGTTTGACAGCAAAGGTAACTTGTACGCCAGCCGTTCCTTCTACCATCACAGTCAGATAATCAAGTCGCCTGTATTGGAAGTCACCTCCGATAAGGACAGCTACGGACCGTTTGAAAAGGTCAGTCTGGATTTCAGTCTTGTTGACGGACACGGCAATCCGTTCCGCGACAGATTCTGTCTTTCCGTACGTGACTCACGCAGTCAGAGCAACGCCTTTGCCGACGACCTGAAGACATCCCTGCTGCTATCATCCGACCTCAAGGGTCTGATTGAAACTCCGGCCTGGTATTTTGAATCTGACTCTCCCGAACGTGGCCATGCTCTAGACCTGCTCTGCCTGATCCAGGGTTGGGAACGCTATGACTGGAACACCATGACCGGACAGGCCCCATTCACCGAAAAGCACCGCGTCGAGGAGGGTCTGACCCTGAACGGATGGATCCGGAACTCATCAGGTAAAGAACCCATGGATAAGGTTGAGGTTGTAGCCGCACTGGTACCCCAAGACAAGAAACTCACCGAGACATTCTCATATACCACCGATTCCACCGGTTATTTCGGATTTGACATAGGCGTAGCTTTCTATGACAGGGCCCGTTTCTCCATCAGCGCTTACCCGGAGAAAAAACGTCGTATCGGACCAAGCGCCCGTATCGTGTTTGACCGCTCCATGTTCCCGTCCATACGTCCTTACCAACCCGAAGAGCTCGTGTTCAGCGGATACCAGAGCATCAAGAAAAAAGCCGGAAAGACCCAGAATGTACCCGAAGATGACGGGCTTCCCACTATAGTTAACGTAGAGACCGGATTCGTGCTTCCGGAGGTAGACATAGAAGAGGAGAGAATGTACATTGACTACTTCACGTTTGATGCATATGATATAGTTCAGGATGTAGAATCCGAACTGGACAAAGGAGAATATTCCACCGACCTATGGGGATATCTGCTTGAAAAGGGATATGATATCTACCCGAGTGATTCCGGAGGTGTTCGCATCAACGGATTCGAACCATTCTTCTATATCCACGACTCACAGAAATTCCTGGACCAGGGCATATTCAGTGACCCGTTGACGGTTGATGCCAAAGATTTGAGGAGTATCATTGTATATGACCGTCCCATGTTCCTCATGAACATACTCACGCTGTGTCCTCTCTACCAGAAATATCTGGACAAAAGGCTTGAGATCATTGATTCGGACAGTCTGTATTCACGTTTTGTGCTGGTTGACATATTGGCCAAGGAAGAGTATGAGCGCAGTACTCGCAAGGAGCTGATGGACATAACCAAACGAGTTACAACAGTTGACGGTTACTCCCGTCCGTACAGTTTCTATTCACCCGAATATCCTGACGGCCCAATCCCCGGCGACGTGGATTACCGCCGCACTTTGTACTGGAATCCCAATGTGATTACGAATGAGGACGGCAAAGCACAGGTTGAATTCTACAACAGTTCCATAACCAGACATTTCAACATTGAAGCTGCCGGCATCACTTCATCCGGAGTACCATATACTCTCGATGCAGGATTCTAAAACTGTTTTTGCAAAAATAATCCGTTTAAGCCCTTTATTTAAATAATAAAGTGCTATCTTTGCGCCCGCTAAGCGCCCAAGTGGCCTTGGCATGTGTTTACAACATATTGTCTAACTTTATCTTAGTTTCAAAATTTAACTAATGGAAGATTTTAAGAATGTAGCTCCCCTTCAGGAATTTGACTGGGATGCTTTTGAAAACGGAAATGCCGCAGCAGGCATGTCAAAAGAGCAGCTCGAGCAGGCTTATGACACAACCCTGAACAAGGTTGCCGACAACGAAGTTGTCAACGGTACTGTCACAGCCATCAACAAGCGCGAGGTTATCGTAAACATCGGTTACAAGTCCGATGGTATTATCCCCATCAGCGAATTCCGCTACAACCCCGACCTCAAGGTAGGTGATGAAGTTGAGGTTTACATTGAGAACACAGAGGACAGGAAGGGTCAGCTGCTTCTGTCACATAAGAAGGCTCGTGAGTCACGCTCATGGGACCGCGTAAACGAGGCTCTGGATTCACAGGAGATCGTAAAGGGTTACATCAAGTGCCGCACAAAGGGTGGTATGATTGTCGACGTATTCGGCATCGAGGCCTTCCTGCCCGGTTCACAGATTGATGTCAAGCCTATCCGCGACTACGATGTATTCGTTGGCAAGACCATGGAGTTCAAGGTCATCAAGATCAACCAGGAATACCGCAACGTAGTTGTTTCACACAAGGCTCTTATCGAAGAGGAGCTTGAGCAGCAGAAGAAAGAGATCATCAGCAAGCTTGAGAAGGGTCAGGTACTTGAGGGTACCGTCAAGAACATCACCTCTTACGGTGTATTCATCGACCTGGGCGGTGTTGACGGTCTTATCCATATCACAGACCTCAGCTGGGGCCGCGTAAGCGATCCTAAGGAGATTGTTGAGCTTGACCAGAAGATCAACGTCGTTATTCTTGACTTTGATGATGAGAAGAAGCGTATCGCTCTCGGTCTCAAGCAGCTCACTCCGCACCCATGGGATTCACTCGATCCTAACCTCAAGGTTGGCGACGTTGTCAAGGGTAAGGTTGTCGTTATGGCCGATTACGGTGCATTCATTGAGATTGCTCCGGGCGTAGAGGGTCTCATCCACGTTTCAGAGATGTCATGGAGCCAGCACCTGCGTTCAGCTCAGGACTTCATCAAGGTTGGTGACGAGGTTGAGGCAGTTATCCTGACACTTGACCGTGCAGAGCGCAAGATGTCACTTGGTATCAAGCAGCTCAAGCAGGATCCTTGGGAGAACATTGACGAGAAGTATCCCGTTGGTTCAAAGCACACCGCTACAGTACGCAACTTCACCAACTTCGGTATCTTTGTTGAGATTGAGGAGGGTGTTGACGGTCTGATTCACATCAGCGACCTGAGCTGGACCAAGAAGGTTAAGCATCCGTCAGAATTCACAACCATCGGTGCTCCTATCGATGTTGTAGTCCTTGAGATAGACAAGGAGAACCGCAGGCTCAGCCTCGGTCACAAGCAGCTTGAGGAGAATCCTTGGGATGCATACGAGTCAATATACACAGTTGATTCAATCCATGAGGGTAAGATCACCGAGATGATGGACAAGGGCGCAGTCATCCAGCTCGCAGAGGGTGTTGAGGGCTTTGCTACTCCCAAGCATCTTGTAAAGGAGGACGGCTCACAGGCTCAGCAGGGTGAGACTCTCCAGTTCAAGGTTATAGAGTTCAACAAGGATTCCAAGAGAATCATCCTTTCACACAGCCGCATATTCGAGGATATCGCCAAGGCAGAGGCCAAGGCCGAGAAGAAGGCTGCACGCAAGGCTGGTGCCAAGAAAGAGAAAGAGGAGCCGGTTATCCAGAACCAGGCCGCTTCGACCACCCTTGGTGACATCGATGCTCTTGCAGCTCTCAAGGAGCAGCTGGAAGGTGGTAACAAGTAATCCCTGATTATCATTATTTAATAAAAGGACCGCATCTGGCGGTCCTTTTTTTTGTACTTTTGGGGCACACCAATTATGGAAAAGTTCGAAATCACAATATTGGGATGCGGATCCGCCACTCCAAGCCCCAAACACTACACATCATCACAGGTTGTTGATGTGCGCGGCAAACTGTTTATGGTAGACTGCGGAGAGGGGACACAGATACAACTGCGCCGTTCACATGTGGCATTTGCACGTATAAACCACATATTCATATCTCACCTCCACGGCGACCACTGCTTCGGGCTTCTGGGTATGATATCATCTTTCGGCCTGCTTGGTCGTACTGCACCTCTTTATATACACGCACCGCAGGAACTGGGCCATATGCTCTCCCAAGAGTTGTCTTTCTACTGTCGGGATCTGGAATACACGGTAGAGTTTCAGGGATTTGATCCGACAGTTACTGCAGTCGTTTATGAGGACCGTTCACTTACCATAACGGTTTTTCCGTTGCGGCACCGCGTTCCATGCGCAGGATTTCTGTTCCGCGAAAAACCTACAGCCGACCATCTGGACCGCGCAGCAGCCGATTTCTACAAAGTTCCCCAATGGGAATACAACCGCATTAAGGAAGGAGGCGATTTCATCACTCAGGACGGCACGGTAGTTGCCCATGAACGCCTTACCAAACCGGCCGGTCCGGTGCGCAGCTACGCATATTGCTGCGATACAGTATATAACCCGGCCATGCTGCCGATAATAAAAGGTGCAGACCTCATCTATCATGACTGTACATATGCTTCCGATGACAGTGACCGTGCCATAAAGCATTTCCACAGCACCGCCGCCGATGCCGCACGTACAGCTCTCGAAGCTCAGGCCGGACGTCTGATGCTGGGCCATTTCTCTGCCCGCTACACCGACGAGAGTATATTGTTGACCGAAGCCTGTAGGATATTCCCCAACACCATACTGGCCAAGGAGAATCTGACAGTAACAATCTAACAGGCTACCCGATGATGGCATACGACGAACACAGGATACTGGAGATGCTCCACGAGGATGACATCTCGCGTCGCCGTGCCTTTGAGTCTATTGTCCGCAATTTCAGCGAACAGCTTTACTGGCAGATCCGTCATATGGTTCTCTCACATGATGACGCCAATGACATACTTCAAAATACATTCATTAAAGCCTGGACTAATCTGGATTCATTCATGGGCTATTCCAGAATATCCACATGGCTTTACCGCATAGCAATAAACGAGACTCTGACATTCCTTAACCGCCAAAGAGCCACCATACCTCTTGAAACTGATGATGATGACGGGTTGAGCATAGCTGACAGGTTGGAGAGTGACCCCTATTTTGACGGAGACCTGACAGAAAGACAACTTCAGGAAGCCATCGCCACCCTGCCAGACAAACAAAGACTGGTATTTAATATGAAGTATTTCAATGAAATGAAATATGAAGAAATATCCGAGGCTCTTGGAACAAGCGTAGGAGCCCTGAAAGCATCATTTCATATAGCGGTCAAGAAAATTGAAGAGTATTTCAACAATGTAGATTAAACCATTTTACTGAAAACCAGTCAAAACTACGAATGGAAAAAGAAAAAATATACAAGATTGATGAACATGAGCCCCGTAGGCCGTTCAATGTTCCGGAAGGTTACTTTGATAACCTGACGCAGAACATTATGGCTTCACTGCCTCAACAGGAATCAATCTATTCCACCAGGATTACCGTAACGCCATGGATGCGCATCAGGCCTTATCTGTATGCCGCCGCAGCGTTTACCGGCATATTCTTCTGCATCAAGGCCGCAGTAGGCATAAGTTCACGCAACAGTGCCACCGATACGGCACATGCCGAAGAGACCACAATCTATTCAGATGAGTACATAGACTCATTCCTTGAGACAGCCATGATAGATGACTGTACGCTGTATTATACGCTAGTTGATGTCAATTGACCGCCATATGAGAAAATCAGTCATACTCTTGTTGTGTATGCTGGCCTCCGTATTGGTATCAGGTCAAGTTCAGTATCCCAACAACAACCAGAACTTCAGACAGTTCTGGCCTTCACAAAACCGTAACGTCCAGAACAGGCAGACCACCAACCATAGTGGTCAGTTCTCGCCCACCGAATACTGGAAGCAGCAGAAAGCATTCTTCACAGAGAAAGCCGGTCTTACAGAGGATGAGTCCGAAAAATTCTTCCCTTTATACAATGAACTTCAGCAGAAGAAACGTGAACTGAACCGTGAAGTCAGACGTATGTCATATCAGGACAACCAGACAGAAGATCAGGCACGCAAGACGTTGGATGTCATTGCCGAGACCAACCTCAAGATAGCCCAGTTGGAAAAAGAATATCTTGAAAAGTTTAAAGAGGTGCTCCCGGCTTCAAAGATCCTTAAGGTACAGAACGCTGAGGATCAGTTCAACAGTCAAATTCTCAAAGACATCCAACAGTCACGCGGTCATCAGTTCCAACAGGGACCGCAGCAAAGGCCACAACAGCCGCAGTTCAATCCGTCAAGACAGAGCAGATGACATCGCGAATCAATTGCAAAAAAATGAGCAGGTCAAATCAACCTGCTCATTTTTTTATGAAAACTGCCGTGATGTCTTTCAGTTCACCATTCTCAATCCTATACATACGCTGATTGGTATCGGGATTGGGCAAAGGCCCCCTACTCTCAATGTATGGCCCTACTTTGACATAATCCAGAGATTCCGCTCTGAAACATTTAGGCAGTTCCTGACGTCCGGAATACCAGGCTGTCCTTAATCCCGCGGCATGTACACGGTCGGCAAGCCGCATTACCTCCCCCGGCTCGCGGTCGCCTCCCATGAAACATACACACGTCACATCATGTCCATAGCGTTCCAGCAGTCCGTCAAGCATGTCGTCATCCAAAAACAAACCTATATCATCCTGCAACATCGGGCTGTGACAACCCGGACAGCAGTTAGGACACTGGGAGAGGTTAAGCGATAGCGTAACCTCTCCCGGTACATCCTGGAAAACTATATCGTATGATGCAATTTTCATTTAAAGAGTTGCGTAGTAGCGCTTGCTTGCCTCCACCTGACGGGCAGCCGAGAAGTTGCTCACACGCTTCATGTAACCGATGATACGTGTCAGGTAGTCAACATTGGTCGAATGGCAGTGCGGGCACTCCTTAAGATAACGCTTGTCAATGGTTCCGCATTCATTGCAGATGGTGTTGGGGATGTTGAACGTAAAATAGTTGCAACCCTCCTGTGCAGCCACACGCAGCAACTGACGGTACTGTGCCTTTGACAGATGCTCCTCAAGATTGCAGTGCAGAGCGGATCCTCCGGTCAGGTGCTCGATATACTTGACACCGTGCAGACGGAAACGGTCAATTACGTTCAGAGTGGTATCCTCAACCTTGTAGAAGTAACTGTTGTAGCAGTCACGCGGTACAACATAACCGTCCTCCTTGTCCCACTTGGCATTCTTTACGCCTACGTTCTCGGCCGGGATCATCTCGCAGTTGAACATTACGCCCTTTGAGTGGTAATGCTTGTTCAGCTTCTCAATTATACCCAGAACGGTCTGGACATATTCGGTATAACGCGGGTTATCACTGATCTCGATACCCAGGAATTCGGCACTCTCAACCAGACCGTTTACACCGATGGTCAGATACTGACGGCCAATATTAATGTAACCGGAATCAAACAACGGAAGCATACCCTTGCTCTGTAGTTCCTTAAGATTTTCATTGTATGCCAACTGAACCTTATGCATCAGGTCTACAACCTCTTCAATGTACTTCTGATAAGGGATACCCATGCGCTGAGCATACTGAACGCAACGGTTCAGGTTGATGGTGAGCACGCTCTTGGATCCGGTACTTACGCCACCAGCGCCAAGTGTATAAGAGAATCCGTTATCGGTAATCTGGTTGCGCAGACGGCAGCAACTGGACAGAGAGTCTGCGTTGTCGCTGATATAGGTAAAGAATGAGTGACCTTCGGCATACATCTCGGCAGTAAAATCACCGTACTCCTTATCCTTTACATCGCCGTTCTCGGTAAGAAGAGCCATGGTCTCAACAGGGAATGTAAGCACGCAGCGCAGACGCTCCTGGTTGAACCACTTCATGAAACGCTTCTGCAGCCATGAGAGAGACTCCCAATGGGGTGCCGAACCGTCCGGGAAACGGAACTCACCGAATAGAGACTCAAAGTAGTAGCGGTCATAGTAACTGATGTTCCAGAACACAGACTGGAAGTTACGTGCACCGGTAGGCTGGTTGATTGAGTAAACAACCTGCTGGAAATAGTCGGTGATAACCTTATCTATGGAGCGTTTCTTTATGCTCAGGTCAACTATCTCATCGGCACGTTTGTAGTAGTCCTCACCGTACTCCTTCTCGATGAAGTAGTTCATGTACATAAGGAACTCAGGGGTAGCGCAGGCACCGGAGAGCATTGATGAAACCATGAAAACCATGTTGATAAAACCGCCGCAGAATGCCTTCAGATTGGTAGGCTGTGTGGCATTGCCGCCTATTGACTTGGTACCGCCAAGCAGCCAGGGATACATTGTGATACTTGCACAGTAGTTGGCCAGGTTGGTCTCATCGTTCTTGTAGATGAAATGCTGGTGCAGCAGGCTGATGTACTTATCGGCCACCTCCTTACCGAACATGATGCGGATACGGTCGCACAGCAGGCGGCGGTTAAGACGGATAAAACCTTTCTTAGGCAACTCACCGATAAGAGTTGCAATGTTCTTGTTTTCAACATTGGCGTTGGCGTCGAACTTGCTTCCCTCAGCAGCGTTCGCAGCTTGACAATAGCCCATAAGGAACTCGAGTTTCGACTTAGTCTCACGGTCCTCAGCGTGACGGTTGCGGTACAGCATGTACGTCTTGGCAACCTGATAATAGCCCTCGGCCATCAATGCAACCTCAACCTGGTTCTGGATTTCCTCAACGCTGATGCCGCTCTGAATGTTCAGATGGCTCAGGATACCGGTCATCACCTCCTCGGTTGCGAATGCTCCCGATGCCAGGAATGATTTGGAAATTGCGGCCTTGATCTTGTCGATAGTAAACACCTCGTGCTTACCATCACGTTTCACAATATATGTCTCCATAAATAACTAAAAGTATTCATCAAGTAAATACGGCAGAGAGAACACGTCTCTCCACAAAGTATGTTGCATTATCTGTCAGGATAACTCCCAAAATCCCGGTCTCGTAGTCCTGCAAGAACCAAGGACCTGTTTGTCATTGGCAGGTCTTCTGACTCACCCCGTCCTATGCGCCTTCCCGAATCCTAAGCGATCAGTGGCAAAGAGTGCATTAGACTTATAATCAAGGGCTTACAGCAGCAGGTACTGTCCCGGACTCTCACCGGATTCCAAATTAAGCCTTCAGGGGACAACCCATACGGCAACCAATGACGCTAGCAAAGTTATGATAAAAAAGATAAGTTGGTACGGGTTGTTGATAACAAAAAAGCCCTATTTGCAGAGAAGTTTTCAACAACCCCCGCCACAGCTGTTTCTTTCCACATTCGGAAAACTTTTAGAATTTTTTTTGCACAAAAGTTTTCCAAAATGTATAACTTTGGATTGAACATTAAGTGTATTGTCATGGCGCTGAAAAGATTCGGAGTTTCACTGGAGGATGAGTTGCTTGAGCAACTTGACTCATTCGTAAAGGAAGACGGTTATGCCAACCGCTCTCAGGCCATACGTTTTCTTATTGAGAAGAACCTAGCAGAGAAGAAATGGCAGTGCAACCACATAGTGGCCGGTACCATATTTATTATATATGACCAGCAGCGCTCCGATATCACCGCACGCATATCGGATATACAGATCCGCCACCAGAATCTTGTGCTCTCATCACAACAGCACTATATCAGCGAGGGCACCTGCCTGCACGTGTGCACAGTCATGGGCGAAGCCCGCCTGCTTACCGCATTGGCCGATGAGATGACATCCATCAAGGGTATCCGCCACGGCAAGCTGCTTATGAGCCGGGCTGATTAAAATAATCGTGTTACGATTTTGTCGGTTCGTGCCACTGATATATCTTTGCAGATAATAACTAACCCTATCTGCAATGAAACACATTACACTGATTCTAGCAGCTGCGGCCATGTCATTCAGCGCCTTGCATGCAACCGAAATTCCAGACACCCTACAGGAAGTAGTAATAACCGGCACACGTGCCGCCACCGATGTGCGCCAACTGTCACAGACAGTGAATGTAATTGACCGCTCCGACATTGAGGAGACCAACCGTGCATCGCTCCTACCCCTGCTTACCGAACAGGTCCCGGGCCTGTTCATCACACAGCGCGGATATTCCGGTTTCGGAGTATCGGGCGGTGCAGCAGGTAACATATCCATGCGCGGTATGACCGGAGGTACAGCCCGTATGATAGTTCTTATTGACGGACATCCCAACTATGCCGGTATCTACGGACACCCCATAGCCGACTCCTATCAGTCGCTCATGACCGAGAGAGTTGAGGTTCTGCGCGGCCCCGCATCAATCCTTTACGGATCAGGTGCAATGGCCGGTGTGGTTAACATAGTAACCAAGAAAGAGGAAGGCACACATGCGCGCCTGCATGCCGGTTACGGTTCATTCAACACAGCCGAGACCGAGTTCACGGCAAGCACCAGTCAGGGTAAGTTCAGCGCAGTGGCATCGGGCTCTTACAACCGCACCGACGGTCATAGGGATAACATGAACTTTGAGCAGTTTGGCGGTTATGCCAAGCTGGGATATGATATATCAGACAACTGGAACGCATCGGCCAACGTGGATGTAACCCGTTTCAAGGCTTCACAGCCGGGATCCGAGAGCGCTCCTCTGATTGACGCCGACCAGGAGATAACCCGCGGAACATCCGCCCTGTTCATTGAGAACAATTACGCACGCACACAGGGTGCCGTCAGTCTGTTCTACAGCTGGGGTGACCATTGGATCAACGACGGATATGCGCCTGGAGCTACCCCTAAGCTGTTCCGTTTCATATCTTACGATGAGATGCTGGGAGCATCGGCCTGGCAGAGTGCAAGCCTGTTTGACGGCAACCGCCTGACCCTGGGATTTGACTACTACCGTTACGGCGGCAAGGCCGATAACCATTTTGTTGACGGCCCTACAGCCGGCCAGGATGTACCCCAGGTTGATGAGCGTGAAGATGAGTTTGCCGGATACCTGGAGATGCGTCAGGCCATTGGCTCACTGCTTACCCTTAACGCCGGACTGCGTGTAGATCACCACTCAAAGTCAGGCACCGAACTTGTACCCCAGGCCGGTGCCGCATTCCATCTGCCTGCCAATGCCGAGGTAAAACTGTCTATAGGCAAGGGGTTCCGCTACCCAATCATCAGGGAGATGTTCATGTATCCGCCTCAGAACGCAGCCCTTGAGGCAGAGCGTTTGTGGAACTATGAACTGGCTTTCTCACAGACACTTCTGGACGGCAAGCTTAATTACGGAGTCAACCTGTTCTATCTCGACGCTGACAACATCATCATTACAGCTCCCAACCCAACAGCTCCTCCTCCAATGCTCAACCAGAACAGCGGCGAGCTCAAGAACAAGGGTGTGGAACTGCAGGCATCATACTTGGTCAGCAAGAGCATAGCCGTTCACGGCAACTACAGCTATCTGGATATGGAAAATCCTGTAATAGGAGCACCTGAGCATAAGGCATATCTGGGAGGTTCATATACCAGCAACGGTCTGCATGTAAGCACCGGCCTTCAGTATATCAACGGTCTCTACTCAGCGGTAGGTCCGGACAAGAAGGAGGACTTCCTGCTCTGGAATGCCCGCGTATCCTATCAGCTGACCGATATGGTACAGCTCTGGGTAAACGGTGACAACCTGCTCAACACCAAGTATCAGATCAATGCAGGTTACCCCATGCCAGGTATAGCATTCATGGCCGGCGTCAACCTGTCATTCTAAGAAACTGTCCAAAAATTGGACACTTTTAGGGCAGAATCGATGATTTTGCCCTTTTTTCTTGCAAATACATTATCCTATCTGATATTTTTGAGTTCATTACTCAAAAAGTCCTGTATATGTTTATTCACTATCTGAAAACGGCCATCAGGAATCTAAAGGCAAATGCCGTATTCAACATTATTTCCATAGTCTGCCTGGCTGTGGGAACCATCATCTTTGCAGTCCTTGAATATGAGGTGGATAATGACATGCTGTTTGAAAACAGGTTGCCCGGACGTGACCGTATTGTGGCGGCAACGCTTGTACAGTGCTTTGAGGACGGTCAACCGGATACTGTTACAAGTTACGAGATTAAAGAATCACGTTTTTATGATTCGCCTGCCATTGAATGTGTTTTTGCAAGTGTCTTTGACCAGAAATACGGCAACAATCCTGGCCGGGACGACACCTATGCCGAGATGGTGCTTACTGAGCCTGACGGCACACAGGTGGCAGTAACAGGACAGTTTGACCGAATTACATCCAACTATTTCAAGTATAGGGGAATGACGCTTCTGTATGGTGACAGGCTGCCTCAAAACCGCCGGGAAATAGTTGTCAAGGAGTCCTTGCTTAAAAGGTTGAATGTAAAGGGAGATATAGCCAGTTGCGTTCTGGAATACTGTACCCCTGACGGCGACACAAGTCATGACACCCAACTGCATATAGTCAACGTAATTAAGGATGACAAATGGAGCAGGCGTGTAAGAGCTGACATCTTTTATCACATAGACGGATTAAGGATAGTTCAGGCAGTACTTAAGGATGGATATGACATAGAACAGGCCAACATCATGCTAAAGGAGAATTCTTTTCCCTGGCGCATTCAAGGAAACACAAGACTTATTGTGCCACAGGTACGTCCCTTACAGGATAGTGAGCAAAGCCAAACCGATATATGGAAACGCCTGTTGTCAGTTCTTGTGCTGATTACCGGAATGGTCTGCTATCTGAGCAATCTTATAACCTCATTCATAAGGCATTGGCATGACAACCGTCTTAGAATATGTCTGGGGTCAACCCGTAACGGGCTGACAAAGATGCTTGGCTGCCAGGTTCTTGTAACCCTTCTGCCCGCACTATTGATAGCAATCATATCAACATTGTTCCTTACACCTTTCCTCAACACTCTTGATACCTGGATTGTGTATTATCATCTGCCGTATATCATTATGCTTGAACTTATGGTGACGGCAGTGGTATTCCTGCTTTGCATATTGGTTGTGGCCATTGTAATCAAATATGTCAACGTATCGGTTCCCGAAAAGAAGAACGCTCTGTCACAAAGAGAGAGGAACCTGCTCAAATATGCGCTTCTTACAATAGAGATAGCCATCTCTGTAATGACCCTGAACGGAACCATTACGATGATTGAAACCGTGCCCAGGCCATACTGCCCGCTTTCGCGTAATGAGCTTAAGCATATCCTTACTCTTGATATGCGGAACGGTTCTTTTGATCAGCACAGGGACATCATAAAATCCAAGATCAGGGCAATAGCGGATGTTGATGATATGCTCACAACCGAGATGCCGCTTTATCCCACCGGTGACTGGTTCAACAGGGCCGATGTTGAGGAATTCAACCATTATGATGCATCTCAAGGCAGAGTGGTAGCGGATATTCATGCCGAGTTCATTTTCTGCGATACTAATTATTTCAGTTTCTTCAAGATACCGGTCCGTCATATGGATTATGAGAGGTCTATGGATGGCGTGTTTGTATCGGAAGAACTATGGAATAAAATGGGTGATAATATTCCTGAAGTCCTGCACATCTGGGTAATGGATGATTATCATTATGAGGATGCCATCAGGACAACTCACAGCATAGCCGGAGTATTCAAAGAGAGAATGGGATTCATCAGAAGACCGTATGACGGCTATTTTGCAGGACCGTTCAACAGTCAGCACTCAGGTCATTACCTCTTTATAAAGTTCCGTGACGGGGCCGATATGAAAGCCATGAAATCCAGTATTGAAAAGATCTGTCAGGAGCAGATAGGCAACTTCAACGACGACTGCATCGGCACTATGGGAGGCAAATGGCTGGGTACAAGCCACAACACCAGAATCATGATCATGCTGCTGTTTACCGCAGCTTTGGCAGGCGTACTAATGGTTTTGCTGAGCATCATATCGGTTATATCGGCCGATACCGGAGCACGTCGCAAAGAGGTGGCTCTACGCAAGATACACGGAGCAAAAGCCCGGGATATAGCACGCATGTTCATCCGCCCGTATGTCTGGGTGCTGCTTATAGCGTTCTGCATAGGATATCCCTGCACCAAGATGCTGCCGGGACTGCAGGATACTCCACTCCTGACCTGGCGCATACCGTTGGTTCTGTTTATCACGGCTCTTGTCATCACCTTATCCACTGTCTGGAAACTGCGCAGGATTATGCGCACCAACCCATCGGAAGTGATCAAGAGCGAGTGAGTGTCAAAAAATTAGACGATTTTAGGGTAAAAAAGACGATTCTGCATTAAAAACTTGGAGTAAGGCAAGGGGGAGCGGTACTTTTGGGCTGTCAATAAAACAAAAAAGTATGAGACAGCTAATCAAAATATCACTCCTCCTTGTTTTGCTGAACGTATCGGCCGCCGGCAATGCCGCCGGTGGCGATACGGTTCGGTTAACCATGAGCCAGGTTATCCGAATGGCTCAGGAGTCATCGCCGCAGGCGGTGCAGGCACGCAACACGTTTGAGTCGGCCTGGCTCAGTTACCGCAGCTATAGGGCCAGCATGCTCCCCACTCTGTCCCTGTCATCATCGCCGTCTCTCAACCGCAGCACTAACTACGTAACACTGCCCGACGGATCCGAACTGTTTGCCCGCAGCAACAGCATGCGCAACAACCTGTCGCTAGACCTTTCACAGAACGTGTGGTTTACAGGCGGCACCATTTCTCTGTCCGGCAGTCTGAGCCGTCTGGACCAACTGGGCGACAACCCTACTCACAGCTACTACTCACAGCCGCTGCAACTGAGTTTCTCACAGAGTCTTAACGGCTACAACTCTTTCAAATGGAGCCGCAAGACCGAGCCCATTGAGTACCGCAGGGCCCGCAAGCAGTATGCCGAGACCATGGAGCTGGTGGCATCGCAGGCCGCAATGGTGTTCTTCAATCTGGTATCGGCCCAGACGGAACTGGAGATTGCCCAACTCAACCATGCCGCTACCGACACACTTTACACCTACGGGCTGGGCCGATACAACATAGGCACCATAACCGAGAACGAACTGCTCCAGCTGGAACTCAACAAACTGAACAGCGAGACCAGCATCATGTCATCGCAGATGTCGTTCGATGACGCCGTTGACCAGCTCCGCAACTTCCTTAACCTGACATCGGACACACAGATAGAGGTTGTTACCACCGACAGCATTCCGCATTTTACGGTACCGCTTGACCAGGCAATGGAGCTGGCCCGTCAGAACAGTCCCGATATAGAGAGCATGGAGCTGAGCCGTCTGAACTCTGAAAGCAATCTGGCATACTACAAGTCACAGGCAGGATTCAAGGCATCCATCTATATGCGTCTGGGACTGGCTCAGACGGCCGATGAACTGCCCGAGAGTTTCCGTAACCTTAACGACGAGCAGTCAGTGAGCGTATCAGTCAGCATTCCCATTCTTGACTGGGGACGTGCACGCGGCCGCGTAAAGATTGCACAGAACAACCTGGAACTTACCCGTATGCACATAGAGCAGAATGAGGTGAGTTTTGAAAAGATGGTCACCCGCACAGTGAGCCAGTTCAACATGCAGGAGCGTCAGGTGGATATAGCCCGCCGCACCATGCAGACTGCCCAGCACCGCTATGAGGTGGCGCGCCATCTGTACGTAAGCGGCAGTTCCACCATACTGGACCTGAACTCGGCCATAACCGCCAAGGATTCGGCCTACAGGGGTTACGTATCGGCCCTGAGCCGTTACTGGCAGTTATACTACACCATACGCAGCCTCACAGCATTTGATTTTAATAATAATGAACTTATAGAACAGCAAGTAGAATATGGACGTTAAGTTACCACCCAAGAAATGGTATGTAAAATACCGCATACACATAGTGGCCGGAATTATGGCTATAGGACTCATAGTGATGCTCATCAAAGTATCAACCGGCCCCAAGATAATAAGGATTAACTCTGACAGCGTGCAGACCGCAACCGTCCAGAGCGGCGAGTTCTCGGAGTACGTGAATGCCGAAGGTACACTCCAGCCCATCCAGACCATCAAGGTCTATACCCGTGAAGGCGGATTTGTGGAGAGCGTGCTGGTTCAGGACGGTGCCCTGGTTCACAAAGGCGATACGCTCATGATTCTGAGCGACCCCGAATTGCAGCGTACAATAGAGACCGCACGGGAGAGCTGGCGCAAGCAGAACCGCACCTACCGCACCAGCATGATTGAGATGGACCAGCGCCGACTGTCCCTAGCTCAGAGCATACTGCAGACCAAGTATGAGCTAAAGCGCCTGGAAAAGGAGCACAACCTGGCACAGGAAGAGTTCCGCATGGGAATACGCAGCCGCGCACAGCTTGATGTGGCCGATGAGGAGTACAACTACAAGATGGAGACCGTACGCCTGCAACTGGAGAGCCGCCGTCAGGACTCCGTGCTGAACGCAATCCGCCAGGAGGCCCTGCAGGATGAACTGGCCGAAGCCCAGCGTCAGCTCCGCAAGACCGAGGAACGTCTGAATGACCTTATAGTGACTGCACCAGCCGACGGCCAGCTGAGCGGACTCTCTCTTGAGCCCAGCCAGCGCATAAGCTCCGGCACCGCTATTGCCGACATCAAACGAATGGACCAGTTCCGCATGCGCCTGAGCATAAACGAGTTCTACATAGATAAAATCACCGTGGGCCAGCCCGCCACCATAACATACGAGAAAAAGACCTACCCCATGACCATCAGCAGCACCGTACCGGAAATCAAAAGCGGATCATTTGATATCTATCTGGTATTCACGGATTCACTGCCCGATAACGCCCGCATAGGAAAGTCCTATCAGGCCCGCATAGAGATGGGCGGCCAGGCGCAATCCATAATAGTGCCCAAGGGCAACTTCTACAACTACACCCACGGCAGCTGGGTATTCAAGGTCAACGCACAGCACACCCACGCCGTCCGCGTACCCGTAAGCATCGGCCGCCAGAACCCGCGCCACTTTGAGATACTTGAAGGCCTCAACCCAGGCGACGAAATCATAATAACCGGCTACGACCGCATATCCGATGCCGACGAGGTGGTGCTCAACTGATATGTTTATACATTATTTTTTAATTGCGCTGCGTAACATAAAGAGGTACGCGCTCCAGAACACAATCTGCATTCTGGGTCTTGCAGCAGGATTTGTTTGCTTCTGCCTTACTTCCATCTGCGTTCATTATGAGAATACGTATGATACATTCCATAAAGACTGGCAGAATATCTGGTCTTTCGATGTAAGTGATGCAGATAAATCGGCTAGTCTGCACAGTGACATCAGGCCTTTTCAGGCATATATTAAGTCATTTGATGATATAACCAAGTGGCCGGAAGTGGAGATGGTTGTGCCCTTTGAAAGATGGGGTGGTGCCAGTGGAACAAAACGTATCATCATAATCAATGAATCATTCACCAGATTGTTCAACCTGGAACTGGTGAGTGGGGATATGAGCTTTCTTAATGACCCTAGCCTGGTAGCCATATCGGAATCATACGCAAAAGAGTGCTTTGGTGATGAGAATCCCATTGGCAGGACCATTGATGATATCGGAAACAACCGTTGGTTCTTTGACAGCGGGATCCATTACGTGGGCGCGGTCGTCAAGGACTGGAAACACTCTTTCCTTGATTTTGCCATGCTGGTTTGTGAAGAGTCTCAGGGACGCCGTCATTATGGAGAGGTCACAGATGTCCTGCTTAAAGTCAAACCTGGATGTGACCTTAATGCTCTTGCCGATAAAGTAAGTGGTACTATCCTTGAATACAACAGTTATTATAAGAGAGATTATGTTCCTGTAAATATCAGCGGAATACATAAGATCCTAAGGGGAAATCTCCTTGAGATGAGCATGGACAGCGTAACCATTATCTCGTGGACAAGCCTGTTGCTTATAATCTGCTCAATCATCAACTATCTGATATTCTTTCTGAACAGCCTGGCGGACAGACGTCATGAGATGGGATTGCGCGTGGTTCATGGCTCAACGCCAAGGGATCTTACCTTAATGCTGGCAGTAAATATCCTTGTGGTGCTGGCAATAGCGTATGCCATTGGTGTTGTGGCCGATGTGTTCCTTGTGGAGCCGTTCTGCACTTTTGCAGGTTTTGATCTGCCGGAATCCTACTTTATAGGTGGCAGTCTACTGTTCATGCTCATTATACTTGTATTCTCAGTGATACTATGCACTGTGTTGTCACATCTGGTTAGCAGGAGATTGCTGCATGAATCGGTTGTAAACAAGAGGTCATCAAATGTCCTGTCACAGGTAAGTGTTGCAGTACAGCTGGCATTCAGCATATTCTTTATATTCTCTACCGTATTTATCAGCCATCAGTATCGTGATATATTCAAGAAGGATTGGGGGCTGGCTGTAAAAAACAGGGCGTTACTTGATATGGGTCAGAAATGGGTCTTTGATGAGAACGGATTCAGAGAGATTGATACATCAGGGCTTATAGACCAAATAAAGGGCTTGCCGATGGTAGAAGAGGTTATTGCTGATGGCACTCTGCTTATGGGCGGCGTAAATATAGGCTTGTCAGACGGCTATCTTTCAGTGAATCCGGATGATGAAGGTATAGCGGCTTGTACCGACCCCGGAATACAGGAACCGTGGAGACCTATTTACGGCTTTACCGTAGTGCAGGGTGAACTGCCGCAACGCAGGCTGGACGGGGAGAATGAGATTGTAATAACGGCCGATGTAGCCAGACAGCTGGGGCTTGAGGACGCGGTTGGCAAGTCTATATATCTTCGTCCCAGATGGGGTTCCTGGGATGCTTCCAACAGACCCAGGGAATTCAAGGTGATAGCTGTCCTAAAGGAGATGTATTTTGCAGGACCTCTTAAAAGACCGTTGCCCTTGTATCTCATATACGGTTCATCGTCATATGCCACCCTTTACATTCAATACAAGGAGGGAACCCGTAATCTGTTGGAACAGGAGATTGACAAGATGGGTCTTTCTGGTAGGCTACTGTTCTCGGAGGATGAATTTCTGGAAAGAAGAGTAGAGAGTACAATGAAACTGTTTCCATTGTTGCTCATATTCTCAGCTATATGCATACTCATATCCGTTTCGGGTGTATGGTCCGTGGTTATTCTGTCCTGCCGTAAACGTCGCAGGGAGATAGCCATCCGCAAGACATTCGGTGCCAAGACATGGGAGGTGTTCTCAATATTCCTGCGGCAGTACGGTATAATACTGGCTGTAGCCTCCATTCCCGCATTCACTCTGGGATTCCTGTTCATAAACCATTGGCGCGGGCAGTTCCAACAGCAGGCCGTGATAAGCTGGTGGATCTATGCCTTAGTCCTGGCCGGGATGGCAGCCATTATCTATCTTGTGGTAGTTTGCAGCGTACTCCGCACCGCCCGCGAGAATCCCGCCGATGTCATCAAGAGCGAGTGATGCAAAACGACGCAAAGGGAAACGACCCCAATGCGTCGTTTTTAACTGAACTGGAGGGTGAACGTGGTATAGGGATAGTGTGACGAGCAGGTAAGCGTACCCTCATGAAGCTGCATGATCTGGCGCGAGAGGGCAAGACCTATACCGCTGCCGCTGCCCCTCTTCTTGGTGGAATAGAACGGCATAAATATCTGCTCTATCTGGCTCTCCGGAATCTCCGGTCCGTTATTGGTTACGGTTATGCAGGGCTTGCCTCCGGGGGCCGATGCCATCACGGTAATGCGGCCGTCCTCCACTTCATCGGTTGCCTGGATGGCGTTACGGATAATATTTATGAGCGCCAGCGGGATAAGGCTGGAGTCAGCATGGATAATAACATCGCCGGCTTGTTCAAAACGCACGCGGTCCGCACCTGGCTCGGCCTTGAGCAGAGTCTGCAGGTTACTGAAAATGCGGGATACGGGGATATCGGTCATGGACGGCTGTGCCAGCACGGTAAGCTGGCGGTATGACTCCAGGAATGAGCAGACGTTGTGCGCCTGTGAGTTTATGATACTGATGGCCTCGCGGCGGTCCTCCTCAGATTGGGCATCGGGGTTCTCAATCATAAAATCTGTAAGAGATACAATTGGAGTCACGGTGTTGCGTAGTTCGTGCGTCATCACGCGCAAAATGCGGTCATAGTAGTTCTTGCGGGTTTCCAGTTCATTCTGGTCGCGACGATATGACAGCAGTATGCGGTTCATATCGGCCGATGCCTGACGCAGCAGAATATCATCGGTCTCAGGGATATGCAGCATCAGGTCATTGTTCTTGATGGCCCGCGCCATCATCTCGGTCTGGGTTATGGGGTAGCGCAGCAGTCTTATGAGCCTGAATAGAGCGGCAAGGGTAAGTATGCCCATAAGTACGGCCAGCGGCGCGTAGCCTTTAACACAGAGCCACACGCCAACTGCCGGCAGAGCCATTACCATCACGACCGATGCCGTCACATGCAGAGTGTAATGCCGGCTATAAGATGCCATGATGTTTCATCTTGTTGTACAGTGTCTGACGGCTTATGCCCAGTTTCTCGGCAGCAGTGGTAAGGTTGCGCCCGCTTGACTCCAGCACACGCTGGATAGTAAGTTTCTCCATCTCATCGAGTGAGCTGGGTACCTCCTGCTGTTCAGCGGCCTCGGCAGCAGCGGGATTCTTCTGTTTCTCGGCATAGAGTGCATCACGCTTGGCAATTGCCTCCTGGAGTTTGCGTATCAAATCATTGTTGTCCCAGGGCTTCTGGATAAAGTCCAGAGCCCCTTTCTTGAGCGATGTCACCGCCAGGCCCACATCGCCAAATGCAGTGATCATGACCACAGCCGGAGGATTGTCCAGCCCGCTGCGGAGAACAGGCCGTCCTGCCCGTCCAGCTTATCGGACCCAAAGTTCATGTCCAGCAGCACAGCATCCACATCGCCGGCACTTATAAGCGCCGGGATAAGCTGCGGGTCACTTACTGCCACCACAGTACGGAACACGCTTTTGAGCACAATCTTAAGCGTACTCAAAACCGCCGTATTATCATCAATCACAAGAATCTTGGCATCCGTCATAACACCACAAAGATATGAAAAAATGACGCAAAGGGGTCGTTTCCCTTTGCGTCACTCGCTTTTAATTACATCAGCAGGATTGGTGCGCATTATGGCGCGGATTTTGCTCCATACTGAGAGCGCCACAATGAGAGCAATTGCCACCAGCGTTACAGGTGCAATCCAGACATACAGTCCTGCATGACCAAGCAAAGCCAATGAAGCCAGAATGCCTATGGGGAATGCCACTGCCAGTATTATGCAGTACGGCCTGATGAACAGGGCCATTATGTTCCTGCCCTTTGCACCGTTGATTTTGCGCAAAGCCACTTCCTTGCGGCGTACGTTGGTTTCGGCCGATATGGACGATGTCACGCTCAGTATCACCAGCAGTATGCACACCATTCCGCCTATCTGGAATCCCAACGCTGTAAAGCGATATTCATCGTCGGTATATTTGGGTATGGATATTATCCTGACATCCTCCATAGATGACGGGTTAACCTCTTTCCAGGCATTACGCAGAAGTGTCTCAGCCTCAGTCTTTGAAACACCTTCACGGAACCTTACAAAAAAGTTTGTATAATATTCCGATATGGGATGATACTGGAACAGCCCACCTACATCTCCAGCAGACTCATAAGGATCACCTAACATATAATGTTCATACACTCCGGTTACGTGAACAGGGGTGACAGTGTTGTAACTTACAGTTGATATGTTGCTTAAATCCACGCTATCCCTCATATACCTTTCGTACGTAAGCCGGTCTATCAGGTATCCGCTTGTAGGATGCGTAGGATCAAGCCATTCAATCGGGATATTGAAGAACTGGAAATAACGTATATCATAACCTTTTTCAAACAACCATTCCGTTCTGCCTTGAACATTGAACTGACCTGCATGCGATCCGTTCCAGTCGCTCTCAGAAGATACCATATCCTCAACCTGTGGCATCCTTCTGACCATATTGCAGAATGCCTGCTGATTGTCCGTATATGAATCACCTTCCTCGGTCTCTACATAGAAAGTCCTGCGGATTTCAGATCTGGAAAGCGGGTTATATGGTCTTGGTGCGGTATATGCTATATTAAGAACCGATGCCAATGCCATAACTGCAACCGATGTCTCTATGCCGATTATTATGTATTTCAGCACTTTCCGCTCACGCTGGTAGGCCACAATCCTGTTCCTCAGAACCTTGTTCTGCCCAAATACCGCTATCCGGCATACCACAACGCTTACTAACGCAATGCACACAGTGGTCAATGTATTCAGCCATATCAAATCCGCCAAATGGAAATAACGGTCTCCCATATAAACTGTCTGGTTAACCCATGAGCAGACAAGGATTGTGATATATTGGGCTATGGCAAATGATAATAGCAGTATGATAAGAACTTCGGCTACCAGCATAAACGCAAGACTACTCTGTCTGGCTCCCAGGCTATATCGGATTATGTTGGACCGGTTACGCTGCTTGAGCACCATTGCCAGATGCTTGAGGTAATTTGTTACGGCAACAAGGAGAACCAGAATGCTCAACATGCTAAGCAACAGCTTTTCCATCCTGTCACCGGGATTCTCATGGAATCCGGCCAGTTGCAGAATCTTCCTGTTTCCCTCGCCATCATCTACCAAGGTAACGCTCAGCCTGTCGTTTATATCATTTACGTCGGCTCCCTCCTTAAGTACAACATCGACATTGTAAAATGTAAAACCTTGGATCTTCCAGTCCTGAGCACTGAAAAAAACGTCATAACCACAGCTGCGACGCCATTTGTCATCACGCACCACATTTACAATCTGATATTCTCTGCCTATCCGGTAGGTCTCAGTCTTGACAAGACATTGGCTTATATCCTTGTCATAACCCATGCGTTTAAGAAGTGACTCCGATACTACAATCTCATTCTCGTTCTGTGGCACTCTGTCACCATACAAGAGAGAGAGATTCCAGTATTTGAAATAATCGCCATCAACATAAACTCCTTTTACCGGCCCCATTCCATATACCTTGACCGAATCGGCAAAAGACAAATGGGCCGACATGCCACCGCCTACACTTACAGATTCTATTTCCGGCAAATCCAACAGAGTCTTGTAATCCAGGTATGGCAACTGAAAGCGATACATCCTATCCTGTTGACTTACATGGTTTCCCGGCATTGTCATGCAAACAAACCGGCTCCGTTTGTGACCGGGTAGCCGGTTCTTAAAGAAATCATCATAGTTGATGCCATAGAACAGCATGGAGAACATTGCTGTACCTATAGCGAGACAGCAAACACTGAGCAGACTGTAAACCCAGTTGCCACAGATGCTCCTCCATGCAGTCTTAATGTAATGCAAAAACATTGCGTCGTTTTTACAGCGGGAGTTCCTTCACGATGCTGCCGTCAAAGAGGTTGATTATGCGGTTGGCGTACGATGCATCGTGACGGCTGTGGGTTACCATTACGATGGTTGTTCCCTGCTGGTTGAGTTCCTTGAGCAGGTTCATAACCTCCTGACCGTTCACTGAATCCAGGTTACCGGTGGGCTCATCGGCCAAGATCAGTTTGGGACCTGCAATGACGGCGCGGGCTATGGCTACGCGCTGCTGCTGACCACCGCTCAGCTGATTGGGGAAATGTTTCTCGCGGTGCGAAATGTTCATGCGCTCCATAACCTCCTCGGCGCGGCGGCGACGCTCCTTGGCGGGAACGCCCATATAGAGCAGCGGCAGCTCTATGTTTTCACGCACGTTAAGCTCATCAATCAGGTTAAAGCTCTGGAACACAAATCCAATCACGCCCTTGCGCAAGTCTGTGCGATGGTTCTCATCAAGTGTAGCTACCTCAACGCCCTGCAGCTTGTAACTGCCCTTGGTGGGGTTGTCCAGCAAACCAAGGATATTAAGAAGGGTTGACTTACCGCAACCTGACGGGCCCATGATGGCCACAAACTCACCGTCGGCAACCGTGAACGATACATCATTCAGCGCCCAGGTCTCAACTTCCTCCGTACGGAAGATCTTCTGTAAATTCTGTACTTCAATCATATTTCAAATTATTAGGTTATTGATTACTTATTTCTGACTCAAAATTATCCCTCAACTACTCCATTCTCCAAGAAAAAATCTCAAAATCGTACTTTCCGGCCCAAAATCGTCTAATTTTTTGACACTCACTCGCTCTTGATGACATCGGCCGGATTCTCGCTGGCGGTCTTGACAACCTTGTGGATAACAGTAAGGCCGATAACAATGACCGTTGCTGCAAATATCCCTGCATAAATCCACCAACTTATGGTAGCCTGACGCGGGAACTTCTGTATCCACTGATGCATTATCAGATAACCTGTTATAAAGGCTGCACCCATGGATATTGCTATCACTGCACCGTATTCCTTTGTGAATATTGAAAGGATATCCCTGACTTTGGCACCATGAACCTTGCGGACTGCAATCTCACGGCGACGCTCCAGGCAAGCCAGACTTATCATGGACCATACACCGAAAATTGAAATCATGATGCATATTATTCCCATGACAAGAATCAGGTTCTTAAGGTGCTTGTCCTTGTCGAGAGCCTTATAGAACTGGTCTTCGGTAAAAGTTATCTCATATGTGCAATCTATGCCATCAAGAATCCCGGAAACCTTCTTGACAAGTTCTTTTTTGAAACCGTTTTTATATTGGACCATATAGGCTGCTCCAGGCTTTCCCATAAGCCCTCCTGCCAGATCAGTGATAGTACTTGAAGTGAGTTTGGAGTTGTTAGGAGTACAAAGGATAAGGAAGGGAGGTGCCACCTCGAATGAGGTCATATATATATCCTTTATTACAGCAATCACATGATAATCATTGGTTTGAGTCCTCACTTCTCCAAATATTTGATTGATATCATTTAACACGACACTTTCTACTGTAATGACCGGATCTTCCGAAACGGGCCCAAGGCCGAGTTTCCTATAGAGGTTCTCCGTTATCACAACCTCATTGTCCATAATGGGACGGTCAGTAGGAATTGATCCGTCCAATACAGTTACATTCAGTATTTCAAGTTCATCCTTATCAAGCATATCCAGGACGCTGTACTCGCAACTGTCTATGCCATTGATACTGTAATCGGGATACATATTGTACCTTCCGGCTGTTGCAAATGAATATATATCCTTGATACCCTGCTTAACCCAGATAATCTGAGGCATTGATTCCAACTTGGATGAAATAGCATATTCAGTTTCATATTTCTCCTGAAAATTCACATTTTTGATGGCATCCATATGATCAAGCATTGCACTAAGCTCTTCATCACTGTCTGCTTTCACATTGCCCATCAGGATATCCGTTATGGAAAATACGCCATCTGGCGTTATGGTAATTACAGCCTGATCGTTTATGTTTATGCCCCAATTCTCGTTTCTGAGATAATTGAACTGATGCAGCATGACACAGGTGATGAATGCAAACAGGGTACCCGTAAACAACTGCAGTCCTACGCTGATCTTCCTGAAAAAGCCTTTGCTTTTTGAATGCGCAATAGTATCCTGTATGGTTCTGAGTCTTATCACATAGACGCAAATCACGCATGAAATCAGTGAAACGAGGAACACTGACAGCAACAACACAATACTGCTTGTCATAAGGAATCCTACAGGCATACTGATATCGGCTAAGGAGATATAGGAATCTTTAAGCATCCACACCATTATCATTCCTATAACCAGACCTGATAAGACAAGTATGGACATTTCAAGTGAGAACATCAGGATAAGGTCTCTCATTGATGCTCCGTGAACAATACGCAATGCCGCTTCACGGTCACGTCCTCTCAAGGTATTGATAAAGAATATTAGAATATTAACCAGAGAACACAGCATAATCAGGATACTTGCCAGGCAGAACAAGCTCATGGTCCTGTAACTTACATATGATTCGTCCTTAATAAGTTTAAGGTGCAGGTCGCTGATAGGAACAAAGCCCATTGTTGATTTTGACATGTCTGAAATAGACACTCTCAGCCTCACAAAATCATTAGAGCTTTTCAGAAGCATATCCAACGCCTCATCGGCATCAACTCCTTTTCTTAATTTCCAGAAACAGCTTGACTGCAACGTCTTGTTTATATCGCTGTACATAGAATGACGTGGCAAAGAACTTACATCTGCATTATCAAGTACATCGCGATATGACATGATATCAAAATCCAATACTGTGGGTTTATTGAAATCCTTAAGAACTGCAACTACGGTGCGGCTGCCAATTTTCTGTCCAATCGGGTCTTGATCCCGGTAGTTCTTCTTTGCATAATGCTCGGATAATGCGATATAATCCTTATTTCCGATGAATGACCAGTCACCCTTGGCAAGCCCAATTCCAAAGAAACCACAGAAAGCGGAGTCAACCTGTAACTCTGTGTAATGCTCATTATCGGTCTCAAGCCTGAAATAGGTAGTGGCTTCAGGTTCAATCGTCTCCGTTATTCCTTTGAGGAGACGGTTGCCGGTTCCTTTCTTCAGTATATCCTTCCCATCCTGAGTTGATACATTAAACGTATAAATACGGTCCGCATCCTTATGGAAACGGTCAAACGAGTTCTCGTAATAGAGCCATACAGAGGAGAGACTGAGGCAAACAAAACCGGCGGCAAGACCGATTACACTGACCGTGTTCTGCAGAGCGAACTTACGGATGTTGCGGATAGCGATTTTAAGGTAATGTATAAACATATCAGGACTGTTGTTTTTTATTTCTGCTCCAAAATTATCCCCTCCCGCCACCATCCTCCAAGAAAAAAGGGCAAAATCGTACTATCCGCCCCAAAATCGTCTAATTTTTTGACACTCACTCGCTCTTGATCACATCGGCCGGATTCTCGCGGGCGGTACGAAGTACCTGATGGCCCACCGTGAGGCAGATCACAATAACCATTGCCGCAAGTATTACGGCATAGATCCACCAGCTTATGGTGACCTGGCGCTCATACTGCTGTATCCAGCGGTGCATCATTATGTAGCCCACACTAAAAGCCAAAAGAGTTGCGCCCAAAAGTGTTGCGCCATATTCACGGCCGAAAATATCTATTATGTCACGGACTTTTGCCCCATGCACCTTACGGACGGCAATCTCGCGCCTGCGTTCGCGGCAGGCAAGCGCAATCATTGAATAGGTGCCGAATATGGCAATGAGAATACAGATGACACCAAGTCCCATCACCAGATTCTTAAGGTGCTCCTGGCTTATAAGGCTTTCAAAGAAACGGTCCTCGGGGAATGTAAGTTCGTATTTAAGTCCGGTTTCATCCATAATCCGGGCAACATCGGTCCTGATTTTGGATTTCATTCCGTGGTCATAAGTCAGAGTAATATGAGCGACAGTCCAGCCATCATCACTTCCTGATGGCGGCATAAGCCTGCGGTTGCCGGGAGTACACAAGATGTACATAATAGGTGCTGCATCAAACTTGTTGGGATAGATATCACTTACCACTGCTATTACGCGGAATGTATAATACACAGTACCGGCATCAGCATTATTTACATGGATTACTCCGTTTTCATCAAAATAAAAGTCTGTTATAGGCATGATATACTGACGCCCTATCGTAATGGTCGGTTCATCACAGACATCGGCCAGACCCAACTCCTTCTTTATATTCTCCGTAATAACAATTTCATCCTTCTGCAATGGTCTGTCCGGGAGCGTACCGTCTATTATGTTGAAATCAAGCAGTTCCATCTTTTCCGGCTCCAGTATATCCATAATCCTGATATCCAGACTGTCCCTCCCATTGACGGTATTTCTATCCCAGCGCAACCACTCGCTACCGTGCTGGATTTTTTCAATATCTCCAAAGTTCCTGTATAATGACTTTACACTCGGAAGGCTCTTAAGTCGGTCTGTCAGACCAAACTGTCCGTCCAGGCGTTCCAGATACTCATTGTTCAGCTCTTTCAGATGACTGCCTCTTCTTGGCTCGGCTGTCTCATCGTCATTCTGGGGAGGATAATATACTGACCTTCCCATCACATAGCCATCCCATCCGTTCACAGGATTGGAGATTGAAAGTACGGCAATGTCATTGATTCTTGAACCCCAGTCATTATGGCGCAGGAAACTGAACTGGCGGGCCATCACAGTAACTATATACAGGAACAGAACGCTTGTGAACACCTGAATACCGATGCTTGCCTTCCTGAACCGTATGTTACGTACCGATGTTATGGTACTGTGCATTGTCCTTCCACGCAGTATCCTGACTGCAGCGATGCTTATCAATAATGAAACAGCCAGAACCAGAATCATGATGACCATACTGCCCATAGTTACATATCCTCCGGTCATCTGTATGTCGGCCATACTTATGAACCTGCTCTTAAGGAACTGCACAAGCAATAGCCCCGCAAACATTGATATTGCCAGAATAACACCCAGTTCAGTGACCAGCATCCAGACCAGGGAATTCCCGGTTGCACCGTTGACAGTTCTCAAGGCCATTTCACGGCTTCGGGTCCTGATACTGTTAAGCGAGAACAGCAGGAAATTGATTATGGCACACATCATCAGCATCAGACTGAACAGGCAGAACACCTTGGCATGAGCATAATTTACATACATGTCTGTCTTGACCATCTGGCGATGTATCGCACCTATAGGTAGCAGTTCATAATGGGAATACTCGGAATCATCCAGACTGTTCCGGACTTTATCGGCAAACTTATCCTTGTCAGTCCCCTTGTGGATTCTTATAAACACGCTGGGAAACAGGTCATCATCGGACATTCCTTCATGAATGTAATTTCCGCGTTCGTTTTTTACTGCTATCTTGAAATTATAGCAGGAGAGTATATCGAACTGAATGGCCGACATACGCCCAAAGTCCTTCACCACCGCTGATATGGTCTTACCCAGCAGTTCCTGTCCTATGGGATTCTGTCCTCTGTAAGCCTTGTCAGCGTATGTTGAAGAGATGGCAATGAAACTCGTGTCACGCATGAACCCTTCATTGCCTGAAATCACCGGCAAGTCAAATATGGTGCGGAAAACCGTGTCAATCCTAAGTTCCGTAAGGTTTTCTTTTTCATGCTCCCTATATACAAACTTGGAAATCTTTTCAATTTCAGGATAGCTGTACAACAGTTCATGCTCTGTATAATTGACATATCCGGTATGATTCTCAGTGCCTTCCTCATGTTCATACACCGAGAATGTGAATATCCTGTCGGCATCCTTGTGAAAAGTATCAAATGACTCTTCAAAATGAATCCATAGCGCAGAGAGGCTGAGGCAGACAAAACCTGCGGCCAGCCCCAAAATACTGACCGTATTCTGGAGCGCATACTTGCGTATGTTACGCAGCGCTATTTTAAGATAGTGTATAAACATATCTGGACTGTTGGTTGTTTAATTGCTGCTCCAAAATTATCCCCTCCCGCCACCATCCTCCAAGAAAAAAGGGCAAAAACGTACTTTCCGCCCCAAAATCGTCTAATTTTTTGACACTTTCAATGAATCACTGCACTGACCCACTCCGGCAAGTCATCCGTATAACGTTTGGCTATCCTGCCATCGGTGGTTCTGAGAATCAGGCGCGGGGCGGCGTTTTCTGTCGAGTTGTCATAGAGATAAACCCTGTCGGCAATCTTTATGGCCTCTGATATGTTCTTGAGTGAGCTGTAGTATCTGGAGATAGTCTTGGAAATGGGCACCTCATGCCCGCCGTTAAGATAACGTTGCGCTATGCGGTTTATGTTTATCAGCGGCGATTCCGTGCACACATAGAATATCCTGATGAAAAAGCCTGCATCCTTAGCCTTGCGAAGGAAATCCATCTTCTCAGCCGATGAAAACACCGTTTCAAACACAAAGTCAGTTCCGTTTGACAAGCATTCGTATCGCTGTCCGGTGGCCGTCTGGGCTGCTTTCAGGACTGCATCGGCAGAGTTCCAGTCACCGTATTGTTCCTGTGCGATATTATCGGGATTGATGTAAAGACTGTCAGCGCCCCACTCATTCTTGAGCAGCTGTTCTGTAGTTGTGGTCTTTCCCGACCCGTTCGGCCCGGCCACAATACACATTACAGGTTTCTTTTTCATAGTATCTTATTTTAAGCTCTTTATCTCTTCCAGTTTTTTGCGCAACACCTCATGGGCGTTGAATGAAGATGCCCTTGCCGATTCGCAAACCTGATGCATTATCTCCTCAAGCATGTATTCCTGCGGCTCTTCCAATGATGACAGCCTATATTGCCTGATGTCCTGCCTTTTTACAGCCTCGTCATCCACGCCGCATCCGGCACCAAAATAGGCCAGCACCTGATTAACCTTGTCCATCCTGAGGCTCTGCTTGCCCTGCTCCAGTTCGCGCAGGAACCTCAGCCCCACACCGGCCCTTGCCGCCAGCTCCGGCTGCGTAAGATGCCGCTCCTTGCGGCATCTCTTTATAAAAGCGCTGATACTCTCCATTTCTACACCCTTTTGGGTGCAAAAATACTAATACATCTTAAAGGATACCATTAAACGGGTATATTTTTAAGCAATTAATGCATTATTCGCTCGCCCCAAAATGACGCAAAGCGAAACGACCCCTTTGCGGCGTTACTCGCTCTTGATCACATCGGCAGGATTGGTGCTCATTATGGCACGTACTCTTCTCAGCAAAGTCAATGCCACAACCATAACTATAATGGTCAATGATGCGGGAAGCACCCAACTTACATAACTGTCAAGCATTATATAAGATCCCTCTTTTGACGCCTTGACAATCGGCATAACGCTGAACATATAACCTGCCACGAAAGCAATAGCCACTATTATGCCGTAAGGTCTGACAAACAATCCGGCTATGTCACGCGCCTTGGCACCGTTGATTTTACGCAGGGCTACTTCCTTGCGACGTCTTGCGGCATCGGCCGACACCGAAGATTTGACACTCAGGATTGCCAACAGGATACAAATGAAAGCAACTGCTGTATATAAGGAAGAAGTCGTCTTTACATCATCCTGATATGAATAAGTTTCTATATCATTTAGTTTTAACTCTACTGTTTCAGGCAGATGTCCCGACACCACCTCATTGACCAGTTCCTGACCCCTCTCCCTACTTATACCGGGCGCAAATCTGACAAACAGATAATTGGTGACCGAGTTATTTATTGTAATGGCATCGCCCTTACTGTCCAATACCTCCTCATAATAGCGGACAGCCCCAAAATTCCGCTCGTAAACTCCGGCAACTGTATATTTCCGGCTTGCTTGCGACAGGACATTTCCATTCATGTCAAAACTAATCACACCCCCTGGATTATTCAGTTCCAATGGCTGCGTGACATCAACCCCATCGGCCAACAGATTATCATACAACCTGCGGCTCAGATAGATCTCATTGCCGGTTTCCGGTACGCCAGTCCTGTCACACGGTATATTGAAGAATTTAAAGTAATTGGCGTCCACCTGTAACAACCATGTATTGCTATTGCCGATTGACATCAGAGTTCCCACTCCGGCACTTGCACAACGGCAGACATCTTCAATCTGAGGTATGGAACTCAGTTCCCTCAACAATTCCTCAACGGGAACATACTGTTCAATTACTGACCTGTCTTCAAGATCCAGCCTGTATGTTCTCTTGCTGACATCTCCAGGCATAGGGTTATACCGTTTCTCTGAAAATCCGATAAAGATCAGGGACTGACATATTCCATAAACTGCCACAGACAGTTCTATACCTATAATCAGATTGGTTACGAGGTGTCTCTCCTTGCGTGACGTTCTTTTGGCGGCAAAGGCTCTTTTCACGAACCATATGGCTGTGACTAATACTACGGCCGTACATATAGCCAGTATTATGGCCGATGAGAATGCTTCGATAGCAGCAATATCCCTCATGGGCAGGCTGTGATACAGATTATAGTTCTCTCTGTTCACGTTTAGAAATTCCGTCAGGATTGACGAAATGTATATTGACAAAAACGTTGACACCAGCAGCATGAGTACCACTTCAATCATCTGCAGGGCGAATATATGCCAAACACCTGCTCCCATGCAGAAATGTATCTGTTTGGCTCTCTTATTCTGAACTACAGACTGAACAAGCCTTTTGAGGAAGCTGACAACTACTACGGCCAGTATGACAATGCGCAGCAGCGTCAGGACAAACTGGTTACCGGAATCCGAATATCTAAGGGTTGTCAGTTCGGGAGTCTTTGGCTCTCCCCATGAATTCATGAACTGTTTTGCCTTAAGCCTCTCGTTTACCGTTTCCTTATCGGCTCCGGGAGAGAGAATGACATCCGGGGTGAAGACCTCATTGAAACGGGTTGCATCAAGCCAATGGAAACAGACAAATTGCACCTCATAAGCCCATTTGTCATCCAAAATAACATTGACTATCCTGTACTCCCTGCCGGAGTTACCGTAATCGGATAATATAGGTTCAACAGTATATGATCCTATCTCATTAATATCCAGCCCAATCCTTTTAAGAACAGACTCCTTTATTATTATCTCGGAATCGTTGGATGGTATACGGTCACCCATCATAAGAGTAAGGTTCCTATACTTGTAATATGACCTGGATACACATCTTTGCTTGGCCTGGACACCGCCTTGGAAATAATATGGGATATCCTTTCCGGCAGCATGAAACATAAGACCGATCTCATTTGCGAACTCATCTCTTGAATCCTGCAATACAATATCCTCTACACCATCCACATAGAAACAGGTTGCATCAAAGACTTGCGGGCCGAAAGTTGCCAAGTTCCTATTGTAAGTCTCCATGAAAGCGCCAAAATCAGATGCGGCCGCTTTCTGCTTCTCCTTGATTGAATCCGGAACAGTCAGTTCGGTACTATAAGTCCTGTCAGAACCTGGATAACGCGTCTGGTAATAACGGTCTTCCTGTACTGTCATGACAGCATTGATGGTAAGACCGGCAGCAAGGCAAAGAGTAATAACAAGGAAATAACTCCAGTCACGCTTTATATTGCGTAAAGCAATCTTAAGGAATTGGTAAAACATATTGAGCCTGTTTTAATATACACCCCAAAATTATCCCCTCCCGCCACCACTCTCCAAGAAAAAAACTCAAAATCGCACTTTCCGCCCCAAAATCGTCTAATTTTTTGACACGCACCCGCTTTTCCCGCCAAAGTGTCCCGCGCTCATCGGCCCTGTGAGCCACCTGACACCGCTCACTGTGTTACATACCTTCATCTGGAGGGTGTGTAACACACTGATGTGCCCCACAAGCCTTGTGAGCGGGGTAAGCGTGGGACACTTTGGCAAAACGCCCCCTTTTGTGGCGTTTTAGAGTGCAGGTATAAGATACTGCCAGATTATGTCCATATAGGGCTGATAGAGGTTGGAGTCTGTAGTGAGCACCAACACTGCATCCTTATCGGGGAATACCATGAAATACTGGCCGTTGGCTCCGTCGGCACGGTAACCGTTATCGGAGCATATCCACATCTGATAGCAGTAGCCTTTGGCCCACTGGTTATTCTCCTTGGTTATGCCTAAGCGCGGCATATCCTCCAGACGGGTTCCTGCGGGGCCCGATTCCACCTTGTAGGTTGACATCTCCCTGACCCACGATGCAGGAATCACCTGCTTTCCTTTCCACTTGCCGTTCTGCAGCATGCACTGTCCCATGCGGGCCATATCCTCGGTCTTAAGGTGCAGCCCCCAGCCGCCGCAGCTCATTCCCTGCGGGCTCTTGTCCCATTCGGGCTTGTCTATGCCCAGCGGCTGCCACAGGCGCGGCACCAGATAGTCATTCATATCCAGTCCTGTCACCTTGGTAATTATTGCCGACAGCATATAAGTGCCCACCGAATTGTACACAAAGTACGTTCCGGGAGTGTGCGTAACCGGCTCTGCCAGGAATCCCTCAACCCAATCCGGAGCGGTATAGGTATTGAAATTTATGGCCACATCATGTCCGCAGGTCATTGTAAGCAGATCACGTATGGTCATTGCTGCCAGATTATCGCTCACCTGAGCCGGGAGTTTGTCCGGGAAATACTTGATAACCTTGTCATCTACCTTAATCAGTCCCTCATCAATGGCAAATCCTATAGCTGCGGCCGTAAAGGTCTTGCTCACCGACCACATGGTATGCGGCTTTTCGGCCGATTCGCCGTTATACCAGCGCTCCAGCACCACCTTGCCGTGCTTGAGCACCATAATACTGTGCAGGTTGATATGGTCCCTACCCTTAGGCTCAGACTTTGTAGCGTCGTAAAAAGCATCGGCAGCAGCCACAAGTTCCTTACTGGGCTTGCCACGCTTCAGCTCATTATTATCGGAAGAATCACATGCAGCAAACTGCATCATCACAGCAGCCACCATAACAACGGCCAATAAACAGATTTTTCTCATAATGAATGGTGAGTGACTAATTTCTCCAAATATAGTCATTATCTTCAGAATCATTCAGAATCTGCTTAAATTTGTAATCCCATTAAGGACTCAACCTTGTCTGATTTAAACAAAGGGAAATGAGAATACTTATTAATATGAAGAGGTTGGCGGAGGCAGCGCTTCTAGCTGCTACTATCCTGATTGGGACGGACTGCACAGCCCAGGAGGTTGCATATCCGGATATCGTAGAGCAGTGGCGGCAGGACAACAAGGACCGTTGGGAGGCCAATATGGAATCTTTGACGGTAAAGGACGGCGATTTATCAATGAAGTTCTCATACCAGATATTCGGTGACAAACCATCCGATGGCCGCAGTCTGTATATCTCAATGCACGGAGGCGGCAACACTGCGGCAAGCGTGAATGACAGCCAGTGGGAGAACCAGAAGCGTCTGTACAAGCCCGATGAAGGAGTCTATGTTTGTCCGCGCGCCCCCTGGAATGATTGGGACATGTGGTTCAAGCCGCCCATGGACAGACTTCTGGAAAAGCTTATACAGACAATGGCTTACACGCTTGACGTAAATCCGGACAAGGTCTATCTGATGGGCTATTCGGCCGGAGGTGACGGAGTGTGGCGATTGGCTCCGCGTCTGGCCGACCATTTTGCATCGGCCTCAATGATGGCCGGTCATCCGGGCGATGTAAGTCTGGTCAATGTACGAAACATGCCATTTACGATATGGGTGGGCGGTGATGACGCGGCCTACAACCGTAACCGTGAAGTGGCGGCGCGCGGCAGAGAGCTGGATTCGCTTCAATCCACCGATGAAAACGGATATATTCATGAGACTCACGTGCTAGAAGGCTACCCGCACTGGATGGACCTTAAGGATGCCGCCGCAGTGCCCTGGATGGCTCAGTTCAAACGCAATCCCTACCCAGACAGGATAGTCTGGCGGCAGGAGGAGGTCACCCGCGATGCATTCTATTGGATAGAAATACCGCATGAGTACGCCAAGCGCGGACAGACCGTAATAGTGAGCCGTAACGGAAATGTAATCAATATTGAGAGTTCCGACTACCCCGAACTGACCATCTGCCTGAACAGCAAGATGGTCAACCTGTCCAGGAAAGTGACAGTAAAGTATCAGGGCAGCAAACTGTTCAAGACCAAACTAAAGCCTAGCAGTGAAACAGCCCGCCAGACCCTTGAATCCCGCGGAGACCCCGCCTACATGTTTGACTGCAAAATCCGCCTTATGCTCCCAAAGTGACGCAAAGGTGGCGTTACTCGCTCTTGATCACATCGGCCGGATTCTCACGTGCGGCACAGAGCACACGATTAAGTACCGTGGCAACAATGACTAGTGCGGTAAAGACAAATACAGAGAGGTAAATCCACCAGCTTATGGCAGCCTGATAATAGAACTGCTGTATCCAGCGGTGCATCACCATATAACCCAATGCCATTGCTACCACCGATGAAACAATGAATATGGTACCGTATTCACGGGCAAATATGGCCAGGATCTCCCCTGCTTTTGCCCCATGAGTCTTGCGGATGGCAATCTCACGCCTGCGCTCCATACATGAAAGCGATATCTGTGAGAACACTCCGAACAAGGCAATGAATATGCTTATCAGGCACAGTATGGACAATACCTTTGACAGATTCCTGTCTTTTGACAGATGCTTGAAGAAACTATCCGCAGGATACTCTATCTTATAATCTATATCCAACTCTTCCATCATCTTTTTTATTGATGATTCCAGTTCCTTTCTGGTACCCGGCCGATACTGTACTGAAAGTTCTCCCCATATTGATCCGCCGGCACGATTCTCTCCGTACATCCGTTCCGGTATAAGATATTTATTCCTGAATCCACACATCAGGATGTATGGAGGGATATCGTCGTAATTATACAGATGTATGTTCTTTATCACTGCAACTACATTGAAAGGTTTACAGGTTACTTCTCCGTTATTAAGTTTGATATAGATCACGGGCAGGTCTTCCAGACTGTGTCCGCCCAGTGCGGTCAAAAGGTTTTCTGTAACCACCACCTCATCTTCATTAAGACCCTCCTGCGGTATGGCACCTTCAAGGACAGTAAGTCCCAGCCTGTCTATAAGTCCCGGATATATATAGTCAAAAACATCCGGAAATTCCATGACTCCCTGAGATTCGTCTGCCGATACAAGAGCCGCATTTCCGTAATGCATTATTGACATGTCGGCAAAATTCAGATACACCCCGGTTACACAAGGTAAGGCCGATATTCTTTCCTTCAAACCATATTTACCCTCCAGTTCATCCATATATACATCTCCCCAATACTGTTTACCGTCATTTGTGTAGAAACTGTCTTTGGTGAAATATACAACTGCAGTGTCTTTTCTCTGAGTGCCCCAATTGAGGTTCCTCATATAGTTGAACTGATGAATCATAACAGCCAGGCTGAACATAAGGATCATGCCCGATGCAATCTGTATGCCTATGCTTATGCGGCGGAAAGCCTTGTCATTTCCATGCCTTATACTTGACTGCAATGTACTTCTGTTCATTACCAACACCTCTATCAGGCTCAATAGGACTGAGACAACCAGTACAATTATCATGATATATACGCTGCCCTTCAGATAGTAGGAATCAGTCATTCCTATGTCGGCCAGGCTCATATACGGTTCCTCAAGTAACACTGCGGTCACCAGACCAAGGATAAGCGCCATCAGAACGGGAATGCTGCTCTCAAAAATCATCTGGGCAGCAATAATAGCGCTTGACGCTCCATTAACCTTACGTAAAGACATCTCACGTCTCCTGCCACGCAGATAATTAAGGAAGAAAGTAAAATGGTTGACTATGGCGCAAAGCAATATCAGCAGACTTGCCTTGGATAACAGCTCAAGTCCGTCATATTTGATGAATGTCTCCTCGTCCGATTCTGCAAGACTCCTGTAAACATCCTTGAGCGGAACAATCATTTTTCCTTGCATGATATGGTCCATCGGTTCCCCAAACAGATCTTGAAAAACAGGTTCACACCGGTCAAGCATATTCTGGACTGTTACGCCTTCATGGAGCTTAAAGAAAAACCAATTGTAATAGAAAATATTGTCATGATTCCATTTTCTCATAATGTCAAACTCCAGGAAGGAATGGGCATAATCTTCAACAACCGCACCGACAGTATAATGATCACGCAATACGGTTATTTCCTTTCCTATAGGGTTTTCATCTCCATATTCCTTACGAGCGTACGTTTTTGACACCGCTATCTTTCCCACATCTTGCAGGAAAGACCAGTCACCAGCCACCAGAACAGGATTAAAGAAATCAAGGAACGCTGAATCAATATCCAAACAATTTGTGCCCTTGTCATCAACCTGATATTCCTGGAAATATGAATACAATGTGGATTCTATCCCCAAGGAATCAAGCATATTACGTCTTTCGAATTCCCTGAACAGAATATAGAACGCATCACCGTTTCCCGCACGTGCCCTCTCATTTCCTATTGTTGTCTTGCCGTCTTCATGGTGTGCAAACGTATAAATCCTGTCAGCATCCTTATGGAAAGTGTCATAGGAGTTTACGTATCCGGTCCAGAGCGAAGAGAACGCATACGCCACAAAACCGGCTGCAAGGCCCACCATACTGATGATATTCTGCAAGGCAAACTTACGCATGTATCGGAAAGAGGATTTGAGATAATGTAGAAGCATATCAGGACTTTTTTATTTCTGCTCCAAAATTATCCCCTCTACGCACCATCCTCCAAGAAAAAAAGGCAAAAACGTACTTTACGCCCCAAAATCGTCTAATTTTTTGACACTCTCTATAAACAAAGCGAATTATTCACTACATTAGCTATGTGAAAAACGTGTTTTGAGACCTTGTTTGCGCAAAGCCCTGAACACTTTTACATAAAAAACACAATTATAATGATATTAATTTTACTATCTTTGCGATGAAATACAACGAACTGGAACGCTTACTGAAGAAAGCGGGTTGCAGATTATGTGATGACAACGGGAGACATCCAACATGGTATAGCCCTAAAACCGACAGGTATTTCCAGACCAGCCATCACAAATCAGAAGAGGTTAAACCCGGTACTTTATAAAGTATTCTTAAGGATGCAGGACTAAAATGATTCACAATGAAAACAGTAAAAGTAACAATTGAAAGAGGTGTCAAGGGCGACTATTCAGCATATATTTCCAGTAACAACTGTGAATTTGGCTGTATAGGAGAAGGAAAGACCGCACGTGAAACCGAAGAGGATTTCATGGCTGGTGTTGAAGACATAAAGCGTATTTACTCATCACAAGGGAAACCTTTTCCGGATATTAAGTTTGTTTTCCAGTATGATGTGGCTTCATTCCTTAATTACTACTCATACGCTTTTTCACTGGCAGGGTTAGAGCGCATAACCGGCATCAACCAACGCCAGCTAAGCCATTATGTCACAGGCGTAAGGCATCCATCCAAACGGACAGCATCCAAAATTGAGAAATCCATGAAGGCCTTTGCTACCGAAATATCAGAACTCAACCTTGTCTGATTTAAACAAAAGTGACGCAAAACGCGCTCGGCCCGAAGGGACGCTTTTACCAAGCGAAGCGACTGAAAGAAATACCCCTTTGCGTCAATTTTTAGCGGCGGGATTTCCTGGAGGGTTTGGTGCGGGCGGCTTTGCGGCCGTTCACCTTTTCCTTGCGGGCGGGTTTTTCCTTACGGGCCGATGACTTCTTTTTGGATTTGCCGGCACCCTCGCTGCGGAAGAACTGGTGCCAGTCCTCATTTTCAAAATTATTCCAGAAATCATCATCCTGAGCTATCTGAACTTTTGGAGCACGCTTGGGAGTACGTGAAGTCTTCTCCTCGCGGTAGACTTTCTCCTCACGGGTAGGTTTACTCTCCTTACGGGGCTTATCTTCCCTACGCGGTTTCTCCTCCTTTTTAGGCTTGCGCTCTCTGGAAGGTTTCTCTTCACGACGAGCCTTTTTCTCAACACGTACAGGCTTCTCCTCACCATTCTCGGAGCGGGTCTCGGCCACCTCAACATGCACCTGACGACCCTTGTAGTTTATGCCGTCCATACCGATGACAATCTCCTCGGTAAACTCCTCGGGGCACTCAAAGAACGAGAAGTTCTGCATCAGGTCGATACGGCCCACATCCACGCGTCCGGCTACATTGCGGTTGAGCATCTCAATGATATGAACAGGCTGAACGTGATCTTTCTTGCCGATATTGATAAAAAAGCGGGTATAACCCTTCTGTGCGCGGTGGCGGTCTTTCTTCTTGCGTTTCTCGCCTTCAACATCATTGCGGGTAACCTCCTCAAGCTCCGGAGCATCCTGATAGTAGCGCACAAAACGCCCGAACTCACGGGTCACGATACGTTTGATTATATCGTTCTTGTCCATCCAGTCCAGACGGCGGAATATCTCGGGCAGGAACTTTTCAATCTGCTCCTCATTTACCTCAATGCGCTCCAGGTCATCTATAACCTTGTAGAGTTGTTTCTCGCAAATCTGGGTACCGGTGGGCATCACACCCTGCACGAAAGTCTTGCCGATGGCCTTCTCAATAAACCGTATCTTACCCTTCTCACGCAGGTTCACGATGGATATTGACACCCCCTTCTTGCCTGCACGACCAGTTCGGCCGCTTCGGTGGGTGTAGTTCTCTATGTCATCGGGCAGCCCGAAGTTGATTACGTGAGTCAGATTATCCACATCCAGTCCGCGTGCAGCCACATCGGTAGCAACTAAAAGCTGCAACTGACGTTTGCGGAACTTGTTCATAGTCAGGTCACGCTGTGCCTGCGACAGGTCGCCGTGCAGAGAATCAGCATTATAGCCGTCCTGCATCAGCTTGTCGGCAATCTCCTGCGTCTCCAGGCGGGTACGGCAGAAAATGATTGCGTATATGGATGGGTAATAATCGACAATGCGCTTAAGAGCCAGATACTTGTCCTTGGCGTGAACCATATAATAGACGTGCTCCACGTTCTCGGCGCCCTCATTACGTGTGCCAATGACAATCTCGCGGGCATCATGCAGATACTTTTTGGATATGGCCTGGATCTCCTTGCTCATGGTGGCCGAGAACATAAGCATCTTACGCTCTGCGGGGACCGATGAGAGTATCTTTTCAAGGTCCTCAGAGAATCCCATGTTGAGCATCTCATCGGCCTCATCAAGGATAACGGTGCGGATGGTATCAAGTTTGACCACGCCGCGCTCCATAAGGTCAATCAGACGGCCCGGAGTGGCCACAATCACATGTGCACCGCGCTTAAAGTTGCGAATCTGGTTTTCTATCGATGAGCCGCCGTACATAGGGATAACGTGCAGCCTCTCAATGTAATGTGAGAAATCGGCCAGGTCACTGGCTATCTGAACGCAGAGTTCTCGTGTGGGGCTCAGTATAAGGAACTGGGCATCCTTGCTGTCCACATCGGTCTGCTGGATTACCGGGATTCCGTATGCTGCGGTCTTGCCGGTTCCGGTCTGGGCCAATGCCACTACATCACCGCTGCCTTGCTCCAGCAGGTACGGTATAACCGCCTCCTGAACGGGCATGGGGTTCTCAAATCCTAACTCTTCAATTGCCTTGAGTATCGGGCCTGATACCCCAAGTTCACGGAATGTACTCATCAAAAAAAAATCAGTTAAGTGTAACGCTCTGCTCGCCAATCATAACGCCTTCAACGAACAGATATGCGGTGTAAGTGCCGGCACTAAGGAATTCGGCCACGTCAACGTACATGGTAACCTCCTGCTGCTCGCCGGTGTACTCTATCATCTTTCTCTCAGAGCACTCCAGAACAACATTCTCATACCTGCATGTGTAGCCTGTATCCTTACCCAGTACCTCCTCGTTGGGCTTTACAATACGCAGATACACGGTCTTCTCGCCAGTCTGAACGGTTATGTTCTTGACAATGGTAAAGTTGACCACAAACTGGGTTACGTTCTTGGACTTTTTCTCATCCTTGCCGCGTTTGTTATGAGCTACAACCGATATTGCAGCGGCATCCAACTGAGAGGCCAGAGCTACCTTCTCCTCGGCCTTCTGCTTATCGACAGTAAGCTGCTCAACCACCTTGGTCTGCTCCTGATACTGCTGGCGCACGCGGGTATTCTCCCTGGCAAGCTGCTTGTTAATCTGGTCAAGAGAGTCTATCTGGATTACATACGTACGCATAACCTGACGCACGGTAGCCAGTTCCTTCTTCAGGCGGGTAATCTCGGCGGCATTTGTGGCCTTGGTCTGACGCAGTTCCTCAAGCAGCTGCTGCGTGCGCTGCTTCTCCCTGTCCAACTGGCGTATCAGCGAGTCATTGGATATGTGCCTCTGCATCTCATCATACTGGACGGCGAATCCTGAGTACTCATTCTCCATCTCCTCCTTCTCAATCTCAAAGAGCTGGGTCATCTCCTCTATCTCACGGCCCTTGTTCTGGCCGTCAAAAAAGAGATATGCGGCAGCTCCTGCCAACAGCACGGCTGCCACAACGGCTATCACCAATCCGGTCTTGCCTGATTTACTGTTCTCTTCCATTATTTCTTAAGAGCAGCTATGCTCTCCTTTATGGTTGCAATTTTCTGAGTGGCATCGGCCTGTTTCTTACGCTCGTTCTCGATAACGGCGGCAGGTGCGTGTGCCACAAAGTTCTCATTAGCCAGCTTGGCGTTGACGCCCTTCAGGAATCCCTCCAGGTGCTGCAGTTCGGCCTCCATCTTCTTGATTTCAGCCTCCACGTCAATGAGTCCGCCCAGACGTACAGCGTACTCCTGGGTTCCTACCATGAATGCGGCAGTGCCCTCGCTCTTGGCGGGTACTATTACGATCTCCTCCAGTCCGGCCATCTTCAAGACCATGCTGTCAAGTGCTGAGAGCGGGTTCTGTCCCACAGCCTCAACGGTCAGCGGCTCACGCGGGCCGATGTTCTTGCTCTTGCGTACCGAACGGATCTCGGTCACAACCTGCTTGGCCTGCTCAAAACGGTCCAGGAGTGCCTCATCGGCCTTACCGTTAACCAGACTTACTATGCTCTGGTTCATGATGCTCTCACCGTCCTTGCGCTCACGTACAGCGTGCCAGAGTTCCTCGGTGATGAACGGCATGAACGGATGCAGCAGCATAAGCAGCTGCTCAAACATATCAAGTGTGGCAGCGTATGTCTTGCTGTCTATGGGCTGACCGTAAACGGGCTTGATGATCTCCAGGTACCAGCTTGCAAACTCATCCCAGAACAGCTTGTAAACTGCCATCAGGGCCTCGCTGATGCGGTACTTTGACATCAGGTCATCCATCTCGGCTGCAGTGCTGCTCAGCTTGTTGCGGAACCACTCAACAGCCACCTTTGCGCTCTCGGGCTGCTCTATATCGGCCACGCTCCAGGTCTGTGTAAGACGGAACGCGTTCCAAATCTTGTTGTTGAAGTTACGGCCCTGCTCGCAGATGGCCTCATCAAACGGTATGTCGTTACCAGCAGGTGCAGAGAGCATAAGGCCCATACGTACGCCGTCGGCTCCGTACTGCTCAATCAAACCTATCGGATCGGGAGAGTTACCAAGAGACTTACTCATCTTGCGGCCCAGCTTATCACGGACAATGCCGGTAAAATAGACGTTGCGGAAAGGCATATCGTGGCGGTACTCATAACCCGACATGATCATACGGGCCACCCAGAAGAATATGATATCGGGGCCGGTTACAAGGTCATTTGTGGGATAGTAGTACTTGATCTCCTCGTTATCCGGGTTGTTGATGCCGTCAAACAGGCTGATAGGCCAGAGCCATGAACTGAACCATGTATCCAGTACATCCTCGTCCTGACGCAGATCGGCAGCGGTAAGACTATTGTCACCGCTCTTCTGACGTGCCAGCTCGACAGCCTTATCGATTGTCTCGGCCACTACAAAACCGCCCTTGGGCATAAAGTAAGCCGGTATGCGGTGTCCCCACCAGAGCTGGCGGCTTATGCACCAGTCCTTGATGTTCTCTAACCAGTTGCGGTATGTGTTCTTGTATTTGGGCGGATAGAACTTGAGCTCATCGTTCATAACGGGAGGCAGAGCCATATCGGCAAAGTGCTGCATCTTAAGGAACCACTGCATGGAGAGCTTGGGTTCAATAACAGTGTCCGGATTGCGCTCGCTGTAGCCTACCTTGTTGGTGTAATCCTCCATCTTCTCCAGCAGGCCTGCGGCCTCCAGGTCAATGGCAATCTGCTTCTTTACTGCAAAGCGGTCCATACCGATGTACAGGCCGGCCTTCTCGCTCAGAGTACCGTTATCATTGAATATATCGATGGTCTCCAGGTTGTACTTCTCACCCAGCATATAGTCATTGACATCATGAGCGGGGGTAACCTTCAAGCAACCGGTACCGAACTCAATGTCAACATAATCATCCTCAATTACAGGTATCACGCGGTTAACCAGCGGAACAATAACCTTGTGGCCCTTCAACCAGCCGTTCTTGGGATCAGCGGGGTTGATGCACATTGCGGTATCACCCATGATGGTCTCTGGACGTGTGGTGGCAACCACTGCATAATAACCCTTGGCATCCTTGTGTACAATCTCACCCTCGGCACCTGTAGGCTTAACAGTCTCTTGGTCTGCAACATAGTATTTCAGGTAGTACAGCTTGCTGTGCTCCTCCTTATAGACCACCTCCTCATCACTCAGAGCAGTCTGAGCCTTGGGATCCCAGTTTACCATACGTACGCCGCGGTAGATAAGACCCTTGTTGTACAGGTCAACGAACACCTTGATCACGCTCTCTGAGCGCAGGTCATCCATTGTGAAAGCGGTACGGTCCCAGTCACAGCTGCAGCCCAGACGGCGCAACTGCTTAAGGATTATGCCTCCGTGCTCCTCTTTCCACTCCCAGGCGTGCTTAAGGAACTCCTCACGGGTCAGGTCTGTCTTCTTGATTCCCTGTGCGGCAAGCTTGCCCACAACCTTGGCCTCGGTAGCGATAGATGCATGGTCGGTTCCAGGCACCCACAGAGCGTTCTTGCCCATCATACGGGCACGGCGCACCAGGATATCCTGGATAGTGTTGTTAAGCATATGACCCATGTGCAGAACACCGGTCACGTTTGGTGGCGGAATGACTATAGTGTAAGGCTCACGGCCATCGGGCTCAGAGTGAAAAAACTTGCCATCCTCCCAATACTTGTACCACTTTCCCTCCACATCGGCAGGGTTGTATTTGCTTGCTAATTCCATAGAATAAATACCTGTCTAACAAAATTGGCGACAAAGGTACTGATTTTATGTGTAATTTTGCGCTAAAATATAATAATATGCATACACGCGAAGAGAAGATGCAGGCATTCGGACGCCTGCTTGACATAATGGATGAGTTAAGGGAAAAGTGCCCTTGGGACAGCGTTCAGACCAATGACTCACTCCGCCAGAATACCATTGAGGAGGTTTATGAGCTCTGCGATGCCATAATGAAGGACAACAAGGCCGATATCTGCAAGGAGTTGGGCGATGTGTTGCTGCACGTGGTCTTCTACGCCAAGATTGGCAGCGAGACGGGTGATTATGATATCAAGGACGTTTGTGACAAACTTTGCGACAAACTGATATACCGCCACCCGCACATATACGGCACCACCAATGTAGATGGCGCCGATCAGGTACTGCAGAACTGGGAGCAACTCAAGCTAAAGGAGAAAGGCGGCAACAAACGTGTACTGGCCGGTGTGCCCGATGCGCTACCGTCAACCATCAAGGCTTTCCGCATTCAGGAGAAGGCAGCCCACGTGGGCTTTGACTGGGATACCCCCGAGGGCGCCTTGGATAAAGTAAAGGAGGAGTATGCTGAACTCAAGCAGGAGATATCGGCCCACGACAAGGAGAAAGCCGAGCAGGAACTGGGTGACCTGCTGTTCTCAATCATCAATGTGGCACGCTTCTACAAGATCCATCCCGATGACGCCCTGGAGCGCACCAACAAGAAGTTCATCCGCCGTTTCAACTACGTTGAGGAGGCAGCCCTCAATCAAGGCAAACAGCTCAAGGATATGACACTTGAGGAGATGGACTCACTCTGGAACGAAGCGAAATCTAAAGGTCTATAACAAACGTTGTGACAGAGTTGGGAGCCAAAACGGTTTCCAACTCTTTTTCTTTAATCTTACCCAGATTGGTTTCGGCCCAGTGCTCTCCATCTGCAAACTGGCCGCTGGTGCGGATCTGCTTTACCTTGCCTTTTACCTTGAAGTCTGACAGGTCAAGACTGATTTCCTTGTCCTGGGCGGTGGTGTTGGTGCAGACAATGGTGAGTTGCTTCTTATCTTTGGCGGCAAGGGCTTTAACGCCGGAGCGGCGGTCTGTCGGACAGAGTATCAGTTGGGAACCGGGACGTATGTAGCGGGTAAACTGCCCCATGGCGTAGTACTTCTGAGTGAGCAGGATCTCGCCGGTATCGTGGTTGGCGCAGGCGGTGCCCCAGTAGCCTCCCTGAGTGCGTAGCGGACCTCCGTCCTTGCGGCCCATGTAGCCATCCTTGCTGATGTGGGTATCTATTACCTGCCAGAGTACCCAGGCCGATGGCTCCAGCGCCTGGATATCGTTTATGATCTTCTCAGCAAGCCACAGTCCGGCACCCATCTCACCGGCGTTCTGGCCTGCGGTTCCGTTACCGTCCACCTCACTCATCCAGAGATTTATCTTCTCGTCCTTAGCCAACTGGCCCATTTCGCGGATGCTGTTTGTGCCGTAGGTATGCACGCTGATGCGGTTTATGGCGGCGCGGGCATCGGGGGTAAGAGTCTTTATCTCCTCTATCTGCTTGCCGGGATTGGTCTCATCGCTGGTGGTCAGGACTATATCATTAAGACCGTAGCGTCCCAGCGCCTCCTTGGTCAGTACCAGCAGTTTGGACTGTGACTCACCGGCATCAATGTGACAGCCCTCCTGCTTGTAGTTCATGGCGGGCCAGTAGTTGGTGTTGGGCTCGTTCATTGGCGATACACTACGGACCTTGAGCTTCATGTTACGGGTCATGTAGTTGGCAACATGAGCCATATACTCGGCAAAGTCATCGTATTCATCATCCTTTATGTTGTTTTCCTCGGACCTGAAGTTACCGGTGGAGCAGCCGCTGTTGGTCATGAAGTATGGAGGTGAGTTGCTGAATATCTCCAGATAGGCATCCTGTCCGGCGGCTTTCATGGCGGCTTTTACAACATTCAACTGGCGGGCATCGGCCGTATAGTCATACTTGCGCTCTCCGTTGGCGTCTATGTACATCCAACCCGGCACATCGCTGTCGGTGCGGGTTATGTGGTGGTGCGTGGGGTCATCGCCTCCGCCCACGTTGTAGCGCATTATGTTAAGGCCCAGGCCCTTCTGAGCATCAAAGAAAAGGTCGGCCGATTTCTGAGTGAGCGTCTCATTGTAGCCCAGTCGGTTGGCCCACCAGCACAGACTGGTACCCCATCCCTCCCAATATCCTCCGTTGGTTTGGATGGCGTTATCCATTGACACTTTGATTACGGTACTCTCGGCATGACCGGCAACTATAGCTGTGGCCAGCAACAGGACAAAGGCAAATTTTCTCATAACACCGCGAAGATAAAAAAAGGGACGGAATTACCGCCCCTTTTATCTTATCAAAAATTGATTATCAGAACTTAATTGTTATACCGGCACGGAGTACGGGGAACCAATTGGCAACTCCGGTCTCAGCTATCACGCCAATATTATCGTTAAAGAAGAAACGGCAACCTATCATCTCGTTATGAAGTATGAAAGAGTCATCATCTTCAATCCCGTCATGGTCATAATTGGCAAATCCAAAACCCATAGCGGCTGCTACATGAACCTCAAACTGATCAGTAATATTCAATCCATAAGTTGCACGCGGTGTTACTCCTATAGCACCCCAATGGTTTTCGGACCTGAAATCAAACTCGCCACCAACAGTAAAATGTCCCTTCCACCATTCATCAACCAGTACATAATCAACCGATACGGCACCACCAAACGGCTGAACGCCAAGTTCAGCATTAGCCATCATAGTACCCTTGGACCACTGGGGTGCAAGCTCAGCTGATGCACTGTAAGAAACCATTGCCAGAGCGGCAACCATCAGAATCTTTCCAAATCTTTTCATAATCAATATGTCTATTATTAAGGTTAATCTGTTTACCTGTCAGCAAAGATAATCATTTATTGATACATTATTTCCATCTGGCAGCGGGAGCAGTCAAACTTGAGCCGGAATTGGCGACCGTCCTGACTGGTCAGGAACAGAGGCTCCTGTATCTTAAGGTCCCGTTTCCTGTTTTTGGTGCATATGCCAAGTGCGTATTTGATGCAGTGACGGCAGAACATTACTGTTGCGCTGTCCGGCTGAGACTTTTCAAACGCGTCATCAACAGTTTTTACTCCGTGATCCTGATAGAACGTGCGGGCCTGTGCGTTCATCACGTTACCCAGGTAAGAAAGCTCATTAACGGGATATTGCGGTGTAGATGGTGTTCCGGCCAAAGGACGGGAGTAAGATTCCAGACGCAGGCTCTCAAGCTTATCAGTTACAGACCGGCGCAGGTCAGAAAGCAGTGATGACGGTATGAAACGCTCCCCTTCCATCTGAATCTCCACATCGGTAGCATCAAAACGGGTACCACCCAGTTTTGACAGCTGGGTCCTGATATTATCCTCCTGCGGAGTGCGGGCATCCTCCTTTTTCCATTCTGTCTCGGCACGTGCCTTATAACCGTCCTCATCGGTCATAACTACTTCATATCCGGACTGTATCTCCCGGAACAGGATATCCACCCCTATCTTCCTTGTGGCCGATTCCCTGGACAGAACCTTCTCAAACTCAATGTCATAGTTGCGGTAGAGTTCCGTGCCGGGTGCTATGGAAGGCATATCAATACTATCCAGGAACAGGAATACACGGTTGCCCTCCACACGGTTTACGCGGTAGCCCTCAAGTTCTCCCTGACGGTTAAAGAAGCAGAGTCCGTCACCGTTATGGAAAGCCTTGAAGCCCGATACCTTAAGCCAGCCGCGTCCCACCTCCTTAACGGGGCCCATCTTCTCGCCTATTGACTTGGGCGTGCCGAATGAGTAGATGTCATCTGTGCGTCCGTGCAGGAAATAGTCAGTGAGCCCACGGTTGAAACTGCGGCTCACATCGGGTGTGAAATGCGCAACGCTATGGCCCGATGACGCCCTGACAAACTCGTGCCTGCGTACCAGGACCTTATCAATGGCCTGACTGTAGGCGGCCGTTACGTTCTTTACGTACTGTACGTCCTTGAGACGGCCCTCTATCTTGAATGAGCAGACGCCTGCATCCATAAGCTCCTCCAGACTGTCCATGCGGTTCATGTCACGGAGCGACAGCAGGTGCTTGCCCTTTATAATCACATTGTCATCACTGTCCGTCAGGTCAAACTTGAGACGGCAGAACTGGGCGCACTCGCCTCGGTTGGCGCTGCGGCCGAAACAGTACTGCGATGCATAACACTGACCGCTGTAACTTACGCACAACGCTCCGTGAACAAAGCACTCAAGTTCCACATCGGGACAGGCCTCATGTATGCTGCGTATCTCATCAATTGACAGTTCACGAGCCAGCACCACGCGGGTAAACCCGCAGCCGGCCAGAAAACGCACTTTATCGGCACTGCGCACATCGCATTGGGTGCTGGCATGCAGGGCTATGGGTGGCAGTTTCATGCGCAAGACCGCCATATCCTGAATAAGCAGGGCATCGGCTCCGGCCTCATAGAGCTGCCATATCAGTTTTTCGGCATCGGCCAACTCAGAATCCTTGAGTATGGTGTTTACGGTCACATAGACCCTGGCTCCGTAAAAATGGGCAAACCTGGCCAACTCCGTTATATCATCTACGCTGTTGCCGGCAGCCTGACGTGCGCCGAACCGTCCGGCGCCAATGTATACCGCATCGGCTCCATGCTTTATGGCCTCAATGCCGCACTCCAGATTCTTGGCCGGAGCCAGCAGTTCTATAGTCCTACCCTCTTTCATTTACCAGATATGTACCCTGTTTTGGGGTGCAATATACATAGAATCTTCTTCAGTGATATCAAAAGCCTCATACCATTCATCAATATGAGGCAATGCTCCGTTCACGCGCAGACGGCTCAGGGAGTGCTCATCGCTCTTGGTCTGTTGCAGCACCATCTCGTCGCGGCAGTTCTCAGCCCAAGTACAGGCGTATGCTATAAAGAAACGCTGCAACGGGGTAAAGCCCGGTTTATCCTCCAAAGGATTCTCCTGCATAACCTCACGGAATGCCTCCAGCGCCACAGTGAGTCCACCGTGATCGGCAATGTTCTCACCCAGCGTCAGCTTTCCGTTGGCCTTGATTCCGGGCAGTACCTCAATGCTGTCAAACCAGTCAGTAAGCACTTTTACGCGATGGTTGAAACGGCGTGTATCAGTGCTGCTCCACCAGTTACACATATTGCCCTCCTTGTCAAACTGGCGGCCCTCGTCATCAAATCCATGGGTCATCTCATGTCCCATGATGGTTCCTATAGCACCGTAGTTGAAGGCGTCATCGGCCTCCATGCTGAAGAACGGATACTGCAATATGCCTGCCGGGAAACATATCTCATTGATGGATATATCATAGTAGGCGTTTATCTCCTGCGGATTCATGTACCACTCAGTGCGGTCAACCGGCTTGCCGAACTTGCGCTCCACCATATCGTTCCAGAAGAAACGGCTTATGGAGGCGCTATTCTCAAAAAGTGTCTTGGCCGGATCAATCTCCATCTTGGAATAGTCGCGCCACTTGTCGGGGTATCCTATCTTGAAATTGAACGCCTCCAGCTTGTCCAGCGCCAGACGGCGGCTCTCACTGCTCATCCACTCCTGCGCCTCAATACGGCGTCCAAGCGCACGTTTAAGACGATGGAACATATCTATCATGCGCTCCTTGGCACCAGCGGGGAAATACTTCTCCACGTACATGCGTCCCAGAGCATCGCCCAACGTCCCGTTTACAGCCGATGTAGCACGTTTCCACATAGGCTTGGGCTCCTTCTGTCCGCTCAGTGTACGACCGTAGAAATCAAAATCGGCATCGTCAAACCGCTTTCCCAATCGGGTTCCGTTGGAGTCCAGCATCTGCCACTCCATGAGTACCTTCTGGTCCTCAAGCGGCTCCTCGTTGAGCACGCGTATAGCCTCCATTATAGCTTCCGGCTGACCTACGTCAACCCAATCCACCCCATCCAGTCCCAACTTACCGAAGAATGTCCTCCAGTCCAGTCCGGGCAGTTGCCTGTAGAGTTCATCTATTGACCACTTATGGTAGTTGGCAGCCGGATCACGCAACTGGACATTGTTACGTGATGCACGTGCCAGACGTTTCTCAATACGCCAAACGGTACGCATTCTCTGACGGGCTTCCAACCGGCCGTAACCGGCAAGCACCAGCATCCGTACCATATGTTTCTTGAACGCCTTACGTATGTTTATGGTCTGAAGGTCACGGTCGGTGTAATACTCCTTGTCACCGAGCGTTAGTCCACCCTGGCTCAGTCCCACAATATTGGTCTTGCTGTCCTTAAGGTCCGGTCCGATGCCCACGTCAAAGTAACCCGTCACGCCATAGGGGTCAAGTTCCAGCATGGCATCCAGGAGTTCTTCGCGGCTGCTGATGGCGCGGATACGCTCCATATAGGGTCTCATCGGCTCCATACCGTCACGGTCACGGCGGTCGGAGTCCATGACCAGATTGTAGAGGTCTGAAATACGGGCGGCATCACTGCCGGGAGTATTATCCCTTGCAGTGATGCCGTCTATAAGCTCCTTGAGCTGCTTACGGTTAAGTTCAGCAAGCTCATCATATGTTCCGTAGCTGGGAAAGTCATCAGGTATAGGATTGGCATCCAGCCAGCCTCCGCAACTGAATCGGTAGAAATCCCGGCCGGGGCTCATGCTCCGGTCCAGATAGTCCTCCCTTATCCCGGCTCCTTTAATCATTTACCAGATGCTTGCACGCTTTTCGGGTGCCAGATAAAGCTTGTCGTCAGGTGTGATGCCGAATGCATCGTACCATGCATCAATATGAGGCAGTGTACCGTTTACACGCCAGCGGCCCAGTGCATGAGGATCGCTCTTGGTCTGGTTACGGATCTGCTCGTCACGGATATTGCCGGCCCATACACCTGCATATGCCATAAAGAAACGCTGCTCGGGGGTATAACCGTTGATGGTCTTGAGCGGAGCATCCTTGGTGGCGTTCTTGAATGCCTGATAAGCAACCATCAGACCGCCGTGATCAGCTATGTTCTCACCCAGAGTAAGTGATCCGTTGGCATTCAGGTCAGGCAGAACCTTAATGTTGTCAAAGTGATCCACTATAACCTGAACGTGCTCCTTGAACTTATCGGCGTCACCCTCGGCCCACCAGTCACTGAAGTTTCCGTCCTTGTCAAACTGACGGCCCTGGTCATCAAATCCATGAGTCATCTCATGGCCGATAACCACGCCAATGGCACCGTAGTTGAATGCATCATCGGCGCTCATGTCAAAGAACGGATACTGCAGGATACCTGCCGGGAAGCAGATTTCATTTGTGGTAGGATTGTAATAAGCGTTTACGGTCTGCGGGGTCATGAACCACTCGGTGTTGTCAACCGGCTTCTTGTATTTGCGCTCAATGGCATCCTGAAGGAAGAAACGGCTCATTGCTATGTTGTTCTCAAACAGACTCTTCTTGGGGTCGATTGTAAGCTTTGAGTAATCCTTCCACTTATCGGGATAACCAATCTTTACATAGAAGGCATCCAGCTTTTCATGAGCACGGGCTTTAGTCTCATCACTCATCCAATCCTGGGCATCGATACGCTCGCCAAGGGCAATCTGGAGGTTCTTGACCAGAGTTACCATACGCTCCTTTGACTCAGCCGGGAAATATTTCTCTACATAAAGCTGTCCGATAGCCTCACCCAGTGCACCGCTTACGGTCGATGTAGCGCGCTTCCACCAGGGCTGCTGCTCCTGACGTCCGCTCAGGATCTTTCCGTAAAAATCAAAATTGGCATCATCAAGCTCCTTGGTCAGCTTTGATGCGGAATTGTCAATGAGCTGCCACTCCATATATGACTTATGGGCCTCAACGGGAACCTGTGCCAGAATAACCTCAACCTCATGGATAGGCTCGGGCTGACCTACATCGACAAAGTCACAGTCTCCGATACCCATAGCATCAAACATCATCTGCCAGTCTATTCCCTTGAAATCCTTCTTGAGCTGATCGAACGGCATCTTGTGATAGTTGGCGGCGGGATCGCGCTGCTGTACTGCGCTGTATGATTTCTCTGCTATGCGTGTCTCAATAAGCATCACGTCCTCCATCTTCTTCTGTGCTGTCTTCTCATCGAATCCGCAGAGTGTAAACATGCGTACTATGTGTTTCTTGAAAGCCTCACGGATGGCGGTTGTAGCCTCATCGTTATCCAGGTAATACTCTTTCTCTCCGAGTGAAAGACCGCCCTGACCAACGCTGACCAGATTGGACTTGCTGTCCATCATATCGGCACCGATACCTACCCCGAAGTAGTTGCCTACCAGGCCGTTCATATCCATCTCAACCATCAGCGGGAATATCTCCTTGCGCTCCTTGATTGCCTCAACCCTATCCAGCCAGGGCTTGAGCGGAGCCAGGCCCTCTTTCTCACGGCGTACTGTATCAAGAACCAGCTTGTAAAGGTCTGCTATCTTCTGGGCGTTTGTTCCCGGCTCGTTTTCGGCTGCCACAATCTCATCAATAAGTCCCTTGAGCTGCTGGCGGTTATCCTCGGCCAACTGGTCAAAACTGCCAAAACGTGCATACTCGTCAGTAAGCGGATGGGCTGCATTCCAACCGCCGTCTGCAAACTGGAAGAAATCATCACCGGGTTTAGCGTTGGTATCAAGATTCTCCATTTTGATACCGATACCCTGCTTGGAATTGTTACAAGAAATCATAGCCATTCCTGCAAATGCAATTGCTAATAATGTTACTTTTTTCATAATTATGTTGTTATAGACTCTCTCCTTCCATCATGGCCTCCTCCCAACGTTTCTCAGCATCGGCCAGATCATTCTTGAGCTTGCCGTAAGCCTCAAACATGGCGGGGTTCTGCGCCCCTGTTGGAGTTGAAAGCCACTCTTCAATATCCTTTATCTCCTTTGATATACGCTCCACCTCCTTCTCGCAGTCATCAATTCTTTTCTGGACCTTGCGCTTGCGACGCTCCTGCTCCTTCCTGGCCTCATAATCATCCTTTCCGGCCGATGCCTTCTCCTGCGCTGCCTGCGCTGCCGGAGCACCTTTCATACGGCCTATATCGGCCAGATTGTCCAGGTTCTTCTTCTGGAGGAAGTCATAGATGCCACCCAGATGCTCACGGACCTTACCGTCGGCAAACTCATAGACCTTGCTTACCAGTCCGTCCAGGAACTCACGGTCGTGACTGACCACGATAACCGTTCCGTCAAATGCCTGGATAGCCTCCTTGAGCACATCCTTTGATGCCATATCAAGATGGTTGGTAGGCTCATCCAGTATAAGCAGGTTATTGGGCGTAAGCAGCAGCCTGATCATTGCCAGGCGTGAGCGCTCACCGCCCGAAAGCACCTTGACTTTCTTCTGTCCGGCCTCACCGCCAAACATGAATGCGCCCAGTATATCGTTTATGCGGGTACGTATAGGACCTGTAGCCACATTGTCTATCGTATCGTGTACGGTCACCTCATCATCCAGCAGCTGCGCCTGGTTCTGTGCATAGTAACCTATCTGTATGTTATGACCGATGGTAAGCGTTCCGTCAAACGGAATCTCGCCCATGATGCATTTGACCAGAGTGGTCTTGCCCTCACCGTTACGGCCCACAAAAGCCACCTTCTCACCACGCTTGATGGTCAGGTAAACTCCGCTGAAAACGCAATGGTCACCGTAACTCTTGGCCACGCCCTCACATATCACCGGATAGTTGCCGCTGCGTATAGCGGGCGGGAACTTAAGTCGCATTGTCTTGTTGTCCACCTCATCAATCTCAATGGGCACTATCTTCTCCAGCATCTTGATGCGACTCTGTACCTGAACGGCCTTGGTGGGTTTATAGCGGAAACGCTCTATGAACTCCTTGGCATCGGCTATCTCCTTCTGCTGGTTCTCGTATGCTCTGAGTTGCTGCTCGCGGCGCTCCTTGCGCAACTCCACAAACTCGTTGTATTTAACCTTGTAGTCATAAATCACGCCGCACGATATCTCTATGGTGCGTGTGGTCACATTGTTTATGAAAGCGCGGTCATGGCTTACCAGAATCACAGCGTTGCAACGCTTGGCCAGGAACTCCTCAAGCCACTGTATGCTCTCTATGTCCAGATGGTTGGTAGGCTCATCCAGCAGCAGTACGTCAGGGTGACGCAACAGTATCTTGGCCAGCTCAATACGCATGCGCCAGCCGCCGCTGAACTCGCTTGTGGGGCGGTCAAAATCTTCGCGGCGGAATCCAAGACCCAGCAGGGCCTGCTCCAGTTCAGCCTGATAGTTGCCTCCGCCCATCATCTGGTAGCGCTCGCTCTCGCGGGTAAAACGGTCTATGAGGGCGTGATACTCCTCACTCTCATAGTCGGTGCGCTCAACCATCTGGTTGTTCAGACGCTCAACCTCGGCCTTGAGTTTATGGATATCCTCAAATGCCGTCTCGGCCTCCTGTCTTACCGTTCGGGTATCGGCCAGTTTCATAACCTGTGGCAGATAACCGATGGTCATCTCCTTGGGTATGGATACGGTGCCCGATGTAGGCTGCTGAAGTCCGGCGATTATCTTAAGCATGGTCGATTTGCCCGCACCGTTCTTACCCACCAGGGCAATACGGTCCTTGTCACCTACCACGTAGCTGACATCATGGAACAGGGGACGGGCCCCGAACTCAACCTTAAGATTCTCTACCGAAAACACTTACGCAAACAGCTTGGCGGGATAGACGCCCTCCTTTACAAGTTCTGCAATCTTATCCACTACACCCTGACGGTCCTCGGCATATGTCACGCCGAACCACTTTGATGTGGTGTCAAGGACCTCAACTGTAGCGGTTCCGTTATTGATAAGCTCATTAACCATGAGCGGAATGAAGTACTCTGACTTGGGGGTATTGATATTGGCCTTGAGCCACTGCTTGAAGAAATCCTCCGAGTATTTCATATAATCGGGGGTGAATCCCCAAACGTTCATTGACACGGGAGTGTTATCATCAATGCGTATCCAGTCATCACCGTCCTTGTAGCATACGCCGTTCTCGCGGCGCAGTATCTCGGTGCGCTCCACAACGGTGGTCAGATGACGCTTGGCATTCACCTCGCATACGCCACGTGATACCTTACCGTTCTCACTCAGGGTATTGGCTACGCGGAATCCTACCATAGAATATACGTTCTTTGAACCCTCGGGCAGTGAACTCAGGAACTTGCCCATCACAGCAAAGCAGTCACGGCCGTAAAAATCATCGGCATTGATTACACAGAAAGGCTCGTTGATTACATCCTTTGCCATCAGCACTGCATGGTTGGTACCCCAGGGCTTGGTGCGGTCCTCCGGGCACTTGAAACCCTCGGGCAGGTCGTTTATGCTCTGGAAAACCACCTCGGTCTGAACATGACCCTCGTATTTCTTGAGCACCAGACGGCGGAAATCATCCTCAAAATCCTTGCGTATGATGAACACCACCTTGCCGAATCCGGCGCGGATGGCATCGAATACAGAGTAATCCATAATAGTCTCACCACTGGGGCCAAGCGCATCAAGCTGCTTGAGTCCACCGTAACGGCTACCCATTCCGGCAGCCAGGACAACAAGTGCAGGTTTCATAAATATGCTGTTTTGATTAATAATCTGTTTTTAATTTGCAAAGGTAATACTTTACTTTGGCGTTGGCGTTGGCTTTGGCTTAAAAAACCATTATATTCGCACTCAAGAAACACTTTGAATTATGAAAAGATATCTGATAGGAATCCAGCTCGTAATGGCATTATTGTTTGCCACAAACTGCAAGAATGGCGGCACATCCACTCCGGTTGAGGAAGTTGATGCAGACACCATAATCCTTGATGCCGACCAATACGTGCGTTTTGAGACCACCAAGGGTAATTTCACAATAAAGCTCTACCGCGAAACCCCGTTGCATCGCCACAATATGGTACGCCTTGCCCGCAAGGGCTATTATGACGACCAGCTCTTTTTCGGTGTCCAGAAAGGTTACAAGATTCAGGCCGGTGATGTCCATTCCAAGAACGCCAAACCCACTCAGGAGATTGGAATAGATGAGAAGGATGATACTATTGCATCCGAGGTCAACCCCTGGAAATTCTATCACAAGCGCGGAGCAGTAGGACAAGCCAGTACAGTACAGTTCAAATACTCTACAAGCCAGCAGTTCTATATCATAACCGGAAAGAAGGTAAAGACAACCACACTTCCTACCCAGGAGAAGGCTATAAACAAAAAATACCGTCAGGCTGTAAAGGACTCACTTACCCAGCCTCATGCCAAGGATATACTCACCTGGCAGAAATACGGTGAAAAGAAAAAGATCAGCAAACTCAACGACCAGCTCAATGACCAGGCCGATGCCATCATGAAAACCCGAAAAGCATTCACCTACTCCCAGGAACAGACCGATTTCTACGGCAATATTGGCGGAGCGCCCAGTCTGGACGGACTTTACACCGTATTTGGCGAAGTTATTGAGGGTATGGATGTTGTTGAGGCCATATCAAATGTCCCTGCCACAGGAACCAACCGCCGTCCTAATCCGGACGTCAAGATCATCAAGGCTTACGTACTTGAAGACTATCAGGAACCGGCTGCCAAATAACCGCTACAGATTATCGGCCACTTCCCTGAAACTCTGCCAGAGCGTATCTTCCGGCAGAGGCGCCTTTATGTCTATCATCTCATGTGACACCGGATGCTCAAATGTGACATGAAAAGCATGCAGTGATATACTTCCGTCAGGATTTGAGCGCTCCGAACCATACTTAAGGTCCCCCTTGATGGGGCAGCCCATCTTGGCCAACTGGCAGCGTATCTGATGATGCCGTCCTGTCAGCAACTCCACCTCAAGCAGATGGTAATTGGTTGAACTCGCTACCAGTTTATAGTTCAGGATCGCTCTCTTGCTGCCTGGCACCTCCTTGTCATAGGCGTATGAACGGTTCTGTTGCTCATTACGCACCAGCCAGTTCTCAAGTCTGCCTTCGGGTTCTCTCGGCTTGTTCTTTACGATGGCAAGATAACGCTTATCAACGCTACCCACCCGGAACATCTCATTCAGACGGGAAAGCGCCTTGCTTGTCTTGGCCAATACCACCACCCCGCTTACCGGCCGGTCCAGACGGTGCGGCACACCCACAAACACGTTTCCCGGCTTGGAGTATTTCTCCTTCAGGTATGCGGCAACAGTCTCCGACAACGGAACATCGCCGGTCTTGTCACCCTGAACTATCTCACCGGCCCGTTTGGAGACAATGATAATATGATTATCTTCGTATAGTACTATCATAGCCAATAGCCAATGCCAATGCCAACGCCCTGTTACATGCTCATTCCGCCGTCAACCTGCAGCACCTGACCGGTAATGTATGAACTGTCATCAGATACCAGGAACAAGGCAGCCTTGGCAATCTCCTGGGTCTGAGCACCGCGCTGCAATGGTATGGACTTGCACCACTCTGCCAGCTTCTCCTCCGGAATCTTGCCTGTGGTCATCTCGGTCAGCACAAAGCCCGGAGCAATGACATTGGCTCGGATGCCGCGTGAAGCAAACTCCTTTGCAACAGACTTAGTCAATCCTACAAGACCCGCCTTTGATGCTGAGTAATTGGTCTGACCTGCATTACCGTGAAGCCCTACGACCGATGATACGCAGAGTATATTGCCGCTGCGCTGACGCATCATCTGCGGAGTGCAGGCCTTTATGAAATTGAAAGCCGATTTCAGGTTAGTGTCAATCACCTCATCCCACTGCTGCTCGTTCATGCGCATCATCAGACCGTCACGTGTAATTCCGGCGTTATTCACCAGGATATCTATCCGGCCGAACTCCTTTACGACCTCTTCGACCATCCCTGCAGCGCCCTCAAAACTGGACACATCCACACGGTAGCCCTTGGCTTTGATTCCGTTTGCGCTAAGTTCACCCTCCAAGGCTTGAGCCTTCTCCACACTGTTGATATATACGAATGCGATGTCTGCACCCTCGGCTGCAAAAAGCCGAGCCATAGCCAGACCAATACCACGGGTTGCTCCAGTGATGAGCACCTTCTTACCTGTCAGTTTTCCCATTATTATAATTGCTTGTTAGTTTCTGAATTATATCCCAGCGCGCCATATATGAGACGGCGTGCCTCAAAACGTATCTCCTCTCTGGTATTGCCCTGCCAGAGTTTACCTCTGATATAAGGCGCCTCAAAACCTCGCATGCAATTATGCATGATTTCGGCCGTTCGCCTTACACTTATCACATCAAACACACCGGTGGTTTTACCCTCAGTGATAATATCCTGAAGCATCTGTTTCTGCTTCAGATCAAATGCCTTACGGAAATGTTCCAGTCCCCAGCTGTTACGGAAAAAACCGGAACGTAAGGTTCCGTTGCGGTCAACTGTTTCCTTTATCAGTCTGAAATATCCGAACACAAACTCTACAATCTTTTGCTGCACAGGCATATTCTGACGGGCAATCTCTTCAAGTTGAGCCAGTACCTTCTCCACCTCGCTGTTGATAACGGCCTGAAAGACCTCAACTTTGCTCTCAAAATAAGAATACAGGGTGCGTCTGCTTAAACCGGCTTCCTGAGCAATGTCAATCATTGTAGTCTCATCATAGCCTTTCCTCACAAACAAGGTCTTGGCAGCCGAAATGAACTGCTGTTTTGTTTTAGTAGTATCCATAATCTCAATTAGAGTTACAAAAGTACTAAAAATGTGAAAGAAACACATATTTACCCCGAAAGATTTGCTTACAAAACACAAAAGGACTATCTTTGCACTCGCAAAACAGAAATCGCGGAGTGGAGCAGAGGTAGCTCGTTAGGCTCATAACCTAAAGGTCGGAGGTTCGAATCCTTCCTCCGCAACAAAGAAAGAGGTCCGGTTGGACCTCTTTTCTTTATTACGGAGGAAGGGTTCGAACCCCATTCCTTTTTTTAGTTCGCTAACGCGAACGGGCGGCCTACCCGGCCGCTCTCGCTCGCATACTCGCTTCGCCCCAATACGCTTGAACCTGCGTAGTCAGGCTTGGAAGTTATCTGCTGTCAATACCAGCATTGAAGTGGCTTCCTCAGCTGGAGCCTGCTCTGCTTGGGGTTTGACCTTCTTCTCATGATGCCACTTTGGATTCTCGTTGGTCCACTTGTATATCCAGTTCTGGGAGTAGCAGAGCCAGAATACCAAGCCAAGTCCTATGAGCCAGTAGATGAGTTTCTTCCACCATGGGGTCTTATCGGCAAACGGATCGGGCTCTGCCTTGACGGGAGTCTTACCCACTTCAGTAAGTGTGGCACCGAATGTGATATTCACCTTGACTGCAGCGTTGATAGCCCATCCGTTGGCATTGAGCAGCGGCGACAGGTTACGCTTACGCAGCTTGAGCCAAGCCAGGAGCATTGAAGGTCCCGATATTATCAGCAAGACCACGGCAATCAGCACCAGCCACTGCCACCAGACAAATCCTGAAAGACTCTTGGCAACAGAAGCCAAAGCAGCACCTATAGCAGCAAATGCCAAACCTATTGCAGCAAAGATACCTGCAAACTTGGCTATATCAAACGGCGGTTTCTTTTCGGCGCTTCCTGCAGCTGCGCCATCAACCTTGGTTGTCATATCTGCCATAACCTTGTTGTCCTTCTCGGCAGCCTTCTTCTCTATTGTTGTCTCCACGTAACGGGCCACCTTGCGGTAAGGAGTCCAGAAAGCCTGACGTATGCTGATAGGATTCTCAACGATCTTGAACACTGTAGCATCCCACTCTACGCCTGCACGGTCATAGAACAGACCATGTTTGCCTTCACGGAGGTCAGAGACATCTCCATTGGTCATTACAGCTGCAATAATCATCTTGTCACCGTTTATCTTGTTTACGCAGTTGCAGTAAAGGATAAACATTCCGCTCAGGCTTGTAGCGGTTCCGTGCGGTCCCATATCGGGCACCTTGATACAGAGTTCGCAGCAGCGCTCATCGATATAGAGTTGACCAGCCTGGAATATAGCCTTGCATTCAGGATCATAGAAATCACGGAATGAGACAAAGTTGCAGAGGAATGTATAGAAATCCCTGTACAGATGCAACAGCTTGGCCACCTCATCGATAGAGAGAGACTCGGACTCAAGAGCCTTGTCATCATCAATCAGCTTAAGCAGGTCTGCCTTACGGTCTGCCTTGATAATGGCATTTACCTCATCCAGTCCCAGCGCCTCAACCTCGGCGCCGGCCTTCTGTCCCAGCCAGGCCTCATAGGGAGCCAGCTTAGCGACAAATGCATTCCACTGCTCCTCCGAAATCTCTGATGCGCCATTGAACTCCTTCTCCAGGGCCAGTTTGTTCAGCTTGTCAAATGTAGCCTGCCAAACCGGATTGATACGACCGTCTATCGGGAGCATCTTGCAGTCCGATACACGAGCCAGAGGATAAGTCGAAATCTCATCTGCACAGGTTGAAAGGTCCTTGTCGCTGATAGTCTCAATACGTGTTACCGAAACATCCAGAGCGTTAGTGCTGCCGGCATGGAACATAGCCAGCTTGCAACGCATAAAGTAGTCTGCAACCTTGGCCTTGATGGTCTGTACTATATCATAGACGGCAGCAGTGTCATCACCAAACGGAAGGATTTCATCCTTTCCGTCGGCAGCAGCCTTTCTCCATGCTGAGTAGGCGGCAAGAGCGCCATAGAACTTATCAAGCAAATCGGCGTCAACGCCCTGCAGGCCGCTGCGGTCAGTCTTTCCTCCAACCGATGCTACGCACTCAGCGATGGTCTTCTTAAGGGCCTCATCGTCTGTTGACTGCTCTGTGATAATACCGTCACCGTTAAGGGCAGTCTTGGCAAAGATAGCCACACTGTCATCGGCATCGGCTACCGATATGCTATCCTTCTCAAGACCAAGATTCTTAAGAATCTGTTTGGCCGATGCCAACAGTCTGGCACCGTCAGGATTATCGGTATTGAAAGCCGAGAACGGAAGCGTATCCTCCTTCTTCAACAGCATATCGGGATCATTCAGGACAGAGGTAAGCCACTCTGCTGCCTTAACAACCTCATTCACATGGATACGGCCGTCATTGTCGTAATCCAGCATCTTAAGTGTCTTGGCATCAAACTCCAGCCCTACTACAGGAGAGCTAAGTACTGTCCACAGTTTCTGGTCCAGTTCACCCAGATGCCTGATATCCTCGCCACTCGAAATGTTTACACGGTTCTTTCCACCAATAGTGGAGAACTTCCATTCATAGTTACTCATAAGCTATATTTTTTGTCCTTAAAATTGTCTAGAGATTCAATCACTACCTGATTATGACTTTCTTGCCGTTGATAATATTGATACCCTTCTGCGGAGCATCCAGCCTTCGGCCCAACAGGTCATAAATCACATCGTCACTTCTGTCCGCAGGAATCAGTATGGTATTTGCTGCAATCTGCTCCATAATCGCCATAGCGTTTGCCGATTGTCCTGTAACCCTCCGAAGAGAAATGATATTCATCCATACCGGTAAGGCCCTCAGGATCCGGATTCTGAGCCATAGCTCCGCCCGATGCCACACTCTGTCCTGTCAGCATAAACAAGACAGAAAAGGCGATATTTAAACATAACCGTTTCATACAGGCAAATATAATAATTTAAAAAATAGCACAAAAGGGGAGGGTTCTGTTTTACACATTTTACAAATAACATATCTTTGAATTACCAAAAAAGCTGTCTATATGAAAACTATGATGACCATTCTGGCTTTAGCACTGTCCACCTGTGCTTTTGCCCAACAGGAGATACGTCTCTATGACGGAGTTGCCCCCGGCAGTGAGGGCGTTCAAGACAACGAGCGCATAACACGCGGTCCGGACGGAAACATACAGAACATATCCGGCGTAGTTACTCCCTCAATAACCGTTTATCTGCCCGATGCCGACAAAGCGACCGGCACAGCAGTCATCCTCTGTTCCGGCGGAGGCCTGATGGCGCACTCATGGGGAACAGATGTAATAAACATGTCCCGATGGCTCAACGAACGCGGTATAGCTGCCATCGGACTCAAATACCGCACCCGTGTGATGGGTGGCGGTCCGGGTGGTCCGCGCATGGGAGGTGGAGGAATGGCACTGAGTGCATCTGTCACAGAGTTCTCCAAGATAACCAAGTCCAACGCCAATCCCGACACATCAGAGAGTGGAGTAAAGAATATAAACAACGCCATAAACGATGCCCTACGCGCAATGGAGATAGTCCGCGAGCATGCCGCCGAGTGGCATATCAATCCCGACAAGATAGGTTTCCTTGGCTTCTCCGCCGGCGGAGGAGTTGGGATAGGAGCAACCGTCCGTGCTGATGCCGCTCATCGGCCCGCATTCATGGCGACCATCTACGGGCCATCACTGATTGACGTTGAAGTACCCCAAAACGCCCCAAAACTCTTTATCGCTACACGTGGTGACCATCACAACGTTGCCGCCGGACTTGTCTCCCTGTACCTTGACTGGAAACGGGCAGGAGCTAACGCCGAGATGCACCTGTATGACGACGGCACAGGCCCCTTCGGCCCTGACGATCCCGGCAACACCAGCGGCACCTGGCGCGAATCCTTCTACCGCTGGCTCCAGTTCAACAGATTCTGACAATGCAAAAGGGGACGGCAGCAACCGTCCCCTTATCATATCATCCGCATTTGCATCACATGTTTGGATCCCAAACGGCACGGATATGTCGGGCATACTCACCACCCTTGCCGGTCACCAGTTCCATGTGTCCGGCCGTTACGAATCTGTCATTGGTTTCATCTGCAATTACATCATAAGCCACGGGATAACCGTCTTCGAACGTACTAGTCCAAAAACCGCCTATATGGAAAATAAATGGCACACTATTACTACCACCAATAATGCTGTCCCTATCCAGATGCAATATGCTGCCGGAGCGGTAATTTTCGTTCACTCCATGTCCTACTCCAGTTGTCCAGTAAAGAGCAGTGCTGTCCATAAGTTCCTGAACCTCTTCTTTGGTGGGCATTCTCCATTTACCACCCAGAAGCATGTGAGCTGCATCATATTCCGTACCCTTGATATCATCGGCCAGGAAAGTATATGTATTGCTTTCCTTATTCCAATACTCATACGCATTCTTGTTTGGAGCCACATTCCTTAATCCTTGGAACATACGCAATGAGCCCCAATGGAAATACTGCCATCCCGGCCAATAGTCTCTATCATCGGCCAAAGCATCTGAACTACCTTCACCTACATCAAGCAATGCCCATTTAAGTCCGCTGGGCAGATTCAGATCAACTGCAAGCTCTTCGGATGTCCTGGCTGAGAAAGACGTTTCGGGTCCATATAGGTAAGAGTAACCGCCATCAAGGTTCTTAAATTCAACATATAAACGGCAATAATAACTGCTGTCGGGTTTAACGCCGAACGCTCTGGAAATATATTGATCGTAATATTGTTCATAATAGCCATTATATGGGGTCAGAGTGGTTCCTACACCTGGTTCGGCACCTGATTTTGTAGAAACCAGCACGCCTATCGTGCAACTTGATGCATCAAGTTCATTCATCTTCACTTCTTTATATGTAACCTGTACAAAAGTATACGACGGGCTGACTCGCACAATCGGTTTGAAAACCGGATTAAAACTGCCGGTAACAAAACTGGATAAACTGCTTATCTTACGTGTCTTGCCATCCTTACTTTTGGAATAGATGCAGAAATTATACTCCGTTTCGGGATAAAGGTTCTTGATTACACCTACATACTCTCCACCCTGGATAGATCCTGCAGTAAACTTCTCGCAATCAGGATTGTCATTACCGTCAAGCCATGATTTGAATACAGAAGCTGCATCGGCCGATTTGACACAATACAAAACACCTTTCTCACCCAGAGCCAGATCCACTTTTGACATACCCTCAAAAGAACCAACGATTGAAGCGGTTAAGGCCGTAGTATTCACACTAACTATCTTGACATCTTCCGAAGTCTCTATTTCGGGTTCAACAGGCTTATCATCGCCGCAGGCAACCAGCAGAAATGCAAGGTTTGAAACAAAAAACAAACGAGTCAATAACTTAATATTCATAAGCATTAAAAATTGATCAAACACACAAATATATGTAAAAACCTAATACACACAAAAAAAATCAAAAAACGATGCGAAGGGGTTGTTTGACGCAAAGGGGTCGTTTAATAATGAGTCAATTTTTTAGATTGTGAGTTGCCTCCGCTGGAGATGGGGTTTGGGAACCGACGTTCCGAGGCTACTCCAGGGTTCTCCGGACCCTAAACGGCGAACGCCTCCCTTTTAATTCCCTTCGGGACTTAACGGTATTCTAAGACTTTTCCAAATGTTTTTGGATGTTTTTTATAGAAACTATTATTGTTGAGGTTTTTATAATACGGATATCGCGGGGAACGCCATCTAATGGTGCCCCTCGTGTCCGATATTGATAAATAAATATACCCTTCCTAAAAGATTGATTACAAGAAGGGATGATTATGGTTTCATATCGGTTTTTACCATCAAAACCAGATCGTTAACAGGAGTGGAGCGATACTATTACTTTGATTAGACCCGTGTCTATTACTCTAATTTGTTGCATCTCCTGCAACCTGGCACTAAAGAAAAGGATAGTTCAACCGATTGTATGTCAATAGTTAAGTACTTTATAAGGTTCTCCGGAACGGACGACCGCAAACATTCTGAGGATGATTTTAAACTTGACGGCATTAAGGACAACACCATGAGCCTCCTTTGCTCCGCCTTTTTCTTTCATCTTTCTCAGATAGTAT
>ONMR01000041.1 GCA_900318995.1 uncultured Prevotellaceae bacterium | reverse complement strand
GGATTTCGCTTTCTTGTGGCCAATTCTTTCAAAGTGCATTTTTTGCACTTTGGATTGCACTTGAGGTCCTTTACAATGGGAATGGGGATAAAAGTTGCGGAAATAACTGGCGATAGGAGTCGGCCTTGATGGGAAGGGGCATAGGGTAGGCGCGTGAAGTCGATGGCATTCTCCACCATTCTATCTCACGACCACCGATGATTATGTGTGTGCTGCTGCCGTGGGGTGGTGGAGCTGTGGTATCCATTAAAGATGCCGTTCCGTCGGTTTCAAGTCTCTTTAGAATAGTAAGGAGGCTGTCTGATGCTTTTCCGCCGGTAGTAACTATGGTTTTGCAATCGGGCAAGGAACTCAGCATTTCCGCTATGGGGGCATACCTGATTACAAACAGGAACTCATCCATTGCATTACCCTTCAGACGGCATACTCTGGACGCAGTGTCATAGAAGGCAAATCCCTGTTCGGAACAGAATCTGGTAATTAACTGACGGTCAAACTGTTTGGCCTGTGGCAACTCAAAATGATGCGGGTCGTCAAAATGTATCAGCCCCTGAATGCGCCAGAAATCGTTTATCCAGTTGGGGTAGAAGAAATTCATGGACCATCGGCTCACCGGTGGCGGAAAACTGCCCAGAAAGAAAATCCGGGCGTTAGGTGGCAGGAACGGCAAGAGCGGATGATCCTCAATCGCTATTCCTGACTGTGCCATATCGACCCTGTCTCCGATAAACCTGACGCCCTCTGCCTTTAGAATGGAACGTTGCAGTTCCGGGCCTCCAAACCCATAGTTTGAGCCCATCTGTCCGGAAGATGTCACCACACGGTGGCAAGGCGTTTTCTCAGAGTCGGTATTGGTATGCAGCGCATTGCCTACAGCACGGGCTGCCCCTTCAGAATAGCCGGCCATCTGGGCTACCTGCCCGTATGATGCCACGCGCCCACGTGGAATCAGAGCTACAGCCCTGAATACAGCCTCCTTAAATGTATCTGTAACTCTTTCCATATTACAAATATATGAAAATAACGCCACATCGTCTCCTTTGTTTACAAGGATTGATTTTTTGCTGTATCTTTGAAAGATTCTAATTGAGACCGCAGCTATGTTAAAAAGATTGATTCTGCCTGTAATTCTTGCCTTTTCCCCGAGACATTCACGTTTTGACGCACATGTGTAAGGAAATTTATTTTGCAGCCGGCTGCTTTTGGGGTGCGGAGAAATACTTCAAACTCATTCGCGGATTGATGAGCACCGAGGTGGGTTTTGCCAACGGAAACACTCCGGATCCTACCTACAAGGAGGTTTATACCGATACCACCGGCTATGCCGAGTGCGTACACGTGACCTATGACCCGCAGGTTATTACCGTTGATAAGCTGACCCGGATCTATTTCAAGGCCATTGATCCCACCAGCCTTAACAAGCAGGGTGAGGATGAGGGAACGCGCTATCGCACAGGCGTTTACTATGCTCCCGATACTAATGCGGCAACAGTTGAACTCTTGCAGAAAGTCTTCAAAGAGCAGGAGCAGGCACTTGGGCCCGGTCAGAAACTGGCGGTGGAGTTGCTGCCACTAAAGAATTTTTACCGCGCCGAGGAGTATCACCAGGACTACCTTGACAAGAACCCTACAGGCTATTGTCACCTGACCCCGGCGCTATTCCGCCTGGCTGCCGAATCCAACTGACCTTTCCCGCCAAAGTGTCCCACAACGATCCGCGCTGGGGCCGATGGGCGCCTACCGAGGAGTTAGCGGGTGGGGAGGGGCTGACCGTTTGCGATGGCGCGTATGTAGCGCTTGGTTACGCTGTGGGCTGGGCCGCCAATGTTACGGTTACTGTTGCAGTGAGTAGCAGCGTAAGTGCAAGCTTGGCTTTCATACAGTTGGTTATTAAGTTTGACAGGAACAAATATTCCTTTTCTTATTATTATATTTTGGTTATAACAATTCTTTGCATTAATTTTACAACAATTATGAATTATAACCACTAAAGAATGCTTATGAAAAAATCTTTACTTCTTGCTGTCATATGCCTGTTCTCGTTTCAGGCAAAAGCACAGAATGACCTCCCCGAGTATTGTCTGGAGAACGATGTGGTACACCGCTATCTTACTGAAGTTCAGTATGATCCTACGGACTACACATACTCAAAAATCTTGGATTACTGCGATAATCCCCCTCATCAGAACCATGGTGTAAGAAAGGATATCCCCAAACCTGTCCAGATCATTCTGGCTGCCGCTGTCGATACGGTAAGCACCATTTACGTAAGTGAGACCGAGGATTTTCAAAACGCATATGTCCTGAATGTTGAAAAGGGAACCGATACGATCAATGTTTACAATCTCATTCCCGGAAGGGTCTATAACTGGAAGGTTCAGTATCACCAGAAGGACGGTTCGTTGGCAAATGCCGGATCGGGCCGCTTCAAGACAACCGGAACGCTTCGCATGCTCAAGATAGACAACATCTTCAATGTACGCGATATGGGCGGATGGCCTACCACCAGCGGTTATCCTATGAAATACGGTAAGATTGTCCGCGGTTCAAGGCTTAATGTAAACGGAAAGACCACCAAGATTATCACCGATCAGGGTGTAGCAGACCTCCGCTGGGTCGGAATGAGGTCCGAGCTGGACATGAGAGACGCCAGCAACTCCGTCAATGCCACATACTCATTCTTCGGCCAGGACTGCCCCATCTACAATGTAAATCAGGGCTATAACAGCCGTATTGCCACCTTTGCAAACGGTCCGCAGAGTATCCAGGGTATCCTCAAGCTTATCGAGTGGCTCAAGGCCGATAAGCCCGTATATCTGCACTGCTCGGTAGGTGCCGACCGTACCGGAACGGTGGCTTACCTGGTTGGAGCCCTTTGCGGTATGACCGAGGATGCACTTTGCAAGGACTTTGAGCTGACATCATTCTCATCGGACAAGATCGTGAATGAGCGTGCCGAGGCCCACGGTGCCTATGAGGTGTTGGTCCGTCAGAGAAACTATGCAGGCCGTATAGACCCCAATGACAACGAAGAGGGCTACAAGTTTGCCAAAATGGTAGACCTCATCAAGACTTTCCCCGGCGAGACACTCCAGGAAAAGGTTTACTATCATCTCAGCACCGGTGCCAAGCCAAACAACGGCGGTAATGTGGGTGAGAAGGTTCCAAAGGCCGACCTTGACTGGCTCATCAATTATCTGGTAGGTCCCATGCAGCTCAACAGCGGATCGGACGTAACCCTGTATAGAGGTGACAAGTCCCAGATAGACATAGATATAGTCAACCATAAGATAGGTGAGACCCAAGCTCCGGTCATTACTTACACATCATCAGATCCCAATGTGGCTACCGTTTCAGAGACAGGCCTTATCACTGCAGTCCGCGGCGGTTCGGCCGTTGTAACGGCAGAACTTGACGGCTTCAAAGAGACTGTAAATGTAAGCGTATTCAAGGATGAGTCAGAGCTTCCCGCCGGCATAGTCTACGGCGATAACGGCTACGTTATCAAGGGCAAGAACATCGTCAAGAACGGCTCGTTCGAGTATGCCGACGG
>ONMR01000007.1 GCA_900318995.1 uncultured Prevotellaceae bacterium | reverse complement strand
ATCCCAAACTGATGGGCGGTGCCATCTGGGATTTTGTTAGTCCCGGTCTGGAGGAGCCAGTAAGACTGCTCAAGGATCAGTCTCCTTACAAGACTCCCGCCCATATCATGGGTCGTGCTACTCTTGAGCAAGGACCTACAGGTAAGGCACTTGACCTGCACAAGCAGGAGCAGTGGGTTCAGGTATATAGGGCCGATAATGTGGAGATAAGCGGCAATAAGCTTACCCTCACCCTGGATATCTATCCGCGCCTGTTCAACCGCAGCGGCGGTTACCTGATCTGCAAGGGCAGCAACCAGTACGGTCTTAAGCAGCAGGGAGCAGAAAGACTTGACTTCTATATCGACAACGGCCGCAAGCAGACCCTGTCGGCACCCCTGCCCGAGGATTGGGAGAACAAATGGCACAACGTGACAGCTGTCTATGACGGCAGTGAGATGAAGCTCTTCATTGACGGCACACAGGTTGCATCACAGGCTGCATCGGGCAATATCCGCAATCTGCCCCTGTCACTCTGCATAGGTCGTGACGAGCAGTCATGCGGTCAGGATGCCAACCCCTACATCTGCGACGCCATGATAGACAACGTTGGCGTGTTTGCCGATGCAGTGCTTCCCGGCAGCTTTGATCCCGCCAAGGCAGCCCTGTGGCTTGACTTTGAGGAGGAGCAGAACCAGGGCACATTCTACACATACGGACAGGGAGCCCGCACCTATGGCTCAATCTGGCCCAACCGTGTACCCCAGCCCGAGATGTGGCAGATGAAGAAAACCGTACAACCGCTCTCATTCACGCTGGTTGACCTTGTATTCGGTAACGTTGAGGTATGGAACCGCAACCACTTTACCAACGCCTCAATCTACAATACCAAATGGTCACTTATGGCCGATGACAAGGTAATAGAATCAGGCACACTGAATCTGGACGTGGAGCCGCTGACCAGAAAGATGGTTAGAATACCGTTCCACAAGCCAGCTAAGATTGAGCCCGGCAAAGAGTACCGCCTGGAGATAAGTTCATCACTTAAGAAGGATGAGGTCTGGGCCAAGGCAGGTCATGAGGTGGCATGGGATCAGTTTGAGCTCAAGTCCTGGAACAAACCTGCCCTTGCCGGTCCTGCAATAAAACGCAATATAACACTTACTCAGGGCAGTAACGGCATAGTTGTAAGCGGACAGGGATTCACCTACCGCTTCAACGCCGTGAGCGGTGCTCTTGAATCAATGAACGTTGACGGCAAGGAAATGCTCAAGTCTCCCGTTACACTGAATGTATGGCGTGCTCCCGTGGCCAATGAGATTGACGGATGGAACGGCAGCGGTGCCGGCCAGCCGTCTATCCAGGGCTACGGAAACATCGGAGCCAATACCGTTCTGGCCAGCCATTACTATGCAGCCTCATTAGACAAGAGAAACCTTGTTCCCGTATCGGTCAAGGCCTTCAAGGGTGCTGATGTCGTAGTGATTGACGTGAAAGAGAATTCACTCTCCACCAATGCTACCGATAACCGCTTCGAGAATGACTGGCACTGGGTTGTAAATTCTGACGGAACCGTCACCGTACATCATAAGGTAAGCCCCATGGGCAAGATGCCGCAGTGGCTGCCCCGTATCGGTGTGACCATGAGTTTAGACAAGTCACTGAGCAAGGTTGAATGGTACGGGCGCGGACCTCAGGCATCATATCCCGACCGCAAGACCGGATACCGCATAGGCATATACAACACCACCGTAAATGATATGTATGAGCCCTACCTCATCCCGCAGGATTACGGCTTGAGGACCGATAACCGCTGGGTTCGCCTGACCGACAACTCAGGCAAGGGTCTGGAGTTCAGCATGGATCAGTACTTCAACTTCAACGCATATGACTGCACTACCGATAACCTGACCAAGGCCATCTATCAGTATCAGTTGCAGCGCGGAGGAGATATCACCCTGAACCTTGACTACGCAACATCAGGTGTAGGCTGCACAGCCCGCGGCATCTTCAACCAGTACCGCGTACTGCCCCAACCATACCAGCGCACCATCACCATCAAACCGCTGCGCTAAGGTTTCCATCCCGCAGCAAAAAAACAGGTGTCCCAATCGGGGCACCTGTTTTTTTTGACCGGCCTGGAAGGCCTATCAACTCTCTTCGTTGAAGTAGAGTTTGTAGAACTTGCCGTGCTCGTCCTCACCCTGCTCTATCAGCTGGCGGCTGCCGTGCACGTATATGTGGAAGTTCTTGTCCAGTTTGATGACGCTCTTGTAGAGGCGGTTCTGTTTCTTTACGGCTCCCTCGCTTACGTCAAACTGGTCCTGGAGCTGTATCTGACGCTCCTGCTCGTAACGGTTGCGGTAATCATCGAACATACCCACCACTTCGGGCTGGGATATTACCTGCTGCTCAAATGACGGCATATCGAACTTGGGATTGTTCTTGAAGAATCCCATGGTGCGGCTCAGCAGGTCGGCCTGGTCGGCACGGTTCACGTTGAACTGCTTGGGCAGCTCCTGCGCCACAAAATTGCGGGTCAGTTCCATCACGTTCTGGGTCTGGAAATATGAGTCCTGACGGCGCATCAGGTGCAGATAGTCATCGATCCAGTAGCTGGCACCCTGGGTGTTGGTCTTATCGACCACTGCCACCATGTAGCCTTTCTCACGCTCGTAATTCATTATGAGCGCACCCTTGTCAAGACGGCGCAGGTTCACGCCGTCCACGGGCGATATGTCAAAACCATCCTCATCATGCTCAAAGGTAAGGAAGGTCTCCTTGTTCTCTATCTTGAACAGGCCGATAGCCTCGTTTATGTCACGCCCTATCCCCAGGCCTGTAATATGAGCCACTATAAAATCGCCGCCCTTAATCTTGGGATGCTGGCAGTTCTCATACAGGTGTGTGGCCAGATCGACCGAGAAATCATAGAGCATGCCCGGGTTGTCGAATATGTCCGATACCAGCCTATAGACACGGTTGTTCTCAAGCCCCATGTCATCATGGAACACAAAACGCTCCTCACTCTTGAACGAGCCCACAAAGTACTCGGTGAGCAGGGTGTTCATATCCTCGCTCAGCGTAAACAGTTTTTTGGAGCATACAAACGGCTCCTCATTAGCCTGATTGCCCACATAGTGCAGCGCCAGGCTCTCTATCCTCATTTCTGACATAATTCGTTTTCGGTACAAAATAGTACAAAAGGGGACTGTCCCCTTTTGTACTATTTTTGGGCGCCGGCAGCAAGATCCAGTATCTCATTGGTTATGGCTTGCTGGCGCAGTTTGTTGTACTGGAGGGTTAGCTCCCCAATCAGATTATCCGCATTCTCGGTGGCGGCCTGCATGGCAATCACGCGGGCGGCCTGCTCGCTGGCATAAGAGTCCAGCATGGCGCAATATACTTTCATGCGTATAACCTTGGGCAGCAACACTTTCATAAGCTCTGCGGCCGATGGCTCCAGAATGTAGTCACTCTCCTGATCCGACTGGCCGGCAGGAACAGTAACCGGCAGCAGCACCTCATCCACGATCTGCTGTGATCCGGCGCTTTTGAAGTGTGTATAGGTAAGCACCACCTTGTCCAGATGGCCGTTCAGATACATATCCATAAGGTCATCGGCCAGTGATGCCGCCTGCTCATAACTGCGGCTCTGCATCATGCCGGCATAACCAGTGTTTACGGTCAGCCCCTCCTTACGGAATGCATCAGTTATCTTCTGGCCTACGGTATAGACCAGAGGCGTCTGGTCAATCTTGTAGAGTTCATTATAAAGTGCGCGGCTGTGACGTATGATGTTGCCGTTAAAACCGCCGCACAGGCTGGAATCGGACGAGAAGCAGACCATAGCCACCTCCTTGACTTCACGCTCCACAACCAGCGGCGACACCTTGCGGGCCTCGGGATCGGACGACAGGCGTTTAAGGATACCATCCAGCTGATTCACGTAAGGCACGGCAAACTGAATGTTCTGCTGAGCCTTGCGAAGTTTCACGCTCGACACCATCTTCATGGCCGATGTGGTCTTGCGTGTATTGCTGACCGACTGGATACGGGTCTTTATCTCCTTGAGTGACATTACTTATCAGATTCCTAATTCCTGGATTGTCTTGTCGGCGGCCTCCTCAATGAGTTTGCCTACCTCATCATTCATCACGCCCTTGGACAGCACATCAAGTATGCTCTCCTTGTACTTGCCGCGTACAATCTCCACAAAACGGTCCTCAAAATCGATGACACGGTCCAGCGGGACCTCGCTCAGAAGGCCGTGGATACCGCAGTAAAGCACTGCAATCTGCTCGCCTACCGGCATAGGTGAATACTGGGGCTGAATAAGCAGGCGGTTGTTCTTGCGGCCCTTGTCAAGCACCATGGCGGTAACGGGGTCCATATCGCTGCTGAACTTGCTGAACGCCTCCAGCTCGCGGTACTGAGCCTGGTCAATCTTAAGTGTACCGGCCACCTTCTTCATGGACTTGATCTGAGCGTTACCGCCCACACGTGATACCGATATACCCACGTTGATGGCGGGACGGAATCCCTGGTTGAAGAGACTTGACTCCAGATATATCTGACCGTCGGTAATTGAGATCACGTTGGTGGGGATATAGGCCGATACGTCACCGGCCTGTGTCTCGATGATAGGCAGAGCAGTCAGAGAGCCGCCACCCTTGACGTGACCCACAAGCGACTGTGGAAGGTCATTCATCTTCTCGGCAACCTCCTGCTGGCTGATTATCTTGGCTGCACGCTCAAGCAGACGTGAGTGCAGATAGAATATATCACCCGGATATGCCTCACGGCCCGAAGGACGTTTCAAAATAAGTGACACCTCACGATAGGCTACGGCCTGCTTGGAGAGGTCATCATAAACCACCAGGGCATGACGGCCGGTATCACGGAAATACTCACCTATGGCGGCACCTGCCAGCGGTGCATAGTACTGCAGGGCTGCAGGATCGGCAGCGGTTGCGGCCACCACAATGGTGTAATCCAGAGCACCGTGCTGACGCAGAGTGTTCACGATGGTTGCAACGGTAGAACCCTTCTGGCCCACAGCCACATATATGCAATAGACAGGGTCACCTGCCTCATAGTTCTTACGCTGATTGATGATGGTATCAATGGCAATGGCGGTCTTACCTGTCTGACGGTCACCGATTATAAGCTCACGCTGACCGCGACCAATCGGGATCATGGCATCTATGGCACGCAGACCTGTCTGCAGCGGCTGATGCACCGGCTCACGGAATACAACACCGGGAGCCTTACGCTCCAGGGGCATCTCAAAGAAGGGACCCTCTATATCCTTAAGACCGTCAAGTGGCTTACCCAGCGGGTTGACCACGCGGCCCAGCATGTTCTCACTTACGTTGATGGAGGCAATGCGGCCCGTGCGGTGCACGGTCATGTCCTCCTTAATCTGATCGGTAGGACCCAGCAGGATGGCACCTACGTTATCCTCCTCCAGATTCATCACTATGGCCTGGATGCCATTGTCAAACTCTATCAGCTCATCGGCCTCGGCATTCTTGAGTCCGTAAATGCGGACCACGCCGTCACTCACCTGGAGCACGGTTCCAACCTCCTGGAATCGGGCGCTGGTGTCAATACCCTTAAGCTGTTCCAGAAGTACCTCCGATACCTCACTTGCCTTTATTCCGTTTGCCATTATATGATACGGTTATTCTTTTCTATAAGTTCCTTGCGGATTCTCTGCAGCTTGCCCGCCACGCTGGCGTCAAGGCGGAATCCGTCAACCAGAAGCACGAATCCGCCGTCAAGTGACGGGTCAACAGTGTGGGTCCATTCCACACTGCCGTGCTCTACGTTCTCTACCAACTGTTTGAGCCGCGCCCTGCGTTCATCGCCCACAGGGGTGGCTGTTATAAGCTCAACCGGCACGATACCATTTTTGAGGCGGTACAGGTCCTGATAGCTTACGGCCATAAACAGCAGGCAGTCACCGCGTCCGGCACCTACGGCGAGCTTGAAGAAAGCCTGTGCAGAGCCACTCAGCGGTTTCTTTCCGTCCGTGACAGCAGTCTCAAGCAGGCTGCATTTATCGCCCACGCTTACCGTGGGGTCAACCAGACGGTCATGTATGGCACGAACAGCCCGCATCCGTGAGGCAAGCGTCTGCATCTCGGCATAAACCTGCACAGCATCACCCTGCTCCACCGCATACTGCAGCAGAGCCTTGGCGTAACGCACGGAAACGGTTCCTGTATTCATACCTTACTTTTCTGTTTTGACGTCATCTATCATACGGTCTATCAGAAGGAGCTGGTCCTCATCGGTTGAGAGTTCCTTAAGCACAACCCTCTCGGCCACCTGGACCGACAATTCGGCTACCTGACGGCGCATGCTGCGCAGTGCCTCCTCCTTCTCAAGACGAATCTGTTCGCGTGCATCGGCGATGAGTTTCTCACCGCTCTCCTTGGCACGGTTTTCGGCCTCTGCAATGATTTCATCACGCCGGTCGGCAGCCTCCTTAAGGATACGCGCCTTCTCGGCACGGGTCTCCTTGAGCAGTTCATCACACTCATTCTGGATACCGGCAAGACGCTCGTTGGCCTCTTTGGCCGCCAGGAGCGACTTGTCAATATACTCATTGCGCTCATCAACCATACGGGTTATGATGGGGAATCCCCACTTAACCAGTATAAAGAAGACAATTCCGGCTGCAATGAGCATCCAGATGATTGTACCGACTTCGGGAATCAGAAGGTCCATTACTTAGCGTAAAGTGCCAACAGACAAACGATTACAGCCAGAAGTGATACACCCTCCATGAAGGCGCCGATAAGAATCATTGAGCTGCGGATATCACCGGCGGCCTGGGGTTGACGTGCGATTGACTCCATTGCAGACTGACCGATACGACCCAGACCGAGGGCGGCACCTACAACTGCGATAGCGGCACCAAGTGCTATTACGCCATTTCCTAATGCTGCACCTGCGGCAGCCTGTAACATTGTTGCTAACATCATAATGTTGTTATTTTAAGTTGTTAATCATAAATTCTCAATTCTCAATTATTTATGTTCCTCAGGGCGTGACAGGCCGATGAACACAGCACTAAGCATGGTGAACACATAAGCCTGGATATATGCCACAAGCAATTCCAACATGTTCATGAATATCATGAAGAATACAGACAGAACTGTCATCGGGGCACCTATCAACGGTCCCATCTTTGCTGTTATGAATATCACACAGGTAAGCGACAGTATGATGGCATGACCTGCAGTGATATTGGCAAACAGACGAACCGTAAGAGCAAACGGCTTGGTGAATATACCCACAATCTCAATGAACGGAAGCAGCGGCACCGGAGCCTTAAGGAATATGGGGACATCGGGCCAGAGTATCTCTTTCCAATACTCGCGGTTACCAAGCACATTGACCGTAAAGAATGTTACCAGCGCCAGAGTGAGCGTAATGGCGATATTGCCCGTTACATTGGCTCCAGCCGGGAATATGGGAATAAGACCCATTATGTTGCTCAACAGTATAAAGAAGAATATGGTGAGCAGCAACGGCGTATACCGTTTGTACTCCTTGCCTACCGAAGGCTTGATTACATCATCCACAATCATGGCAATTACATACTCCATAAGGCCCACAAAACCGCCCGGAGCAGGATCGGTAGCGCTGTGGCGCCTGTACCAGCGGGCCGTGCACATCACTATCACGCAGAGCAGCAGGCTGTTTATTATCACAGCCAGCGCTATCTTGGTAAGTGACAGGTCAAGCGGCTTGAGTTCAGTGCCATCGGGCAACGTCTCAACAAGTTTACCTGCATGGGCACCGTCACCCGTTATATGGAAACCCTCATAACTGCCTGTATGCTCAAGTTCCCGTGAAGAGAAGAAATGCCAACCTGATACCTTGCTGTAAAGTATTACCGGCAGGTGCAGGCTTACCTCCTTTTGACCAATTGTAATAATATGCCAGTGATAAGAGTCCTTCAGATGACCGAATATTACTCCTTTTACATCGACAGTCTCATCCTGAGCAGACTCCTGCGCCATGGCCGGAACCGCAATCAGAAACATCAATGACAATATGGCAATTATCTTTTTCAACTCTTTTTCTCTCCTTTCATAAACAGTACCGTCTCAACAGCCGACAGGCACAGGTAATATATCATGAATACCACTGCAAACGGCAGCAACTGAGTACGCACCGCAGTGAAATATGCCAAAAGCAGAACCAGGGCAAGCAGAATCTTGACCACCCTGTAGGTAAGGAAGAATATGCTGCGGTCTTTACCCTTTCTCTCGTTTGAGCGCTTAAGCCATACCATTACGCCCAGCATTACCGCATAGAACAGCGGTATAATGAACAGCAGGGACGGATACTGCTCCGGCCAAGCCATACGCAATGACAGCACTATGGCTACGGTCAGTACCGAAAGCACTATCAGATATGTCAGAATCAGCTTTTTCATATTTCGACACATATTGAGAGGATGTTGCTCCTGACCTCGGCGAACCCCGACCTTACAGTAACTTCAGTCTGTCCGTTCGCATCGCGGTATGTTATCTTACCATTCTCAAGTGAGGAGATTATAGGGGCATGGCGGTCCAGAACAGTGAAACTGCCTACTGTACCCGGCAGGGTGACGCTTTCCACATCGCCCTCAAATACCAGTCTGTCCGGTGCTATAATCCTAAGCTTGAGCATGATTACTTCTTCATTTCCTCCTGTAGTTTCTTAGCCTTCTCAATGGCTTCTTCAATAGTACCTACATTAAGGAACACCTGCTCCGGGAGGTCATCCACCTCACCGTCCAGAATCATGTTGAATCCCTTGATGGTATCCTCAATGCTTACCATGGTGCCCTTGACACCTGTAAACTGCTCGGCCACGGTGAACGGCTGTGACAGGAAACGCTGTACACGGCGTGCACGTGCTACAGTCAGCTTGTCCTCATCGGACAACTCATCCATACCTAGGATTGATATGATATCCTGGAGCTCGTTGTAACGCTGCAGTATCTGCTTTACACGCTGTGCGGTATCGTAGTGCGCCTTGCCCACGATATTGGGGTCAAGGATACGGGATGTTGAATCCAGCGGGTCAACGGCCGGATAGATACCCAACTCGGCAATCTTACGGCTCAGCACGGTGGTTGCATCCAGGTGTGAGAACGTGGTGGCAGGTGCCGGGTCGGTAAGGTCATCGGCCGGCACATATACGGCCTGTACCGATGTGATTGATCCGTGTATGGTCGATGTGATACGCTCCTGCATCTTACCCATCTCACTGGCCAGCGTAGGCTGATAACCTACGGCACTTGGCATACGTCCCAGAAGGGCCGATACCTCAGATCCTGCCTGAGTAAAGCGGAATATGTTATCGATAAAAAACAGGATATCGCTGTATGCGCCGTCGCTGCCGGCACCGTCACGGAACGACTCGGCAACGGTAAGACCGGAAAGCGCTACCGATGAACGTGCCCCTGGAGGCTCATTCATCTGACCGTACACAAGCGTGGCCTGTGACTTGGCAACCTCGTCATAGTCAACTTTGCTAAGGTCCCACTCTCCCTTGGCCATGCTCTCCTTGAAGGCATCGCCGTATTTGATTACACCGGACTCGATCATCTCACGCAGCAGGTCATTACCCTCACGGGTACGCTCTCCCACTCCGGCAAATACCGAGAATCCGTTGTTCTTCTTTGCGATATTGTTGATAAGCTCCATGATGAGCACGGTCTTGCCCACACCGGCTCCGCCAAAGAGGCCGATCTTACCGCCCTTGCAGTAGGGCTCCAGCAGGTCAATCACCTTGATTCCGGTAAACAGCACCTCCTCGACCGTTGACAGCTCCTCAAACTTGGGCGGCTGACGGTGTATGGGGAACGCACCCTCCTTATCCAGAGGCTTGAGGTCATCGATAGGCTCTCCGGTAACGTTCATCATACGGCCCTTAATCTGTTTTCCCACAGGCATTGTGATAGGACTGCCGGTTACGCGAACCTCCATGCCGCGGCGCAAGCCGGTAGTCAGGTCCATGGCCACGCAACGGACCATGTTCTCGCCAATATGCTGCTGAACCTCTATTACAAGCTTACGGCCGTCATCACGGGTTATCTCCAGAGCGTCATGGATTGACGGCAGGTCATTACCGCTATCAAACGCCACATCCACAACAGGACCGATTATTTGGGCAATATGCCCTGAAACTGCTTTCATATCGTCATTTTTACGGAATGCAAATATAGTGAATTCTGACTTACCTTATTATCCATTAAAGTGACCTTTTGTATCCAAACGGATTATATTTCACACTTATTTATACTAATTTTGCGGCATGATTTTATCAGATACTCTTTGGGCGGTTATCAAATTGCTTGCAGGATTTGCAATGCTTTTCTTTGGCGGAGACTGGCTTGTTGACGGCGGAGTTGCTCTGGCGCGCAAATACCGCATATCACCACTTGTAATAGGCATGACTATAGTGGCTTTCGGCACATCGGCCCCAGAGTTGCTTGTCAGTATGATTTCGGCTATCAAAGGGAGCTCAGGTATAGCAATGGGAAACGTGCTCGGTTCCAATATTGCCAACATCGGACTTATATTGGGATTGACGGCAATTCTCTGTCCCATCCCGACTGATAACCGCAAGGTCCTCAAGAACGGCCTCATTATGATATGCTCATCGGTACTTCTGCTGCTATTCTCTCTCAACTGCGGCATATCCAGAATTGAAGGTCTGATATTGTTTGCAGGCATAATCCTGTTTACCACCCTCTCCATATGGAAAGGACGTACTGCCAGGTCTGACAATGATTCCGATGTTGAGATTCAGGCCAAAAGTATGTCAGTGCCAGTTGCCATACTGCTTGTAATACTCTCCTGCGCCATGCTGGCTTTCGGAGCGGATTTCATGGTGGACGGAGCAACTGTTCTGGCTAAATCAATGGGAGTCAGCGACAAAGTTATTGGCCTTACAATCGTGGCTCTAGGAACAAGCTTGCCCGAACTTGCTGCATCGGTTGCCGCCGCCATCAAGAAAGAGATGGATATATCGATAGGCAATATAATTGGCTCCAACATATTCAACATATTGTGCGTACTCGGTGTCTCGGGTTCAATCAGTCCCATTCCATTCGAGTACGCACAATACAGTGCTGATTTTATCATTATGCTGGCCTTTGCGGTCGCACTTGTGCTATATACACAACCCTGGAAGCCTCAGGGGCGTCTTGGTCGCCTGGCAGGTGCGACCCTGTTCATGGCCTACATTGCCTACGCAGTCTCTCTATTCTAATCGTTCTTGCGCTTCATAACACTGCGTACAAAGTACCATATCAGAGCTGCGTACATGATCAGTGACAGCCACTCGGCCATATGAGATCCTGTCCAGGAATCAGCCATGAACAGATCCAGACCGGCAAATCTGAGTGCAGCGCTTACCACGCCCATCAGTGCACCACCGGCAATGAAACCGGAAGCAAGCAGTGTTCCATGCTCTACACGGGCTGTATTGACAGCCGGATCGATAGAACGGGTCCCAACGTACCAGTTTATGAATCCGCCTACTACCAGCGGTATGTTGAGTTGGAACGGGATGAACATACCCAGTGCAAAAGCCAGGGCCGGTATTTTGCAAAAATTGAGTATCAGGGCTATAACAGCACCGGTTGCATAGAGCCACCATGGAGCACCTGTACCGGACATCAAAGGATCAATTACAGCAGCCATAGCGTTGGCCTGTGGGGCAACCAGGGCATTCTCACCCACAAAACCGTAGGTCTTGTTCAATATGATAAGTACACCACCCACGGTCAGGGCCGATACCAGAGTACCCAGGAACTTCCAACCCTGCTGGACTGCCGGAGTAGAACCCAGCCAATAACCTATCTTGAGGTCGGTAATGAAACCGCCGGCCATAGAGAGCGCGGTACAAACCACACCACCCATAATCAGGGCCGACACTATACCGGGAGTGCCTTTCAGACCTACCGCAACCATAATCACAGAGGCCAGGATAAGAGTCATCAGGGTCATTCCGGAAACAGGATTGGTACCGACGATTGCGATAGCATTGGCTGCAACCGTAGTGAACAGGAAGGCAATGATTCCGACAACCAGGATACCTACTACTGCATGCATCAGGTTGAAATCCATCACGCCAAAATAGAAGAATGCGAAGACAGCTACAAGAGCCACTATAATTCCTATGATGACAATCTTCATAGGCAGGTCACGCTGAGTACGTTCAACCTTTACATCGGCTCCGGTCTTACCACCCTTCAGTTCACGTCCGGCCAGACTGACAGCACCCTTTATTACCGGCCAGGACTTGATGATACCAAGAATTCCGGCCATGGCAATACCGCCGATACCTATATGACGTGCGTAGCTTGAGAAAATCTGTTCAGGTTCCATCTGTGCGACAGCATCCGTCACGGCAGGATTAAGGGACTGCAGGAAAGCATCGCCCAAAAGCGGTAATACCGGAACTATCACAAACCATACCACAGCCGAACCGGCCGCTATTATGCAGGCGTATTTAAGACCCACGATATAACCTAATCCCAGCACTGCCGCACCGGTGTTTATGCTGAACAGCAACTTGGCTTTTGTGGCCAAGGCCGATCCCCACGCGCATACCCGTGTTGTAAAGGTCTCGGTCCAAAGTCCGAAAGTAGAGACTATGAAATCATAGATACCACCTATTATACCTGATATCACCAGCGGCTTGGCCTGACCTGCGCCTTTCTCACCGGATATAAGCACCTGAGTAGTAGCAGTTGCCTCGGGGAAAGGGTACTTGCCGTGCATATCCTTCACAAAATACTTACGGAAGGGAATCAGGAACAGGATGCCCAGTACACCGCCCAGCAATGAACTGATGAACACCTGCATGAAGTTTACCGTCATGTCAGGGTACTTGGCCTGCAGGATATAAAGTGCCGGCAGTGTGAATATGGCACCGGCCACAATCACGCCCGAGCAAGCGCCTATGGACTGAATGATCACGTTCTCACCCAGTGCTCCCTTGCGCTTGGCAACCGATGAAACGCCAACCGCAATGATAGCTATCGGTATGGCGGCCTCAAACACCTGGCCCACCTTAAGCCCCAGATAGGCTGCAGCAGCCGAAAAGAGCACAGCCATAAGCAGGCCCCAGCCTACAGACCACAAGTTAGCCTCGGGATAGACCTTGCCCGGTTTCATTACAGGCTCGTATACTTCACCCTCCTTTAGTTCCCGGTATGCGTTTTCCGGCAGTTCAACCGGTTTTTTTTCTTCTTCCATATCCTTATTATCTGATTTTATTGTTTTTTGTTTATTCGGCAAATGTAATAATTATCCATCTGTAAGACATCCTCATACTTCATAAATTTCTATATTCGCATATTATTGGCAAGGACAATTCCATATCAATGAAAAAGGTTTCAGCATTAATTACGGTTATAAACCAGATATCCAGACGTCTGGTAAAACGTCTTTTCATTCTGCCGGTCCTGCTCTGGAGCATGGCGGACATATCATCGGCACAAAAGATCCAGGTGGTGAATCTGGAGAATCAGGTTGTGCGCAAATTCATGTCTCACGGTCCATACAGCGGGTTCGGCACTGAGAACAGTTACTTTGAAGACAATGAGGAGTTTCCTTCAAGATTTGCCTTTGACAAGCCTGAATCCTTTGAAATCAGTTGGGCAGGAAATGCCGATGACACTTATACCGTAACTCTCAGAGAGAGCCGCAACCGCAGGAAAAAGGGCAATACAGTCCTGTCTGAGACGGTTAACGGCAACAGTTTCAGGATGACCAACCTGATTCCGCAGAGGTATTATACATACACTGTCAAGAAAGGCTCCAGAAAAGTTCTGAGTGGAAAAATCAGGACCGAAGGACAGATACGTATGCTGGAAATAAGAGACTGTGTCAATGCACGTGATTTAGGCGGATGGAGCACTTTTGACGGTAAGACGGTCCGATACGGATTACTGTTCCGTACAGGCAGCATAGATGGTGAATACAACGGAGACTGCAGTGACAACTGCCCGGGAGCACGCTGCCGCAACCCGATTCACGAGTCTGCCCAAAGCCAGATCGGCGATCCTGCACGATACACCCTTCATAAAGAATCTGTCGATGCCCTCGAATTCATCGGAATAGACGCTGACCTTGACCTTCGCGGCATTACAGGCGAAGGTCTCTGGGGCAACCAGTGTATGACTCATACCCGCTCATTGGGGATTACCAAGATTCCTGGAGCTGACTATTGTCAGGTGATGACCGATATAGCACTTCACAATCCGTTTGATGACCCTGCTGTAGTAAAGGATGTAGATTGGATTATTCAGGAACTCAAGAAGGGACGTCATGTTGCATTCCATTGCCGTTCAGGAGCAGACCGTACCGGTGCTGTAGCAATGATAATCGAGGCCTTGCTGGGAGTTCGGGCCGGTGACATCGCCTTGGACTATGAGCTTACATCACTCTCTTCCGAAGGCACAGGCCAGACACGCAGTGCCAAAAACGTGCTCACTGGCGGCTACGGTTTTTACGGTCGAGGTTTCACCACAATCCAGGTGGATGAACCTGATACGGACAGACGTCTTCAGAAACAGGCTTACATATACCTGAATTCCACCTTTGACGGGTGTTCCATCAGCAAAACCGATCTGGACTGGTTTGTCAGTTTCATGCTGGAATAATTCCCCCATTTGTGATTTACCTATTGGTCAAGTATTGCATCATTAAAAAAAACACTACTTTTACATTCAAATAACCTATTTATACCAACAATAATTATGAGAAAAAGTTTGATTATCGCTGCAGTTGCCGCATTGACAATTGCTCCGGCATCCGCACAGAACTCTCGAATAGTAGAGGATGGCGGCACAGGACCTTACAAAGCCATCATGATGGAAGAGTCCTCTCTGACAACCCACACAATCTTCCGTCCTCAGGACATCAGCAAATTCGGCAAGGGCAACCTTCTGCCCGTCTTGGTTTGGGGTAACGGCGGCTGCGCCAACTCACCAAGCGGACATATCAATTTCCTTAATGAGGTGGCATCACAGGGATTCCTGATTGTTGCTATCGGTCCCAGCAACTACCAGCAGCAGGAGGCTCCGCGTCCCGGTCAGACCGGTGATGTACCCCGTATGGGTGGAGGCGGATTCCCCGGCGGTGGAATGCCTGGTGGCGGTATGCCCGGCGGCATGGGTGGTCAGCGTCCTCAGGGTGCTCCACAGGGTGCTCCTCAAGGTCAGCGTCCTCAGGGCCAGGGCGGTCCTCAAGGTGGCGGTATGCCACGTATGGGCGGTGGAATGCCCGGCGGTATGGGCGGCGGTATGCCCCAGATGGGTGGCGGCGGCATGTCCATGGGTGACCCCGAAGGTCTGAAGCAGGCTCTTGAGTGGGCAATCGCTCAGAATGCCGACAAGAACAGTCCCTATTACCAGAAACTGGATATCGACAATATCGCAGCTGCCGGTATGTCATGCGGCGGTCTGCAGGCTCTCCACATGAGTGATGACGCCCGTATCAAGACCATCATGGTCATGAACAGCGGTTTCTTCAATGGTGGCGACGACAAGGCCAGCCTTGCCAAGATGAAACAGAAATCAGTTATCTGGATTCTGGGCGGTTCTACCGATATCGCTTGGGAGAATGGTAACGATGACTTTAAGCAGATGTCAGGCACTATGCCCGCATTCCTGTGCAGTCTGGACGGTATCGGCCATGGAGGTACTTACATGCAGCCTCACGGCGGTGACTACGCAAAGGTTGCTACAGCATGGCTCAAGTGGTGGCTCAAGGGCGACAAGGAGGCCGGCACAATGTTTACAGGCGCTGAGCCGGGCGTAAGCAAGATGGAGGGATGGATGTATGAGCGCAAGAACATCAAGTAATCATCTCGCCTTCTAAATCAAAATAAACGCGCTTCCGGCAAATCGGAAGCGCGTTTATTATTATATTCAATTTAATAAGTCAGGATAACCTGAAGAATGAATAATACACCTTGTCTGCAGCTGCAGTCTGTTTCTGGTCATACATGTAGTTCAGATTCTGGAACTGATCCTTGTCATAGCAATATACCAGTTCCTTGTCATTGAGCTTACAGATATGCGCCTTCTTGGTTATAGTCTCACCTCCGTCTTTTTCCTCGCAGAATGTCAGGCTTCCGTCCGGATTCAGTGAGTAATGGCCCTCCATTGTAACCATATTTGCAACTGTCAACGGTGCGTCTCCATACATGACATATGAACTTGGGCTCAGAATAAGATTCCATTTACGTTTATTCACAGTCGTGTTCTTCTGGATACGTTTGGAATCACGGTAATACACCACATCCGAAAAATACCAGTTTCCTTCAATCCTACGCTTCCAGTACATGAACCTGAGTTCCTGTACATAATTCCAAATCTTCCTCATAATATATAGTACGTGTTTCTTCAGTTATCAATCATCATCATAGTCAACGATCCGGCCGTTGTAATGATCCTCCCAGTTATCAACATTGGCAGTAAATTCAATCGGCCTGTAGATGGAACCCAGGTTCATGCCGAGCACGAATGTGTACTGAACTCCAAGTTCCATAAAATCATCGGGAATTACCCCTGCTAGAGGGATTTTTTCCGATCTTCCGGTGGTTGCACGGTAATGCGTACCATCATAATCAAATTCATCCACATCAAACTGCAACTCTACATAGTGCTTTTCAGCCTTAAACTCCTCGGGTACGACATAGAAACGGCTGCATTCAGCCTTCTCTCCGGACAATCCGGTTTTAGTCACGTACAACGCATTCTCCTCGCCTATCCCGACAGAGTCATCTCCCTCAAAGCAGACAATTTCGGTGCGCTTGGCATTCGGTACCCAGTGACCATTCTCTCCTTCATCATCGACCATCACATAGGATCCCTCCGTCGGCATGCCGTGGAGTATGATCTTACGTATGTGCATCAGGCCCTTCAGCTGTTCATCTTCGGTGATGTCACAGAGCTTGAATCCGATTCTGTTGGCCAGATGAATGAACCTCAGATTGACGGTCTCAAAGCTCTGGTCACATCTGAAATCAACGTTATTTGATGCCAGAGGTCCTTTTTTAATATCATCGGGCGTGAAAGATATGGCATACGACCCGTCAGAATCATAAGTCACATCCTTAACATATGGATAGAATGCGCTTACGCCTACCCTGTTCTCCGATTCAAGGAACGTCACAATATCAGCAGTTCTCAAACCGTTGCTTTCAAAAACGGGCAGGTTGTCTATAATGACATGGCCGTCATTGATACCGACAAGACCAAATGCGACGTCGGGAGAAATATAGGCCTCAGTACTCTCATATTCATATGATGTTCTGGAGTCGATCAACGCCTTTGTTGCAGCAAGACTTTTGGAATGGGTCTTAGTCTTGGTATTCTTGGCTACCGATATATTGAATACTGTATGCGTTTCCTGTCCTGTATAGATGGAGGAGAACGTGTTTCCCCCGGAGCATGATGAAATTATCATAGCTGCCGTAAATACAAAAGCAGAAGCAAAGCACGTCCTTTTTTTCATTTTGTTATTATTTTGTATTTTTACGGTGTCAAATATAAACTGCTATTTAAATAAACCGTGTTTGAAAATGGGTGAACTCGCATAATTTGATTAAAATTATTCATCTTTTGGGGCTTTTTCCCCGATCAAGCCAATCGTCAAGACGTAAAAAAGGCCTCGCAGGTATCTGTAGAGCCTATTTATATGACTGACATATGTTGGAATTAGTACATAAACGAACATTTTCAAACCCGAATCAGTACATTTTTGAACATCAATTTACATAATGTAACACAAAAATACTCAATATGAACATTCTGATAGAAAACGGCATTATTCTGCCCATGAATGCCACAAACGCCGAAAAGCCATACTTTAGAGGTATAGTTGGAATAGAGCATGACCATATTGCTTTCATAGATACTGACGACAGCAAGGTCAACGGTTTTCTGGCCAGTCATGCTGATGTCAGACGAATTGACGCCACCGGTAAAATAGTGATGCCCGGACTGATCAACACTCATACTCACGTTGCAATGGCATTGCTGCGCGGCATCTCTGATGATATGCCTCTAATGGAATAGAAGGAAAAATGGGGTATCAGGAGGTTTATGACGGAGCCAGGCTGGGTATCCTGGAGATGCTGATGGGCGGAACCACCACCTTTGTAGATATGTATCCCTACGAGGAAGCTGTTGCACAGGCTGCCGAAAGCGCCGGTATAAGAGCAGTTGTAAGTCCCTGCCCTATGGATTTCAGAATGAAACATTTTGAGACGGACTGGCGCCAGGTACAAAAAAGGTTCAAGGACAGCAGATTGGTCACCATGTGGATGGGACCACATGCCATATACACATTATCACCCGATAATCTTCAACGTTCCATCAGTCTCTCAAAAGAACTTGGTGTTGGCAGCCATGTGCATCTGGCCGAAACTCAGACGGAACTTGACAACTGCATGAAAGAACACGGCATGAGCCCCACTGAGTATCTTGAAAGTCAGGGATTGTTCTCTACACCCACACTTGCCGCCCATTGTGTAGTCATGTCCGATCATGACATTGAGATTCTGGCAAGACACGGGGTATCAGTAGCTCACAACCCTCAGAGCAACATGAAACTTGCATCCGGTATAGCACCGGTCAAAAAAATGCTTGAAGCCGGAATAAACGTATCGATAGGAACCGACGGTGCGTCTTCAAACAATGACCTGGATATGTGGGACGAGATGCGTACCGCATCACTGCTGCAGAAAGTCAGCACTCTTGATCCATGTGTCATACCTGCATACACCGCCCTTCAAATGGCTACGGTGAACGGTGCCAGGGCAATAGGCCGGGAAGGACAACTGGGCGTAATCGCCCCTGGTGCATTTGCCGATATCCTGCTGATCAATATTGAAAAACCGCATTTGTATCCTCATACAAATCTGGTTTCAGAACTTGTATACAGCACGCATGCATCGGATGTGGATACTGTCATAGTAAATGGCAACATTGTTGTGGAAAACCGCAAATGCCTTTCAATGAACCCACAAGAGGTTTGCGCAACCGCCCAAAAGCACATAGACTCCCTGCTAAACAAATAAAAAGTACCGGAGAGATTAAAAAAAGTCGCAATTGTTTTTGCAAGTATCCCTAAAACCACTACCTTTGCACCGCTTTCACAAGAAAGTACGTTCTTTGAACAATTCTGGAAAATTTATCTTACTTGTGTGAATATCTGATAAGGTCTTCATACTTATGTGAATACCTGATAAGGTTACCAAACGCACGGGAAGGCAATTTTTTTGCAAGCCGAGAGCAGAGGGAAAGTTTACTTTCACTATGCCGAGGCGCAGCAAAAAATCGCCGCAGATAATTTTTTCGGAAAAAAATTATCTGCGGCAATAGCTCAGTTGGTAGAGCACGACCTTGCCAAGGTCGGGGTCGCGAGTTCGAGTCTCGTTTGCCGCTCAAAAGTAGATCTTTGATTTATTTGGAAATGCCCAGGTGGCGGAATTGGTAGACGCGCACGTTTCAGGTGCGTGTGCCGCGAGGTGTGCAGGTTCGAGTCCTGTTCTGGGCACTTCTCTGGAGAGATGGCGGAATTGGTAGACGCGCTACTTTGAGGGGGTAGTGACAATTATGTCGTGTGAGTTCGAGTCTCATTCTCTTCACCAAAGTTCATTGATAATTCTGGAAAATTTATCTGAGTGGAATAACTGAAAATGTTTCCCTGAGAGCTCTGCGGCAGTTTTGGTGCGAGCCGAGAGCAGAGGGAAAACTTGTTTTCACTATGCCGAGGCGAAGCCCAAAACCGCCGCAGGTAAATTTTCTTGAAAATTTACCTGCGGCAATAGCTCAGTTGGTAGAGCACGACCTTGCCAAGGTCGGGGTCGCGAGTTCGAGTCTCGTTTGCCGCTCCAATAGAATTACTAAGCAGCTTGTCATTAAACAACAAAGCTGCTTTTTTTGTTTGTAAATGAATGAAACGGACAACATCTTTTTTAATATTTATCCTTTCGGCTTTCTGTCTGCAGGCTCAGACCAAGCACACAGTCAGCGGCTATATCACTGACATTTCAAGCAAGGAGACGCTCATCGGTGCCACAATCCTTGACCTTAAAAGCGGTCACGGAGCCATAACCAACGAATACGGTTTCTACTCACTCACCCTAACCGACGGCCCGGTTGAGGTCCGAACCGGATATGTAGGTTACAAACCGGTAGTGATATCATTCACGCTTCACCATGACACCATAATAAATATTGACGTCCCCACCATTGATGAGCTTAACGAGGTAACCATATACGGAAACCGTGAAATCCTGGGAGTACGCGGGTCACAGATGAGCGCCATAGATATCCCCATCGAGCAGATCAAGGCAGTACCCGCCATGTTCGGTGAGACCGATGTGCTAAAAGCACTTCAGCTACTGCCAGGCGTCCAGGCCGGCGCTGAAGCTACCGCAGGTCTGTATGTACGTGGAGGCAATCCCGATGAGAACCTGTTGCTACTGGACGGTGTCCCTGTTTACAACGTTAACCACATGTTCGGAATGTTCTCGGTGTTCAACCCCGATGCCATCAAGAACGTGACACTCTACAAGGGCAGCTTCCCTGCCCACTACTACGGCAGATTGTCATCAGTGGTGGATATCCGCATGAAGGATGGTGACCTGAACCAATACCACGGAAACGCGTCTGTCGGACTTGTCTCATCCAAGATCAATCTTGAAGGCCCTATTATAAAAGGTAAGACATCATTCAATATCTCAGCCCGCCGTACCTACTCCGACCTATTGCTCAACTCGGCCATCTGGCTTAACAAACAGTTTGATTTTGCCAACACTGATGACCTTAGCATGGGTTATTACTTCTATGACCTGAATCTAAAACTGAACCACAAATTCAATGACAATGACCGTCTCTACGTGAGCTGGTACAGCGGTGATGATGACATCTACTTCAATTACAGGAGTTCGGGCGGAGCATATAAGGAGAAAACCAGACTGAACTGGCGTTGGGGCAACACTGTGGCAGCCATTCGCTGGAACCATGTTCTTGGACCCAAACTCTTTATGGACGTTAGCGCCAACTACACCCAGTACCGCCACAAGATGGGTATCCACATCAAGGAGGATGACAAAAAAAACAATTATAAGGGCAGCATGGGAATAAACATGAAGTCCGGTATATATGACGCCTCTTTCAGAAGTGATTTCCATTGGTCTCCGTCATCAGGACAGGATATCAGGTTCGGTGGTAGCTATACGCATCACAAATTCACACCCGATGTAATGGAACTCTCCATGAACAGCAGCGAGACAATGGACAACGATTCGGTCCAGACCAATGATTTCAACCAGACGTTCGGTTCAAGGCATATTCTGGCTCATGAATATCAGTTGTATGCCGAGGATGACATTGAGCTTACCGATGTGATAAAGTTCAACATAGGAGCCGGATATGCCGGATTCAGTGTCAACAACCGCTATTACAACTCATTGGAGCCCAGGCTTAGTGCCCGTTTCCTGGTAACCGACGAACTGTCGGTCAAGACCGGATATGCCTATATGACCCAGTATGTGCATCTGCTGTCAAACAATGTCATCAACCTGCCCACAGACCTTTGGGTTCCGGTTACAGACAAGGTTGAGCCTGAGCACTCTCACCAGTGGGCTTTGGGAGCCGCCTATAGCGTAGATGGCCTTGCCGATTTCACGCTTGAGGGTTACTACAAGCAGATGGACAACCTGCTGGAGTACAAAGAGGGCTCGACCTACATGTCGGGCGATACCGACTGGCAGAACAAGGTGGCCATGGGCAAAGGCTGGAGCTACGGTTTGGAACTCATGGCACAGCGTTCTGTAGGAAGGCTCAATGGCTGGATTGCCTACACCTGGAACAAGTCACAACGCAAGTTTGACCGTCCCGGTATGGTCATAAACGGCGGACGTACGTTCGATGCCAAGTATGACCGCCGTCACAAACTGGACATAACCTGCAACTACAAGTTCAGTGACAGGTTTGACATGTCGGCCACTTGGCTCTTCGAGACAGGTAACTGCGGCACCATATATACCCAGTATTATGACTCCGAAATACTTGCAGATGAGAAAGATGAGCAATACAGATACACCACGACACTGGGTTATTATGAGAACCGCAATAATTTCCGTCTCAACCCTACTCACCGTCTGGACCTGAGTTTCAACTGGCACCGCAAGTTAAGTGAGAGGGTCAACAGGACTCTGAACCTGAGTATTTATAACGCATACAACAACCGTAACCCGTTCCTGGTATACGTTTACACCGACAGTTATTACAGAGGTGATGAGTGGGTCGAGGAGCGCACATTGCGCCAGCTTACCCTGTTCCCCATACTCCCCACCCTCAGTTACTCAATATCATTTTAAGTTATGAAAAAGTACAGTATAATCATAATGGCTGCCGTTCTGACAACCGCATGTACTAAGGACATAGAGTACAAAGGCCCTGACAGCGAACGTATGCTTATAGTGAACAGCATAACCGAGTCCGGCGACATACCGGTTCTTAAAGTCAGTCACAGTGCTTTCTTTCTGGATTCATATTACCGCGGCAATTCTATAAAAAGCGGAGTAACGGTAAACCTTGACATCAATGGAGAGAAACGATCCGCAACGTATTCTGACAGTCTGTATGGTTTTACTGACGGGAGAGCCATCACAGAAGGTGATATCATATCGGTCTATGCATCCCATCCCGATTACGGCACCGTTACGGCATCGGACACCGTTCCGTATGCGCAGGATATAACCTTCACGGAACGCACCAGGGAATTCGTTCCGGCCAAGACCATGAGCGAACTGTTTGATGATTTCATTTATGACCTTGACCAGGAATCAGTGGATTCTGTCTGGGTAACAGACCTTGATATACTGGGAAACAGTGACGGAACCGATTATTACATGATTACCATAGAGCCCCGGATGACATGGTTTATGTACAATGAATATGAAGATAGTTATGACACCCTGGTAAAGGACATCCATTACAGGATTCCTGCCGAGACCAAAGTGTTCCTTGGACAGACAGACGCCACGACAGCCATTCTTGAAGATACCGAGGCCGACAGCCAGTTTGAATACAGAAAGCAGAGTTACATATTTGACGACCTGTACATCAGGGACGGCAACAAGCTCAGTTTTGAATTCGTTATGGAGAAACCTGACACCCTGGGGTGGATATACACCTTTGATGATAAGACCATGGAGAGCGGCAGTTCCCCCCACTCCATTGCCGACAAGATAAAGGACGAGGTTATATATTCGTTGGATGTCAGGTTGTATGTACTGTCCGGTGCATATTACTACTATCACAAGTCTGTAAAAGACTACAATGACGCCGAAGAAATATCATTCTTGTCCGAACCGGTTACCATTCTGCACAACATGAAAGGCGGAGCTGGCATACTGGCCACATACACCGGCAGGTCATTCCATTGGGAGAGGAACTACAAGTTCAAGTAAAGCTTTATTTGAGTAGTTTGTAGCGGGCGAATTTGAGGAGAAGGGTTTTCTCTCCTACATTGATGAACTTTATACGGGCTTTGGTGTTGTCGCCCGAGCCCTCTACTTCAAGCACGCTCCCTATCCCGAAACGCTCGTGCTCTATCACATTACCTACCCTAAGGTCCGATGACTGTGCCGGAGCTGTATTCTTGAGCATGGACTCGGTCACCACCTGAAACTTACCCTGTTGCCACGGCTTGCGTTCAGGCTTGGGCTCGAATACTGTCTTCCGCTCAAATCGCGGGCCGGAGTCTGTCCCCAGGGATCCTCCACCTGCCATGCTGAGATACCGGGAATCAATATCCTTCAAAAACCTGCTGGGAGTACAGAAATCCACATTGCCATACTTGAAACGGGTTGTTGCGAAAAGCAACGTAAGATACTTGCGGGCGCGGGTCATGGCAACATACATCAGACGGCGTTCCTCCTCTATCTCACGCTCGCTGTCACCGCTCATGTCACTGGGAAAAAGATTCTCCTCTAGCCCCACAATGAATACGGCATCAAACTCCAGGCCCTTTGCAGCGTGTACGGTCATTAGAGTGACCTTTTCCAGATCCTCCTCTGTCTCATTATCCTGATCTGTCATGAGTGACACCTCGCTCAGATAATCGGTCATGAAACAACGTTCATTGCCCTCCTCTTTGCGGTCCAGACAGAACTGGGCTATGTTGGCAAGCAGCTCCTCTACATTATCCTTACGGCTCATGCCCTCGACGGTGGTATCGGCCAGGAGTTCACGCATGATGCCGGTTTCATTGACTATCCGCTCCGCCAACTGCTGTGCGTCAACAGTCTGAGCATCGGCCATGAAACTCTCCAGCATTGTTCTGAATGCCGATAGCTTTGATGCGGTACCGGAATTGACATCCAGGCTGTACTCCGAAGGATTGCAGAGCACTGTCCAGAGACTCACTCCGTTCTCTATGGCGACAGAAAGAATCTTGCCTACAGTGGTCTGCCCTATCCCGCGTGCCGGATAGTTGATGATGCGCTTGAACGCCTCCTCATCATTGGGGTTCACGCTCATGCGGAAATAGGCTATCACATCCTTTATCTCCTTTCGCTGATAGAATGACAGGCCTCCGTATATCTTATATGGTAATCCGCGCTTACGCATAGCCTCCTCAAGCGGACGGGACTGGGCGTTGGTGCGGTAAAGTATGGCCATCTGGCTCCAAGGCACATCCTTGAAGGTATGCAGGTCAAGCATGCGGTTTGCCACCATCTCGCTCTCCTCAAGGTCAGAGTGTGCACACAGCACCTTTATCTTGTCACCCTGCTCATTCTCCGAGAACACTTTCTTGGGTATCTGGGCATGGTTCTTGCAAATCAGACTGCCGGCAGCCTCAACGATGGTCTGTGTGGAGCGGTAGTTCTGCTCCAGCTTGAACAGTTTTGAATCAGGGTACAGTTTTGAGAACTTGAGCATATTGTCCAGATTGGCTCCGCGGAACGAGTAGATGCTCTGGGCATCGTCACCTACCACACACACCCTGGCGCCGTTACGCGTAAGCTGCCATACTATGCAATGCTGGGCGTAGTTGGTATCCTGATACTCGTCTACCAGAATGTACTTGAATGTTGTACCGTAGTGCTCCAGTACATCCGGATGGTCTTGGAAAAGTATGAACGTATTGAGCAGCAGGTCATCAAAATCCATGGCGTCACTCTGACGGCAGCGCTGCTCGTAGCGCTCGTATATCTTGCCTGCCATAGGTATGCGTTTAAACTGGTCATGCTTGTAGATATCGGCATTCTGTACATACCCCGACGCCGTTATCAGACGGTTCTTGGCATTCGATATGCGGTTCTGGACCACACTGGCCTTGTAGGTCTTGTCATCCAGCTGCATATCCTTGACAATGGACTTGATCAGGTTCTGGCTATCCTGCTGGTCATAGATGGTGAAGTTTGAAGAGTAGCCTATCTTATCTGACTCCGAGCGAAGGATACGGCTGAAAATACTATGGAACGTACCCATCCAGAGATACCGGGCACGGTTCTCTCCCACTCGCGCTGCAATGCGCTGTTTCATCTCTCCTGCCGCCTTGTTGGTAAAGGTCAGCGCCAATATGGACCAGGGATCTACTCCCTCCTCCAGCAGATGGGCAATCTTATACGTGAGCACACGTGTTTTTCCGGAACCGGCACCGGCAATTACCATACTGTCACCTTCGGTATACAGTACCGCGTCACACTGGCTTGGATTAAGTTCCTTTTGGTAATCAATCATAGTCAATCTTTTGTGAATGCGAATTTACAAAATCAGGGAATTATAATTATCTTCGTACCGCATTAAGAGAAAATGAGTTTTCAACAACTGTTCCCGCTAACCGACAGCATCTGGATCTGTTTCACGATCCTGACGCTGGTTTTGTTTGTACCTATACTCTGCAAACGCTTAAGGTTTCCGCAGATAGCAGGACTCATCGTTACCGGCGTGCTCATCGGTCCGGGGCTCCTTGATATGCTTCATATCACTCCCGAAATCCAGTTCTTCAGCCGCATGGGACTGCTATTCATCATGTTCTTTGCCGGACTTGGAATAGACCTGGAGGAGATGAAACGCAACAAGGTATGGGGTATCCTGTTCGGCATCATGACATTTGCTGTTCCATGGGTACTTTGTTACCTGTCTTGCGTATGGACGTTGAAACTCCCCTCCCGGACATCGGCCATATTGGCTTGTATCATGGGTTCACACACCCTTATTTCATACCCTATCATAAGCCGATACGGACTTAGCCGACGCAAGAGCGTGACGGTTTCCGTAGCTGGCGCCCTGGTGGCCATCCTGCTTGCATTGGTGGTATACGCCGTGATGATGTCAACCAATGGTGAAGCTGATTTCAACCCGCTCTGGTTCATACTGAAGATTGCCGTTTACATAACTGCCGTGATAATTGTCTATCCCCGCATGGCCCGCCTTTTCTTTCATAGGATTACAAACAGTTTCTCACATTTCCTGTTCGTGATGATCCTGCTGGCACTCAGTTGCGGTCTTGCGCAGTTGATAGGGCTGGATTCAATTGTCGGTGCATTCCTGGCAGGTATTGTACTGAACCGTTACATACCAAAGTCATCACCTCTGATGAACCGTCTTGATTTTGTGGGTAACACGCTGTTTGTTCCGCTGTTCCTGTTGGGCACCGGCCTGATGATTGACCTTAAGGGTATGACCGGCAACTGGCTGTTTCTGACCGCATTTGCAATACTTTTCACTGTCGGGACATTCGGCAAATGGCTTGCAGCCCTGGTTGTCCAAAAAGCAAACGGTTTCATGCGTAATGACCGTCGTGTGATATTCGGACTTAGCGCATCACACGCAGCAGGAGCCCTGGCTATAGCAATGGGCGCTTATGAAGGCGGTCTGATGGACAACACCACACTCAGCGCCACAATTCTGATAGTCCTGTTCTCATGTATCCTGAGCAATATAATCACAGAAAATGCTGCTGACTCACTGCATCAGGACCAGATCTCCGATATTACGGCGCCGGAGTCACGCCTTATGGCAATCCTTACAGGCTCCAACACCCTCCAGGCTCTCATGGACACGGCAATAACTCTCTATGACAAGAACGGTCCTGAGTTGGTCGGACTGTATGTGACAATCAGCGGAGAACATGCGCCCAAATATCTGCAGGACGGCAAGGGACGTCTGGAGGAGGCGTCCAGGATAGCGGCATCGGCCGATATACCTTTCATAACTCACAACCGCATTGGCAACAATATCATTGACAGCATACTTCACGCCTCCAATGAGTTCTCGGCCGACCGCATGCTGATGGGGTTGCCGCTCAGGCACAGTATCGACCTGCCTTATCTGGACAACATAATCAGCCCCCTGAATGACGGATTCCACGGTCAGATAGTCCTGCAGCGATTTGTCGCGCCCATGAATACCATCCGCCGTATAGTGGTTCTGGTTCCCGGTCCAGTAATACAGGACGAAGCCTTTGAGAAGTGCATGGATAGCATCTACCGCATCACCATGGCTATCGGATGCGGAACCGAATTCTATGGAAAAGACCAACCTATGTCGGCTGTCCAAGGTACAGGTCTGAATTTCTCAAGCGGCAGGGTAACATACAACGAAGTCAGTGAGACTGCCGATATGCACTGGGTCATTAGCGGCCTCAAGGAGGATCATCTGCTCATGATAGTAGGCCCGCGTGACAGCGAGACTCATGCCGGACGTTCATTCCGCCACCTTTACGAGCGCATCCATATGCCGGAAAATGACTTCTCGACCATGCTGCTGTTCCCCGAGACCCAGAATGTCAAGGGAAAAGAAGAAGTCACGCTCCGTACGGAACGTGACTTCCTTAAGATGCTTCGCATGTAGAAATTCACTTTACCATTTGGTAAACCTGAAAATAGCCTTGCTGTTTTCAAGTACCAACTTATCTCTTTTCAGCTCTATTACATTGAAATTCGTTACCTTATCTTTTATTCCTATCATCTTAAGGTCATTGTCTATCGGCTGCCAGTTGTCATCATTATACATTGAAAAATCAAAGGTCAACTGATCGCCATGATCCGTCAGAATACCAATTATGCATAGCCCGCTTCTCTTATCTTCCACTTTTACCAGATCCCTTGCAAAACTGAACCAGGCGCCATCAATGGACTGTTTAGAGCATGTATTGCCAAAAAGGTCAACACCATCAGGATACTCAAGACTGTCCAGTTTCCACATATAATCCAGTTTATCATTATGGAAAACATTCTCACAGGATTGCAACAGCGCCATGAGAATCAATATGATAACCTTTATTCCTGTCTTCTTCATAGTATTTTCCACAATTTTGAAAGTGTTACCATAACACCGGTGTTATTACCAAGCAGGTCTCCGTCGTTAAAATCAAACCCGACCGAGAGTCCGATTTTCCATCCGTATTCATCGCCTATACGATAGGAACCTTCAAGCAGGCAGCTGGTAACCCTCTGAATCTCATTTAACGGATCGTCATATGTACCCCAATGAGTGGTATTTGTAAACAACGCCCTATATTCCCATTTGTCGGCCCAACTGCCGTCAATGCCCAAATGATACATAAGCACGCGGTTACTGCGCAGACGTTGGTTATAGTCTTTATTATATACCGGAGATATAAGTATAGGACTGCCTATATTATATCCGGACATACTGTATGAATCATATAATTCATGATTGTACATGCCGTCACGGCCATCTACCCCCTCTTGGACGGGATAAAACGAATCCTTACATATAGGGCCGCACTGACCCCGTGTATTCAGGACTTCAAGAACCACATTCCTGACGGGCCAACTCTCCTTCAGGTTAACTTCAATTCCCCAAAGACCGTCAAACCAGTTGCGTCTGAAACCGTAGAAAATAAAATCATTGTTACCCTCAAGGTCACTCTTGTATTCTATACCCAGCAGACTGGAATGGTCTTCATAGAAATGCTCATAATATGCCCTGGCACCCCATTCCTGCCCATGATAATCAAATGACAGATGCCAACTGCCCAGGATATTGCCATTCTCCTTACCCTGATTCCCGACATCATTGAACGGGAGTAGAGCAGTCAGATATGCATCGGGACCCGAAGGGAGCCTGTACTCATCAATTATATCATCCTTATTGAGTTCCCGGTTATGGAGTGTTCCTCCAAAAACCGAATACATTTCAAGCCCTATTGTAGCCTCTAAAGGAAAGCGGGATGCATCGCCAAACCTTAAAAAAAAGTCCTTACTATGGAAAAGAAGACCATCAGTATATCTGTCACCGTTGTTTGCCCATTCAGCCTGACTCTTTCTCCATTTGTCATCTGTCAAACGGCCATAACTTACATGGCCTTTAAATGAGAACCATCCTCCCAGGAATGGAATGCCGGTAAAATCCGTTAAACCTATGCGTAATTGTGGAATGGGCTTGCTGTTACCGGACCAGGTAAGACCGCCTGTACTCAATGCTCTATTCTTTAATTCCCCCCAACGTTCCTGCATTCCGACATCCAAGCCAATCCGTTTATATCTCAAATCCACATACAACTGATGCAAAAACATATTTGACTTACTGCTTGCCTCAGCCCCGAAATCCAGCCCATAATCCACTTCCATTCCGTTAAGCAATGACATATTGCCTAATACGGCAAAATGCATCAGCCCACTCTCTTTCTCAATTGATGACAAGCCCTGGCGGTTGGATGTATGCCAGAAGGGAGCATGAGCTCCTTTTCCCAAAAGGCCAGCCGACTCAAAGCCGAAAACCATGTTCTCATCGGTTAGTTTTCCCGATGACCGGTTATCGTCTTGAGATGACATATGCAATGGTATGGTTATAAGGATTACCATTGAACATACGATTCTTAATAAACCGTTTTGCATCCCTGAAGCAGTTGATCTAATACGATTCTCAAAAATAGGCATAAAAAAGAAATAACACAATAATAGAGACGGTTCTTTCTGTATCATGAGTGTACAGAAAGAGCCGTCTCTATTGTATTATCTCCCTCTATGTCAATTATTTGAAGATAAGCTGGGCGAATTTGTAGAGTCCATACTTCCAGACTACAAAATTGTGCTCACCGTCAGGATACTGGATCAGAGTGCAGGGAATTCCGTTCTCGTCGCAGAAAGCCTTGAGCTGTGTGCTGTTGCCGATCAGACCGTCACGGCTGCCGCATACCATCCACAAAAGCTTGTTCTCCTTCTTGACCTTCTCAACATCAGGAATGAGCTGAGCTGCACGCTGAGTGTTGGGAGCTGATGAGAATCCGCCTACATAAGCAAACTTGTCCATGTTGGCAAGACCGAAGTTCAGAGACTGGCCGCCACCCATTGACAGACCTGCGATAGCAGTGTGCATCTTGTCACCATAAGTGCTGAAATGACTGTTGATGTAAGGCATAAGGCTTCCGATGAGGTCCTTGTCAAATACGCCGAATGCACCGGCTGAACCGTAACCGCCCTCACGTGAGTCATTGGCTGCAGCACGTCCGTTAGGCATTACCACAATCATATCGGCCACCTTGCCGTCGGCATAAAGGTTATCCATGATGATGTTGGGTACACCACCGTCATTCATCCATTCCCACTCGTCACCGCCTATTCCGTGAAGCAGATACAGCACGCTGTACTTTTTCTTGGGATCATACTTTGGAGGCAGATATACATTAGCCTTACGGGTTGTGCCTACTGACTCTGACTTGTACTCAATAAGCTGAACTGTACCATGGTCGATACCTGCACGCTCTTTGTCAAAGCCGTCAGGGGCTGCCACATACTCATCAAACTTGACATTGGTCTGCTGCTGACCACCGAATCCGCCGAATCCGCCGAATCCGCCACCCATAGTGAAATTGGGTTCCTGTGCGCTGGCGCCTGCTGCAACAAGAGCCAGAACTGCTGTAAACAATAATTTCTTCATTTGATTATAGAAATAGTTAATAATGATAATTCACAATACAAATATAGAGCTATTGATGCACATGTTAAAGTAAGGTTAAAAAAAAAGCACTATATTCGCATGCCAAAAGAGAGATGAGATGAGAATAACTCTGATAGGTGCATCAGGATTTGTAGGAACAAGGCTTATTGACCTTTTGAGAAATGAGCATGAGCTAAGGAACATCGACCTGGAAGCCAGCCATTTTTTTCCGGAACTGACAGTCTACGGTGATGTTCGTGACCCCCAGCAGATGGATTCTCTCCTGTCCGGTACCGACATGGTAGTGCTTCTGGCAGCCAAACACAGGGATGACGTCACACCCACTTCTTTATATTACCAGACCAACGTGAACGGTATGAGGAATGTTCTGAATGCCATGGAAAGAAACGGAGTGAAACGTCTTCTGTTCTTTTCGTCTGTAGCAATCTACGGGCTCAACAAGGACAATCCCGATGAATCTTTCACCGCCGATCCGTTCAACCATTACGGCAAGTCCAAGTGGCAGGCTGAGACTTTAGTTCAGGAGTGGTACAAGACACACAATGACTGGAATATTGATGTAATACGTCCCACCGTGATATTCGGAGAGCGCAACAGGGGTAATGTCTACAATCTTCTGAACAACCTGGCTAAAGGCTATTTCATCAATGTTGGCAAGGGTACAAATGTCAAATCAATGGCCTACGTAGGCAATGTGGTTGCTTTCGTCAAGTATATGATTGACAATATAACCGATGGTTATAACGTATTCAACTACGTAGACAAGCCCGACCTTGACATGAACCATCTCACGGAGTTGGTATGCAGGACGCTTGGAAAAAGACTGCCTTCAGTAAGACTTCCCTACTGGATAGGAATGGCCGGAGGATATTTTTTTGATGCCATTGCATTCATCTTCAGGATCAAACCGACCATCAGTTCCGTCCGGATTAAAAAATACTGTTCCACTACCCAATATGACTCGACAAAAGCCCACAACACAGGCTTTGTACCGCCATACACATTGTCAGAGGGTCTGACAAGAACCATGGAGTTTGAGTTTATCCATCCCAGGACGGATGACATCTCCTTTGAGTCAGAATAAAAACGTCACTCAGTTTCAAGAAGGCGCTGTAAAAGGGCTTCAGTCACTTCAACAGCCCGACCGCATGTAAAATACCGGGATATTCTATCCCTTCCTGCCCGGGAATACCGATCGTATAGTTCAGGATTATCCAGCAGCCTGTCAACTGCTTCCGCGTATGCGCGGGTATCGCCTAAAGCGACCTCCTCACCTGTCTCTCCCTTTAATGAGACCCAATTCACCCCAGAACCATCTATAGTAAATGTAACCGGAACACAACCACAGTACATGGCCTCGGCCAAAGCGACACCGAACGCCTCCTGCTTGCTGCATGATGTAAATCCGAAAATATCCGATGCGTAATAATAACATTTCAAATCCGACGGCGGCACTTTCCCTATGAAATGAATACGTTCTGACTTGCTCAGCTTTTTGAGCCTTTCCGTTTCCGGTCCGCGTCCGCCTATCAGTATCACACAGTCGGACTTGATGTATTTTTCGGCCTCTATCAGATAATTGATACCCTTGTATTTCACATGACGGCCCACAAAGAATATTATCTTCCTGCCGCCATACATACGCCGTATCTCCTCTATCCTCTCATTATCTGTCGGGCAGAGTTCAAAATCCCTGTCTTTGATACCATTTGGAGCCACCTCTGTCTTGTCCCTGAACCTGTATATGGGACTGCCGGGATCTATATAGTTGGGACTTGTGGCAATTATCAGGTCCGATGCCTTCAGGATACGCTTCTCAGCGCCGGCAACCAGACGGTACAACAACCCCTTTCCAAGTATGTCGGAATGCCAAAGAAGAACCAGTTTGGCGTTCTTGGGCTTAAGAGACGCAGTTATTGGGTATAGAAAAGGATTTGGACAATGCAGAACAATGATGTCGGGCTTTATCTCATCAAGAATCATCTTAAGACGTCTCCTGTATGAGAAGGCAATATCCTGGCTGGATATTCTGATAAACGGGGCGATACGGTATACTTTTACTCCGTCAATGGTATCTGTAACCGTCTTGCCTTCCTGACCGAAACAGACCACAGAGCTTTCAAAAGACTCCATTCCGTCAACCAGATACTTGGTAACTGTCTCTATACCACCCTCTACCGGATAGTAGTATTTGGTTATATGAAGCAGAGTCTTTTTCATCCGTATCCGTTTTCTTTATAACGTGTCCTGACTTTATTTGTTGCGTTTTTCCTGCCTGCAATGCAATTTTTCAACTATCTCAATTATTATACCTGCAGACCGCCGCCATGAGAAACGGGTGATATTTGAAAAACCTCTCTCTATCTGCTCATTCCTGGTTGAATCATCACACTCAAGCTGTTCACGTATACTCCTCCTGATATCCTCAACACTATAAGGATTGAAATAACGGGCGGCATCGGCACAGATCTCCCTCTCTACCGGTATGTCTGATACCAACACAGGACATCCGCATGCCATAGCCTCAAGCGGAGGAAGTCCGAAACCCTCATAAAGGGAAGGCAGGACAAAACAGACTGCCTGATTATAGAGTTCCAGCAACTCCCTGTCCGATGCCCGGCCAAGGAACTTTACATCATTTCTGTCCTGAAACAAATCATCCTGTTTCTGGAATATCTGATTGTAATTACCTACTATATAGAGCTTTGTGCCTTTTATACCATTATAAGCCTCAAGCAGACGTGCAAAATTCTTACGCGGGTCTATTGATGATACTGTCAGTACAAAACGCTCTTTGGCAGCAGGGACAGAGTTATCTCTCCTAAAGAGGTTGCTGTTTATTGCGCTATAGATCACACTCACCTTATCATCACTGAGGAACGGATAGAAATGCAGTATCTCAGACTTTGAGAATTCACTGACAGTAAGGATATGACTGGATGTACGGACGGCCAGCGGAGTCATAAACCTATAGTACCAGTAGTATTTACGGGAGAACCATGACGGGGACCTCAGGAATGACAGATCATGTATGGTCATGATCTTATTTCTCATCAGTATCGTGCCCAAACCTGTAAGGCTCAGGAGCATATAATCCTTCTTGCCTGCAAAAAACCAAGGCAGGACACACTGTTCCCAGAAATGCGACCCTCCAAATCCGTAATGAATTATGTTCAGTCTGCTTACATCATACTCTTTACGGATTGGACCTTTCGGACATATCACAGCAAATGACTTTCCCGATTCAGCCATCGCAACACAAATGCTGTATGCAAAACGTTCCACTCCAGTCATGGGCTGGGTAAGAAACCTTCCGTTGATATATAACATACTATTCGTGTCACATATGTGAGCTCGCAATCTGCTTATTATAAGACTCCAGTCATATTGGTCCAGTTGGCCGGGACTGACTTTTGGCTTGTTATTTACGACCTGCAATATTGTATGTTTCCATATCTCGGGATCATATCCGTCAACCAGGAAAGCTGCATCCTTTGACATTGCCACCTCGGTCATGGCTGTATTGTCAGCAGTAACAACCGGACAGCCACACATCAAAGCCTCCAGCTGCGGCATTCCGAATCCTTCCATAAAAGATGCCGAAACATAACAGTCCGCCATACTGTAGAGAGTAGCCAGCTCTTCATTACTTAGATACCCGCATAAAACAGTACTCTCCCTTGGAAAGCCGGGATCCTCAATGACAGCTCTAAGATTTGACTCTTTCCATCTCTTGGCACCTACAACCACCAGTTGTATCCCATTTTCACGGTATAAGTCCCCTATGATACTGAGCAGGAACTGAAGGTTCTTGCGGGGCTCCAGTGATCCGACGAACAGGATGAATTTTCCCGTAATACCATATCTTTTTTTCAAATTCCTGACAGCATCATCAGTAATGGCCCTGGGATAGAAGACCTTACGGTCCAAGGCATCACCCACAATTATATTCCCGGCCCTGCGTTTTGGAAAGTACTCCTCAACCTTTGAACGGGTATACTCGGAATTGGTCCATAGGTAGGAGGCTCTGCGCACTGACCGTCCGAATGAAAAAGCAGTTGCCAGCCTGTTGGTCCATGACATGGTATGAGGCATCTCGATATTGACCACATCGTGAACCGTAACAAGAGTCTTAACCCTTGAAGGAATCATGAGCGGCAGATTCGGAACCGGCGAATAGTACATGTCTATGCGCAACTTGCGGCAAAGTCTCGGCACAATCAGTTGCAGAGTGATGATATTCGGAAGGAAGGCGGGAAAACGGCCGGTATAATCCAACAGTTTTATGTTTGGAGGCATGTCAGAGAGCTCGTATCTGTCATCAATGCCTTTCGGAACAATTATGTAGAAGGTGTCATCAGCACTTTGATGAGCCCACTCCAATATGGCACTCGTAAAGAAAGTACCGACACCGGCTGAGTAAAGTGACCAGATCCGACCGTCCGCAAGGATATTCATACCATTTATAGTTTGATTGATACAAACAGTTGTTTTACCAACTTCCACTTGTCACCCATTGAGATGTTGGGATTGAACCATACCGTCTGTCTCAATATCGGGTGTATTATCCGATAAATATAATACTTTATCCGCGGTTCCGTAAGCTTATAGTAGATATATTCACTCTTCTGTTGCCTGATATTGTCTCTCAGGAATCTTGAAGAACAACCGTCCTTGCCTCCCTCACCCTCAAGATGAATGATTGCAGGACCATCCATAAGTACATTGTCATAACCCTTGCGGCAGAATCTGAGTTCCATCTCTGACTCCTCATAATACATAAAGAATGCAGGATTGAAAGCTCCGCACTCATCCAACACCTTACGGCTCACAAACAGGTCAGCCCCTGTAACATAGTCCACTTTCATCCATTTGTCAGGATAAGCGGTTGCGGGCTGGTGATACATATGAAGTCCTTTCTGTATAGGTGTCAGAATATATTTCCTGAAGTCATCTCTCATGCGCGGGAATTTTCCGTATGAGTGTATCCTTTCCCCCTGCCGGTCCTGCAGAATACATCCCAACGCGCCCAGCCTTCCCTTATACTGACGGGCAAAACCAAGCATAATCCCTATGGCATTATTTCCGAGCAGTGTATCCGAATTCAGAAAGAATATATACTCTCCCCGGGCCAACGTCAGTCCCAGGTTATTTGCCTTTCCGAATCCCAGGTTCGAGCCGGCCTGAACAAAGCGTATCCTTTCATCTTTTGACAAAGTCTCTGCCGACCCGTCGGTTGAGCCGTTGTCAACAACGATAATCTCAAATGAGATGCCGCCGGTATGTTCCATGATGCTGTCCAGACACGGAAGCAAGACATGTAGTGTATTGTAGTTTACTATGATTACGGATACGTCCATCTGTCTTTTGTTATTGAAACTTGCCAATGAGTGACGGGTATGCCATAACTATTTGTTCCATATACCCTTAGCCTTTCCGTTAATGAGTCTGTAAAACTGAATCCTGTTGGCTATCATACCCGGCAGGTTGACCAGGCACATCACAGCTATGAACCAGATCAGGTCATGTGACCACCTTACTGCCGCATAGGCCGCCGGTATGAACACCACTGCGGCCGAAACGGTAAAAACAAGCTGAATCCTGAGCTTGCCTATGCCGTTGATGAAATAACTGTAGCGCATACTGTAAATAAGTATAAAGATATATACAGCCATACCTATGCTCAAACGTATGTCAACATTCACATCCGGACCGATCCATATTGAATAGACAAACGGGGATACCGCAATCATGACAATCATACCTATGAAAATAGCTATAGTCAGTATACGAAGTTTCCTTGTGGCACGGCGTATCCACTCCATGTCGTTACGTTCATAGGCATCGGTGGTTGCATTCCAGAACGGCATACATATTACGGTGAAAGCCACCAGCAGAATACTGAAATATCGGTACGCTATCCCGTACGGGGTTACCATAGAAGGATCGAACAACTTAGATATAAGCAGATTCGATGTCATGAAAAGCACAACGCTTGATATCTGTATGGCAAAAAACTGCACTCCCACAGACATGACCTCTTTCGCCTCTTTTATGTTCACCAGCTTAACTGACGGCCTTAGTTCGGGATACTTGAAACAGAATGTCACAGGATACGCAATAAGATAGGTTATCAACGGCGCAACGGTGTTGACCAGGGCTATATGCATCAGTGAATGGCTGCCGCTCCGATACAGTATCAAGGTGCCGATGTAGGCCAGCGTCTGTCCGGCAGCTACAAGCATATTGCTTACTGCCGGCAACTGCATACCCATATAGAAATTACCTGTCAGCTTGAATATGAATGTACTGCAAACCATGATAACAGTTACGGTTAAAACTGTGTCAAGGTTATTGATAATATCACTGTCCACATTGAACAGACTGTAGGTGTTGCATATCCAGACCAATGCTATCAATATGAGCATGGCCGGTATAATGATATAGGTGAGCATGGCAAATGTCGATGATATGAGCGATCGGGCATGCTCCCTGTCGTCATGAGCCATATAAATGGCCAGTCTGTTACGCAGGCCGTTGCCAAGACCTATATCCAGGTTATCTATCCATAGCATGACACTGCTTATGGTAAGCCACACCCCGTTGGTGTAATCGCCAAGGCACTTAAGGGTGACCGGCGTCAGAAGAAATACAATAACGGCAGACCATCCCTTGATCAGGAATGATGCCAGAATATTCTTCTGTAACAGTGAAGATCTCCTTTTGCCGTCTGTTGAATCCATCTTTATCATGCCATCTTAATACACCGGTCTTTTGTGGTTCTGAACTGAATGACTGTTGTCTGTGCCACATTCATCAGTCATCGCACAGGTAAATTGAAAGAGAGTTTGACCTTGTTCTGGGTAAACAGAACAATAAAAAATATAAACTGTATCACAAACACAAGACTGTATAACAGGTTATCCTGATAGAACTGCAATACCAAAGCATAGACCATATACGTATAAAGTGCGCACCCTATGGAGTTCCTGTTCCGGTAAAGCCGGTAAAGCAATCCGCTGGCACAGCCATAGAGCCAGGCAAAGAAAGCCACGCCCCGATACCCGAAATCAACAAAAAAAGGTTGGAATACCGTATATACGTTAGTGGGGATAGGAACCCAGGCGAATGCCTGAAGTTTCTGTTTCACAACTATATCACTTATTCCGAAACGGGATATGAATATATAAATATTATTGAAAGTGTTTGGTCCGAATTGGGGAGTTACATCCTGAACCAACTGACAGAAAGCTACAGGCGGCGAGAGAGCGTACATAACGATGAAGTCCAGAAGAGTCTCCTCCTCCTTATACTGACTGCCCTTCTCGGCTCTGCCCAGATTGAACAGATAGAATAAAACTATCAGTATGACACTGAATATCAATATGGACCTGAGGTGAATCACCCTCTTTTCAAAAAGGACAAAAACAATACTGACAAAAACAAAGAACATTGTTCCCTTCTCCATGATTGCAAGAGAATTCATCAGACAGGCAATGACAAGTGTTATTACCTTCCACATCGGAATTCTTGGATGAGCCCAAAGTGCCACTACCAGCAAAGTCTGGTTTATCACTATTGAATAGTTCAGAATTCCTTGTCCGTCTCCATAAACGGCCAGTGTACGGACATTGTTCATTATGTCGTCAGTACCGAACATCAGAACCACATCGAGTACGCTCTTGACATATAGAGGGGTTATTATCAGTGAAAGGACAAAAAACGCATTGAATACTTTCCTGTTAAAATGGAATGAAAACGTTTCAGTGCTTCCCGGATCCTTTACTGTCAAGGAATTATACGTGAATAATGAACTCAATACAAATATGGGCAGCCATATTATGAGGCAATAATAGAACTGTCCTGTGATAGGATACAGATTGGTATCAAGTATATAGTATAATCCCAGTATCACCGCCCAGATAACGACGGTTATTGTCCATGGAGAGAACCAGTCCCCGAAACCGAACCGTACGGACAAACCCATCTCTTTTCGGCGCCTGATACCGGAATGCCAGAAGCAGAAACCGAATGAGAGAAGTAATGCCGCAAAAGCATATGCCAAACGGAATGGCGCTATTCTCTTATGAGATATATTGAATACCTTGACAACGGCGAATGAGGTATTCTCCTTTTCAACCAGATAGTCTGCCCTAACGGAATCTTCCCTGGCTTTTTCATAGATATCGTATTTGACCTTATAATCCTGTTCCAGTTCATTAAGCCTGTTAACGGTGTAATTGGATGAAGGGCTGGAATGTGAATCAGCATAACTGTACCATTTTTCCTTTGATTCCAGATAACTCATATACGCATCATTACACTTGTTTACAGCGTTCTCCTTTGCTGCCAGGGCACGATTGATGCGCTTGCTTTCTATTACCTGTTTGAGTAATGACAAGGTCCTGTCAAGGATATATGCTGATATCTCAGGATTCTTGTCTTTAACCTGCAGTTCAAGTGTATGGTCATATGCGCTGATATTGTAATTTATATTCTTATCTATCAGCTTTATTATGTCTTTCCGATGTCTGTAGTTGGTTTCAAGGTATTCAGAATAGGTCTGGCAGCTATCTGGTAATGAGATTCTCCCAATCTGTTCCAGAAAGTCATGGGAGTCAATTATTTTTGAGTAGATCTCTATGTCATCCGTGCCCTGATTTCCTGCATCAACGTTCAGGTCACGCATCATGACGTTTAGTGTATTGAGACCTATGGCCAGGTCTGTGGTCTTGTATTCATCAGATATCTTGACCTGAGCAGCATATTCGTCGGGGAAAGCGTATGATATCAGCCATCCTGACAGAGCCGAAGCAACCATCACGGCGGCGTATATCAAAAAATGCTTATTCCGGATTCTACTCATTGAATATAATGATTTCCTTGTAATTCTTGCAGAAAAGTACCGTAAGTCTGGTAAGGACAGACAGGAAAACAAAGAGAATCAGTATATAGAGTTTGGGAGTATTGGCATGTTTGACAGGAGCGGAGGCTTTCTGAAGGGCAGTGAATGCCGGCGTCCGTTCCTGAACCTTGGACCTGGCCAGCTGAAGCTGTTCGGCCATCTGTGTATAGATGTTGAGTTTAAGGTCCATATCATTCTCAAGCTCCTTCATCTTTGACTCAACCGACTTTAACACAACGTTCGTGTTGGATTCACAAAAAGAGGCATATTTAAGCCTTGCTTCTGTGTATTCATCCTCAGCTTCCTTAAAAAGTTTCTGCATGTAAGCCTCATCGTTCTTGGCTTTATTGGTGCGGTAACTGGTTATGAAAGCCTGAAGCTGTGTAGTGACTGCATTGGCCATAGTCCAGGCGACATAAGGATCCTGGGCGGTAAACTCTATCTCGATTACACTGGTTTTCTTGTCAACTTTACACTCAATGTTTCTGCTGATAGCCTTTGTCAGTTCATATTGAGACCTTGTCAGACAGAAAGGATTAATCTCCTGAGTGTTTCCGCTATTACCTTCCTTCCTGCTCTTGATCTTGTTTAGTTGCTTGCTTAGCAGATGCATAGGATAATCCCACCATGCTATCTTCTGGTGATCCTTAAGGTAATCACTGTACGGCATATCCACGATGGTGCTGTCTTTGGATGTCACCTTAACCCCAAAAAGACCGACCAGGAATTCTGTAGATTCTATTGCATCCGGATAGATTTCGGGATAAATTGCATCACCGCTGGTACCTATTTTCAGATTCATGCCTACCATACTTGCCAATGATGATATGTTTCCCGAAAAGCCCGATGAAGACTCCTCCGGCGCAAGAACAGTCCTTGACTTGTATATTCTGGGAATACTGAATGCCACAATAATGCTGATCACTCCGCCAATAAAGCAATAAAGTATCATTTTCCGGATGTCTGAAACGGCAATCCGGAAAAATCTGACTATATCTACGCTTATCTTATGTGACGCTTTCGTTTCCATAATCATCACTTATTTGGACAAATTGACTATTGTTGCAATCATTGCCGCAATTGAAGCGGTGCTTGAACCGATACTAAGAATCTCAGGAACCGACAGGGAGCCATGGCGTGACTTTGTAGGAACTACAATCTGACAGCCAGGCATAGGCTTATGCTTACGGTCTGCCTTGGCTACCATACCGTTCATATAGATGATAATGGCCTTTGATTTCTTTCCTGTTGATGTGACTCCACCAGCCTGATTGATGTAATACTTGGTTTTCTTACCCTCCTTATAATAAACGGTGTTGGGATAAAGGACCTCACCGTTTATCTTTACCGATCCGTCAAAATGGGGCACCACGATACGGTCTCCTTCACGCAGTATCGGGTCATCGTCACCGCCGGGATTCTTTAAGGCCTTGTCTAACTCAATACCGACAGGATAGCTTGTATTGGTCATCAGTTTACGTACATCAATTGAGTCATTGCCGGAGTTACGTTGTGCAGTACGCAACATAATCTCAAGCATATCACGCTCATCCTGTGTCATCTGACGCAGCAGTTTGGTTCCCTTGGCATATGCACGTTCGGTCAGTCCGCCCGCCTGTGATATGATATCACTCAGATGCTGGCCCTTGCTTGACAAGGTATAGATACCGGCAAAATGGACCTCACCTTCAATCTTCACATTCTGCTGCTCAACATAATTGGGGCTACGACGTACATAAACCTCATCATAGGGATTCAGCGTAAAGTCCGGCTGGTCACTTATCTTGAATTCAGGATCGATACTGAAACTGTATGTCTGTGCGATATTGTCCGAAGACTCTGTTGCACTGGGATCTATAATACGGCGTGCAACATCCACCTTGGCCAGAGATGCTGCCTCGGTTAAACCTCCTGCCTGCATAATAAGATCCTCTACGGTCTCATTCTCAGCGTACACATAAACACCCGGATATATAACCTCACCATGTATGCTGACAGTTTTCTGATCATCACGCCTTTTCTGGTCCGCCACATACAAAACATCCTCATTGCGCAGTTCGATATCGGGAACTGTTCCCTCCAGAATACCGCGAACATCAACGCTAATCATCTCTAGGGTGCGGTCGACCTTCATCCTGTGCATCACCGCATGCTGAGCTATAGCCCCCTCTGTAAGGCCGTCGGCAGCCACAATCAGGTCCTTTACGGTATTGATACCGTCTCCGACCTGATACATGCCCGGACGGAATACTGCACCCTTCAGTTCAACCATATTTTGGTAACGGTTCAGTGTGGAATCTATGCTTACCGAATCCTGATCCATCATATGGAATGAGCTGAAATCAGCCTCTGCAACATTAAACACTGAATAAAATTCTCCCGACTTACGGTTGATACGTACAGTTTTGGTGTATGCATCACCGCTGAAACCGCCGGCATAATCCAGAAGCGCATCAAGGCCCTCATCGGTCTTCATCTCATAGAACATAGGACGTTTTACCTTACCTGTGATGTTAACCAACGCATCATAAGGCCCTACTGAAATCACGTCATTATCCTGCAGACGGACATCGCCCGACAACTTTCCGTTGAGAAGGAACTCATAGACATCAACAGTTGACTGCAGTTTTCCGTCCCTGTATAACCTTACATTACGCAATGTACCTATATCATTTGGACCGCCAGCCATGTAAAGGGCGTTGTATACAGTAGCAAAGGCCGACATCGTATAAGTACCGGGAACATTGACCTCACCTATGATGCTGATTGTTATGGAACGGGTCTGGCCCAGCGTCAGGTCAATCTCGGACTCCTGATAACGTGATCCCAGGATGCGTATAACCTTTTCCTTGGCCTGAGAAACAGAAAGGCCACCTAACTGCAGAACACCGATACCGTCAATGGTAATAGTTCCATCCGGAGATATTGTCTCGGTAAAACTATCCTGGGATGCACCCCAGATATCAATATTAACGGCATCGCCCGCACCAAGCACATAATTCTGCGGAGTAGCCAGGTTCATGGAACTCTCAAAGGTAAGGTTCTTGTTATTGAACAGGTCATGACCGAATATCTTGGACTTTTTCTCCACTTCATAAAAAAAGTATTTGAGCGAATCCGGCATCATGAAATCTATAGCCTCATCCATCTTCATGTATTCAGGGTCATCATAGTCATATGTATGACGTTGAATCTGATTGGCAGGTTTTGTATCCTTTACCCTGAACTGGGAGGCACTGGCACGGTCACGCGCAACCTGCTGTTCACGTATTTCACCGTTCGACTCCCTTAAGCGGTTCTTGACGGCCTGTGAACCGGCTGTTATATCCTGTGCGCCTAACATGCCGTTATTCATCTGTTTCTGGTATTTGTCACGGATACGCTGTAGCTGATCAATTGTAACACCACGCTGCATGAGTTGGGTCACTATCTGTTGGCGTGATACACCTTTCGCGTTCTGTTCAATGACATAATCCATTATCTGGTTATCTGTCATGCTTGACTGTGCCCATACCATGGCAGATAAGAGATTAAGGCACACAATGATAACGAATCTGCGTCTCATCAGTTTTAGTTTTTGATATGCTTTATAAAAATAACCGGTTAGCTAATGATATGTTGTAAATCAGATCTCTGAAAGCCGAATGTTCTGAAAAGGGTATCAGAACTTCTTTCCACTGCACACTGAGAAGAACGTCTTTATGATGATTCCCAGGTCTGTAAAGACATTACGGTTATCCAGATAATCCAGGTCGTACTCAAGACGCTTGAGCATTTTTTCCATCGTATCCGTATAGCCGTTATGGATTGTAGCGTAAGATGTGATACCGGGACGCATCATATAGATGTATCGATAGTCATCGGTCTCACGGTTAATCTGATCTATGAAATACTGACGTTCAGGACGGGGGCCCACAAACGACATATCGCCCTTGAGTACGTTCCAAAGCTGTGGCAACTCATCCAGATGATGTGAACGCAGGAAACTGCCGAATGTTGTCAGATATTTGTTCCTTTCATTTTCAAGACGGGGAATTCCGTTTTCCTCGGCATCGGTACGCATGGTACGGAACTTGTATATAATAAACGGAACGCCTTTGTATCCAACTCTTTCCTGCTTGAATATGACTGGTCCGTTACTGAACAGCAGGATTATTGAGAAAAGCAACATCAACGGTGAGCAAACTACCAGACCTATCAGGGAAAACACTATATCAAACAGTCTTTTTAATGAAAGCTGGAAACTTCCCATCGCATCAGAGTGTTCCATATACCTGTTCTGAGTGTAGTTTTGTATGTTATATTTAAGCATACGGCCTATTTTATTATAATAACGCGCACAAAAAACAATAATTGTGTAGAGATAAAAAAAAAAGTAAGTCATGCTTCCTGTTGCATTGAGTATGATGACTACTTTTGCACAAGTTATTAAAAAGTGCGCATCCTTCAATATCCGAAGGGCCAGCAAAGATAACCAAATTATACAGAACATACTAAATATTTCAGATATGAAAGCATACGTATTTCCCGGACAGGGTGCCCAGTTTTCGGGCATGGGTAAAGACCTGTATGACCAGTTTGACTGGGCAAAAGAGTTGTTTGCAGAGGCCGATTCCATCCTTGGATTCAAGATTTCAGACATAATGTTCAGCGGCAGTGATGAAGACCTGCGCCGTACAGATATTACACAGCCTGCAGTATTCATCCATTCAGTGGCAGTAGCCAAGTCGCACGGTGCTGATTTCAAGCCCGATATGGTGGCAGGGCACTCCCTGGGTGAGTTTTCGGCCCTGGTAGCATGTGGCGCCCTATCATTTGAGAGCGGCCTCAAACTGGTTGCCAAACGTGCCGGTGCCATGCAAAAGTGCTGTGAGAAGGTTCCCGGCACGATGGCCGCAATCATTGGTCTGGCCGATGATAAGATTGAAGCCATCTGCGCCGACCTGAATGCCAAAGGCATGGTGGTTGTTCCCGCCAACTACAACAGCCCCGGACAGGTTGTCATCTCAGGCTCCAAGGAGGCTATCGCCGCCGCCTGCCCGCTCATGACAGAGGCCGGCGCAAAGCGTGCCCTGCCGCTCGTAGTAGGCGGTGCTTTCCACTCACCCCTCATGACTCCCGCCAAGGAGGAGCTTGCACAGGCCATAAGCGAGACACAGTTCAATACACCCGTCTGCCCCATCTACCAGAACGTCGATGCCAGGCCGCACGTAAACCCCGATGAAATCAAGGCAAATCTGGTAACCCAGCTCAACTCACCGGTACGCTGGACTCAGAGCGTTCTCAACATGATTGCCGATGGAGCCGAGGAGTTCACAGAGTGTGGTCCAGGTGCCGTTCTGACTGGTCTCATCAAAAGAATCAGAGGCTAAATGGAAAAAGCCGTCATCTACCAGGTTTTCACCAGAGTCTGCTGCAACAGCGGCGGCAAGAACGTAACTGGCGGTGACATCAGCACCAACGGCTCAGGCAAACTGAACAGTTTCACTCCCACCGTACTTGATAACATCAAGGCGATGGGAGTTACTCATATCTGGTTCACCGGACTGATAGCCCACGCATCCTGCACCAGCTACAGGAAGTTCAGGATTCCGGAATCACACCCCAAGACCGTAAAAGGTTGTGCAGGTTCGCCCTACGCTATCCGTGACTATTATGACATAGATCCGGACCTGGCAGTGTCTGTTCCGGACCGAATGACAGAGTTCCAGGCTCTGGTGGATCGCGTCCATGCCGCCGGTATGAAATTCATCATGGATTTCGTACCCAACCATGTGGCCCGCCAGTATCATTCAGTCAAAAAGCCCAGAGGAGTGAAAGACCTGGGGCAGGATGATGATGTGAGCATGCATTTCTCGCCGCAAAACAACTTCTATTACATGCCCGGACAGGCACTTGGCGGAGAAGTTGACTGGGGTGATTACAAGGAGTTCCCGGCACGTGCCACAGGTAATGACCAATTCACCGCAACGCCTTCATATTCAGATTGGTACGAGACCGTAAAACTCAATTACGGAGTTGATTACACGGGTGGAGGCCGCCACTGCTTTGAACCTGTGCCGGACACTTGGCACAAGATGCTGCACATCCTTCTGTATTGGGCATCGAAAGGTGTGGATGCATTCCGTTGCGATATGGCCGAGATGGTACCTGTGGATTTCTGGCATTGGGCTATAAGACAGGTTAAGCAGTCGTATCCTGCAATTCAGTTCATAGCCGAGATTTATAACCCCGGATCATACGATTCATATGTAGATTGGGGCGGATTCGACTATATATATGATAAGGTAGGACTTTATGACACTCTACGTGCCATTACAGAGTCACGCGAATCGGCTACAGCCATTACCCGTTGCTGGCAGCAGAACGGCCAGAACGGTCCACATATGCTGCACTTCATGGAAAACCATGATGAGCAGCGACTGGCATCCCGATTCTTCGGTGGAAACGGCCCAAAAGGACGTCCGGCCATGATTGTTTCGGCACTTATGGACAGTTGTCCCGTAATGGTTTATGCAGGTCAGGAGGTTGCCGAGCCAGGTATGGACCATGAGGGATTCAGCGGGCTGGACGGACGCACCACAATATTTGACTACTGGGCTCCAGATACCCTGACCCGCCTGTACAATGACGGGAAATGGAATGATGAACGTCTGACAGCCGATGAGCGTGAGTTAAGGCACTTCTACTCCACTCTGCTGGGTATCTGCAATAAGGAGAATGCAATACGTAACGGCAAGTTCTTTGACCTGATGTACGTTAATCCGCAGTCATCGGATTTCAACCCGCACCGACAGTACGCATTCCTGCGCTCCGACGGCAAGGACGTAATACTGGTTGTGACAAACTTCACAGACCAGCCGCTCTACACTGCCGTCAATATCCCGCAGCACGCATTTGACTACATGGAGCTTAAGGAAAAGGACGGAGTCACAGTCAAGGAACTCCTATCCGGCCAAACCTTCAAGGCCAACATCCATCCTGACACTCCCATCCGAGTGACCGTCCCTGCCCAATCCGGCGTCATCCTCAAGTGGCACAAATGATACAATTGGGGACAGACCCCTTTTGTACTATTTTCCACCAAAATCAAAGTCAGTTCAAAAATGTAAATAGCCTCCAGAGTATAGTCTAGAGGCTATTTTTACAAAATAATACAAAAGGGGTCTGTCCCCAATTGTATCATTTGAAGCTGTCCCAACTCTTGATTGGTATATCATCTATGTTAACGGTGCAGAACGCATTGATGAACGAGCTGGCCAAACGGGCGTTGGTAATCAGCGGGATGTTCAGGTCAATGGCTGCACGACGGATCTTGTAACCGTTGGTGAGCTCATGCTGAGTCAGATCCTTAGGTATGTTCACTACCATGTCAATCTGCTTGTTGTGCAGCATATCAAGAGCCTGCGGCTGCTGTCCCTCCTCGCTGGGCCAATATACGCGTGTATTCGGCACACCGTTCTCCTCAAGGTACTTGGAGGTTCCTCCTGTAGCATAGATATTGAATCCGTTGCTGCTCAACATCTTGGCAGCATCAAGCATACTAGCCTTCTGCTTAGCAGTACCGGTAGAAAGCAGTATGTTCTTCTTGGGAATGCGGTAACCAACCGAGAGCATTGACTCCAGGATGGCGTAGCGCTGGTCATCACCCAGGCAGCCTACCTCACCGGTCGATGCCATATCTACGCCCAGCACGGGATCGGCCTTCTGCAGACGGTTGAACGAGAATTGTGAAGCCTTGATACCAACATAATCTATGTCGAACAGGCTCTTCTCGGGTGCCTCTACAGGAATTCCAAGCATGATCTTGGTTGCTATCTCGATAAGGTTGATCTTGAGCACCTTGCTTACGAACGGGAATGAACGTGAAGCGCGCAGGTTACACTCTATTACCTTGATGTCGTTCTCACGGGCCAGATACTGGATGTTGAACGGTCCGCTTATATGCAGCTCTTTGGCAATCTGACGACTGATGCGCTTGATACGCTTTACTGTCTCAACGTAAAGTTTCTGCGGCGGGAACTGGATGGTAGCGTCACCTGAGTGTACACCGGCAAACTCGATGTGCTCGCTGATGGCGTAGGCAATTATCTCACCGTCCTTGGCAACGGCATCCATCTCAACCTCCTTGGCGTTCTCGATGAAGCGGCTTACTACAACCGGATGCTCCTTTGATACCTCGGCGGCCAGCTGCAGGAATCTCTCCAGCTCCTCCTGGTTGCTGCAAACGTTCATGGCAGCACCCGAGAGCACGTATGATGGACGTACCAGTACAGGGAATCCAACCTTGTCGATGAACTTGCCAATCTCCTTCATAGAGGTAAGCTCGCTCCATTCCGGCTGGTCAACGCCGATGCGGTCAAGCATGGCCGAGAATTTCTCGCGGTCTTCGGCATTATCGATGTCCTTGGCGCTTGTACCCAGGATAGGCACGTTCATGGCGTCAAGCTTCATAGCCAGGTTGTTGGGAATCTGTCCGCCGGTTGATACAATCACGCCGTAGGGATTCTCCAGTTCTATTATATCCATAACGCGCTCAAACGTAAGCTCGTCAAAGAACAGACGGTCTGTAACATCGTAGTCAGTACTTACGGTCTCAGGGTTGCAGTTGATCACGATGTTGCGGTAGCCCTCCTTACGTACGGTATTCAAAGCCTGAACGCCGCACCAGTCAAACTCTACCGAAGAACCGATGCGATATGCACCAGAGCCTATTACGATGATAGACTTCTTGTCATCAAAGAACGGTATATCGTGAGCGCAGCCGTTGTATGTCATATACAGGTAGTTCTCCTTGGCCTGATACTCACCGCCCAGTGTATCTATCTGCTTAACATAAGGAACAATGCCTAAGCTCTTACGCTTGTTACGTACAGCCAGAAGACCAGCCTGTGTGCCCAGTTTCTTCTCCTCACCTATGGCGCGTGCAATCTGGAAATCGCTGAATCCCATCTTCTTGGCCTTGCGCAGCAGGTCTTCGCCCAGAGCATCAATGCCCTTAACCTTATGCAGCTGTTTGGACAGGTCAACAATACCCTTCAGGCGGTTCAAGAACCACTTATCGATTTTGGTAAGTTCATAGATACGGTCAATGCTGTAGCCCTCGCTGAATGCCTGACTTATAGCGAACAGGCGCTTATCGGTAGGCTCCTTGAGTGCCTTGTCCAGATCGGCAAACTTGATGCTCTTGTTCTCAACGAATCCGTGCATGCCCTGACCAATCATACGGATACCCTTCTGGATAACCTCCTCAAAGCTGCGACCGATAGACATAACCTCACCTACGGACTTCATAGATGAGCCTATCTCGCGATCCACGCCGTGGAACTTGCTAAGATCCCAGCGCGGAATCTTGCAGACTACATAGTCAACCGACGGCTCAAAGAAATCGGTAGTATCCTTGGTTATGGAGTTCTTAAGCTCATACAGGTTATAGCCCAGACCCAGCTTGCAGGCAACGAAAGCCAGAGGATAACCGGTAGCCTTTGATGCCAGGGCCGATGAGCGGCTCAGGCGGGCGTTAACCTCAATAACGCGGTAATCCTCGCTCTGGGGATCGAATGCAAACTGGATATTGCACTCACCTACTATACCCACGTGGCGGGCTATGCGGATGGTCAGTTCCTCCAGCTTCTGCACCTCGTGGTGAGTAAGTGTCTGTGTAGGAGCAACTACTATACTCTCGCCGGTATGTATGCCCAGCGGGTCAAAGTTCTCCATTGAGCAGACTATGATAGAGTTGCCGCTCTTGTCGTTCACACACTCAAACTCAATCTCCTTCCAGCCCTTGAGGCTCTTCTCAACAAGAATCTGGGGTGAGAACGAGAATGACTTCTCGGCAAGTTTGTTCAGTTCCTCCTCATTGTCGCAGAAACCAGAGCCCAGACCGCCCAAAGCGTATGCAGAACGGATGATAACCGGGTAGCCCAGTTCACGTGCAGCTGCGCGTGCATCGTCCATGGTCTCAACTGCGTGACTCTTGATGGTCTGTACGCCTATCTCATCAAGGCGCTTTATAAAGAGGTCACGGTCCTCGGTATCCATAATGGCCTTAACCTGGGTACCCAGCACCTTTACCTTATACTTGGCCAGAACACCGCTCTGCTCCAGTGCCACACCGCAGTTAAGTGCGGTCTGACCACCGAATGCCAGCAGGATTGCATCGGGACGCTCCTTGGCAATAACCTTCTCAACAAAGAACGGGGTTACAGGGTAGAAATAAACTCTGTCGGCAACACCCTCACTGGTCTGAACCGTAGCAATATTGGGGTTGATAAGGATGGTCTCTATGCCCTCCTCCTTCAGGGCCTTAAGAGCCTGCGAACCGGAGTAATCAAACTCGCCTGCCTCACCTATCTTGAGTGCGCCCGATCCAAGCAGCAGCACTTTCTTATACTTCTTCAATGCCATATCCTTAGGGTGTTAGAGTTTTGAAACAAAATCATCATATATAAACTCAGCATCAGTGCTTACCTGATCGCTCTCCGAGTGGAACATCACGCCCACCCAGGGCTTGCGTGTATTGTAGATTCCCTCTACCGATCCGTCGTTCAGGTTCTTGAGATACACCTTCCACTGACCAACTACAGAATCCTCACGGATAGCGTAATTGTGGTTCTGGGTGGTTATGTAACAGCGGTCGGTGCCCACCAGCTGAACCGGCTGGTTCTGGGTGTGATGACCGAACTTGAGCTTGTATGTATCCATACCGCCGGCCAGACCAAGCAGCAGGCATCCCATACCTATACCCAGTATCGGGGTGTCATTCTTAGCCATGAACTTCTGCAGGGCTGTAACCACCTCACTGCAGTAACTGGGGTTACCCGGACCGTCCGATATCACCAGGCCGTCCATCTTGATCTTTGAGTAATTATAGTTCCAGGGAACGCGAACCACCTTGAGGTCCTCATTGATGAGGCAGCGTACCACGCCAGCCTTGACGCCGCAGTCCACCAGAACCACAGTCTTTGCGCCACCCTCGTTGTATGTAACAGGCTCTTTGACCGATACCTCGGGCAGCATATTGGTGTATGCATACTCAGCGGGTTTCTGCTTTCCGTCAAACAGTATCTTGGCGGTCATGCTGCCGTGGTTGCGGATATGCTTGGTAAGCTCACGGGTATCAACTCCCTCTATGCCTACCACCTTTTCACGCTTCATCCACTCCTCAAGTGATTCGGCAGCGTTCCAATGGCTGTAGAAATCACTCTTGTCACTTACTATCAGGGCGCGCGCCTGTGCATGCTCGCTCTCCGCGTTGGTAGGAAGCCCGTTCTCATCGGCACTCATGGGCTGGATGCCGTAGTTACCTATCACCGGATAGGTCATAACAATGAGCTGTCCGCGAGATGCGGGCTCAGTCAGGATCTCAGGATAACCGGCCATTGCGGTATTGAATACAAGCTCGCCGCTTACGGGCTGATTGTATCCGAATGACTCACCCTTGAATGAGGTGCCGTCGGCCAAAACTAGTGATACTGTCATTTTGTTTTATGTTTGTTTTAGTCTCTATCCCTAAAAAAGAAAAAAGGGGAAACCGTCTTAAACAATTCCCCCTTTATGAAATGAAATGACTGAAAACACTATCACCACCCGTGGGTTTATGCTTTGGTGAACAGTCAATATTTCCTCTCTTTCTTAACATGCCGCAAAGGTACTGCTTTTCCCTTAAACGTGCACATCAGAATGAATAAGTTTTCAACAATCACTCTATTAAATAATGTTATACCGGATAATTATACGGTTTACTATTATTGTCAGGGCATAACCGGACGGACCGGAACTCCATACTCCCTGTAGCCAGGCTTTATTTCACGTTCATCCTGGCTGAAATAGAGCATATAAGCGCCGTCGGCATTCTCATCATATTGCGTACTGGTAGCTATGCAGACTCTGGTTCCTGTTTCATTCTTCATTTCGGACAGATAACGTCCGGCTGCAGGCAGGAATATCGAGCGGTCTGTATATCCGGATTTGTTGCTTGTAACCTGATATCCGTTTACACCGTTCAGAGAGGTCCAGGTCCATGTGCAGTTATTAAGCAATTCCTCCAGCTCTTCCTTGGTGGGAATGCGCCAGTCGCCACCCCACCTTACATGAGCCACATCGTCATCGGGTTCAAGGACAGTCTTTTTGTCAACAGTCCCCTTGCCCCGTTCCGAGTTATATTTGGTAAATGGACCGGTAACGCCGTTACGATATCTGTATGTGTTCCACACATAATCACTCTTTGTAGCAGTCTCACCCCAGGCATAGTAACCTCCATAATCCTCCGGTTGGGAAGCACCCACATTACATGTGGCCCATTTTACCGACAGGCCCAGATCCACATACCCATGTTCAATCAGGTTATCGGTATTATCATCATAGACTGAGCGTACAGTTCTGTTTCCGTTACCGTCTTCAGAGACGATATGTCTGGTCCTCTGCATATACAGATACACATCCGGATCATCAGCATCAATACAATTATCTATCAGTTCCTTAACCTGGCTGTCTGTTACATCTTTCTGAACATGCAGGTCAACCAGCGTAGGTCCGCCTATTGTCTTGTTGTATTCCTTTGCAGCGGCAATGGCATCTATGATATCCTCATAACTGGACTCCTTTCCGTTCCGCCCCAACTGAGGAACCACTTTGTCGCCATGCAGCCTGTCAAACCATATAAACACGTTCTTACGGTTACTGCATTCAACCACCTCCCAGCAATCATCACCGAAAAACTTCCTTGCAGCATCATTACGATAGACAAGAAGATTAGATATCTTGTTCTCAGGATTAACCAGGTAATCCTGGAACACATCATAACTTACAAAATTCCCGTCAAGAACAAATTTGGCATCAGGAGTGGCAACACTGTAATTTACGGCCTGATACAAGAACATCTCTTCATAGAAACTCATTCCTACAGGATCTATGATATCGGGAGCGTCAAATCCGGGGTTATCAATTATAACAGGAAAGCCGTTTGGTGCAACCTGGTGCTGCTCAGTGGAGACATAAACAAACGAGCATTCATCCGCCTTTTCACCTTTGGGACGGAAATAGTATATCTTTTCATATTCCCCCTCCTTGAGTGCAAGGAAGTCTGCCCGTGTGGATTTCTTTCCGCCAATAATTATCACGGTACTCTTGTTTATCCATCTGAGTTTACGGTCTCTGGGTGATTTAGCCCTTTCCACGCCGTTTACTGCAATTGTTACGGGAGCAATAGTATAATCCTTGTTCTCATAAATCTCCACACCCTTGATTACGCGTCCCTGTTCATCACGTTCAAACACATAACTTGCGGTACGGGTTCTTGTGCCTGAAAAATCGCCCAGGAACTCATCGGCAGTCATGATATAATTTTTATTATTGTAGAGGTCCTCATAGTCTATCGGGGCATCCGCCGGGGTCTCTGCCGTCTTGGCACGTCCGCAGCCGAAAGCAAGGAACAGAACTGTCGCAACAAGTGAGGTTGCACAAACCTGAAGCCCTATACCGCCTTTGTATTCGGTCTGTTTCATTTTCAACAGTCTGCGTTTGGTAAATGAGCTTTTAAGCCCCGATACCATCTCCGGGTTGTAGCCGAACAGCTGGTTCACTACAGTCTGTCTGTATTCATCCAGCCTGTAGCCGTCCGACAGGGCATCCTTATCGGCCTGCCACTCCTGTACATCCTCCAGGCACTTCTCGGCAAGCCACATCAGGGGATTGAACCAGAACAGTGACCGCATCAAAGACATGAACAGTTTCTCTATGGAGTGATGATGACGTACATGACTGGCCTCATGGCTCAGTATATGGCAGCGATCCTTTTCATCATATCCGTAACCCATATAGATGGTATGCAAGAATGAGAACGGAGTCTCAACGCCGTCACTCTCGGCCAAATCATATGACCGTGCCTGTGTGATATGTGATTTACGCCTGATTCTGGCCACCGACACCGCTCCACCGGCAATAGCCAGCAATGAAACGGCCACCCCTGTGAGATATATAATAAGGAGTGCGTTTCGGCGCAAAAAATCAGATACCTGCTGAACGCTTCTTTCGGCCACCGGGGTAGTCTGAGCCTGCTCCACCGTCGCAATCTCTGCTGAGGCCGATACCTCCGGCGCCGGGGTTGATACCTCAGTAACAGGGACTGATACAGGCTCTGACGATACTGCCGATGTAGTTTCGGCAACAGTCCCAACTGTTTCAACCTTTTCCGGCTCACTTACCACAGCCACCTTACTGTCGGTGTTTACCGCCGGATAGAGCGGTACATTAAGCATAGGAATTGCCGATGCCAGGACCATTGTGATGATCAGGTACCTGCGGCAGAAATCGTAACCTGCCCTACGGGCAATAAACCAATGATACAGCAACAGGAATAGTCCGCTGCACAGGAGAGTTTCAATATAATAGATAAGGATAGGACTCATAGCATTCATTTTTTATTTTTTATCTTCGTCAAGTATCTTAAGGATCTCATCGGTCTCCTGTACGGAGATTGATTTACGCGATGAGAAATAGTTCACAAGGGTGCTGATGGAACCTCCAAAGAAGGAGTTCAGCACACCATGCATGAACGAGTCTGTGTAATCCTCCTTACTCACAGCCGCCTTATAGACATTGCTATGGCCATAGGTCTTGTGAGTGAGGAATCCCTTTGTATCAAGAATACGTACTATTGTTGATACCGTACTATATGCAGGTTTGGGATCAGGAAGCAGCTCATGAATATCGCGAACCACGAATTCACGCCCCACACTCCATATCACCTGCATTATCTCCAGTTCGGCTTTGGTAAGCTCCTGGATGCGTTTATTTGATTCCGCCATAACTGTTTTGTTGAGTTAACGCTGCAAATATATAGCTAATATTTTAAATTGCAAGCTAAATCTTTAATTTTTTCTCATCTCTTTGAACTGATTGAGTAGATTGAATGTAAAATTGAGTACTATATTGTATATTCGCACTACAATAATTACTAACCTTACCGGATATGAAAATAGGTATTATCGGAGCCGGCTGGATAGCCGACAAGATGGGTGAGACCCTTACCGGACTGGACCCGTCGATGAAGTATGCAATTGCTGCACGTGACCTGGGCCGCGCTCAGGAGTTTGCACGCCACTGGGGATTTGAGAAAGCTTACGGCTCCTACAAGGAGATGGTTGAGGACCCTGATGTGGACCTGGTTTACGTGGCCACCCCCCACTCTCACCATTTTGAGCATGCCAGCCTGGCTATAAATGCAGGCAAACCTGTGCTTTGCGAGAAGGCTTTCACCGCCAATGCACGTGAGGCCGATGCCCTGCTCAACCTGGCTCACAAGAAAGGTATATTCATAACCGAGGCTATCTGGACCCGATACATGCCTCTGTCACTCAAGGTAAAGGAGCTGCTTGACAGCGGAGCCATCGGTACTCCCCGCCTGCTCAACGCCAGTCTCTGTTATATGATGGAGTTCAAGGAGCGCATTCTCAGGCCAGACCTTTGCGGCGGCGCACTTTTGGACCTGGGTGTCTATAGCATCAACTTCTGCCGCATGTACTTTGGGGCCGATATCATAAACGAGACCTCCAACTGCATCAAGAGCAGCACCGGAATGGATATGCACAACTCAATCAGCTGGTCATACAGTGATGGGCGCATTGCCAACATCCAATCCAGCGCACTCTGTCTGTGCGGCCGAATAGGCCAGATATGCGGCACTGAAGGTTATTTGCTTGTGGATAACATCAATTGCCCTCAGAGCATTACCGTCTACAACGATTACAAGCCTGTTGCACACTTTGACAAACCAGCAGACCAGATCACAGGTTATGAATATCAGGTCCTTGCCTGTAAGCAGGCTCTTCAGAACGGCTGGCTTGAATCGCCCTATATGCCGCATCAGGAAACCCTTGACATTATGAAGATAATGGACAGACTACGCAAACAGTGGGGCGTGGTCTATCCCATGGATTGAATGAATAAATGAAAAAGAGTATCAAACTGGTGCTTTCCGTCACGCTGGCCTGTGGTGCATTCACAACTATATATTGTGCATCCCGCAGCAATCAGAACAGCATTGATACTACCGTTCTGCAAGAGTGGCAGGCGGGAAAGACTGTATCGGCCGATGTGGTTGAGGCTTTTGGCGGCATTGACAAGTGTTTTGCGGCAGAGCCCATTCCTGATGGCGTGTGGCAGCGCATGCAAGGCAAGAGTTATAAGGATAACCCTTATATCGGCCGCAGTGACTTGCGCCACATACGCGCACTGCATTGGGACTATGATGAGCAGATTCATGTGGGTGAAATGATTTGCAATGCCATAATTGCTGATCGTGTGGTCAGCATACTGCACCAGCTGTTTGATGCCCGCTACCCTATCCAGCGCATGCTCCTGCCCGATGTCTATGACGCTGATGACGAGACTCAGATGCGTGACAACAACTCATCGTGTTTCTGCTATCGCGCCGTTTCAGGCAGCACCAAACTCTCAAAGCACGCCCGCGGTCTGGCTATTGACATCAATCCCCTGTATAATCCCTATTACAAGGATCGCGCTGACGGCACACGCTTAATTCAACCCGCCACAGCAGCACAGTACTGTGACCGCACCAAGACCTTCCCCTACAAAATAGACCACGACGACCTCTGTTACCGCCTCTTTACCCAAGCCGGATTTGAATGGGGCGGCAACTGGAAATCAACCAAAGACTTCCAGCACTTTGAGCTGATTGAATAGTCAAAGCAAATCAGCCACAACAGCAGGAAACTGTAAGATTCTCTCTGCATGCTGCTCATTAAAGACCAAATGAGAGAAGTCGCGCTTCTTCTGGTTCAGGCCAATATCATGCAGCCGTTCTGCAACTGCAGATTTTAGCCCTTCTATGGATGATATGCCGGTTTTAGCATAAAGAAAGTCCATGTTTGGTTTAGTCTTTGACAGCAGGAAAATAACATCATAAAAATCGCGTCCCTTGGCCCTTGCCAAGATTGCTGCAAACTTCATGGCACAAAGCACATCTATCGGCGGCACCTGAACACCAAAGAAAAAGCCCATCCTGTTGATGTTGGCAACTTCCGGCTCATAAAGAACACCTTGGTCCTGTGCCTCTATCTTTACCAAAAACCTTTCTTCCTTGTGACCCGTCAGCCCTAAGTTAAACAGCATCTCAGGGAAATAAAGATTGCGTCTGAATGCCGTCAGTCTTGGATTATCCTTATCCCGGGTTTCAACATCAATGTTGTTCTGCTGCAAAAATCTCACCACACCGTCTGTCATAGCAACAAACTCTTCGGCGCTCATTTCCTTGCAATCAAAATCCAGATCCTCCGAAAAACGGTCAATTCCTTGTATTAGCCGTAGGTTTGTTCCTCCTATAAATGATATCTTGCCAATATAAGGCGTAGTCGCAATATAATCAAGTATCATCAGCTGCAAATACTCCTTGAGCATATATCGGTCAAAACGGCTCTCGCGGGCTATTGCAGGCGGAAAAAAACTGCGTATGTATTCAATGTCTATCATAGTTCGTAAACCTTCATTAAGCGTCTTAATTTCTGTTCCAGTGTCTTGCTCTCAAATCTTGCCAGGAAGCTCATCAAACGTTCTTTATTAAGTTCATTCTGCATATAATCCTCATCCAGACGCAAATCCTCCATATCCTGCTCAGTTCTATAATAGGGATTCAGGTAGAGCAAATCAAGTAGAGCCTTTTCGGGTGTGGCAAATAGCAGGCCACGCCCATTTTGCATCGTCTTTATTTCATAACCGAAATAGAGCGGTGTCTTAACGTTTTGATAGTGGAAAGTGCCAAAGGCATTCTCAAACCGGGCGGTTTTAAGAGTAGTCACACTAGTAAGTTGAATCACCTCTTCAGGAATCATTCCATAAAACGACAAGGCACTATGCAAACTGATATATGAAGGCGCATAAATGCGATTTGCTACATAGCGTGAAAAATCCGGTTCCTTCCGATACTCGGGAAAAGCATAATGCTGATTCCTCAACTTAACCAGCAACCCTCTACTACACCATCGCGTCAGGTTGTTACGGTCAAAATCCTTCTCCCATAACAGCACCTGATTGATGTTGAAACACCCCATCGGATACATCCGCTCCTTGAATGTCAGAAAGTCCATTATGTGCGTTTTGTTTCTAAAACTCTGCAAATATAGTGATTTTTGGAAACAAAATAAAAAATTCTCATACTTTCTTAAGCTGGAGGGGCACAAAGGGGACGGTTCTTGGACAAGCCAAGAACCGTCCCCTTTGTGCCCCTGTGTGCTACAGCGGTTTGTAATCGAATGATTCAAGGGTGGCGGCGCCGTCCAGGAAGTAGGCGGGACGGAGGGCAAAGAAGCCTTTGTAGACGTTGTGGTGGTAGGTTGATACGTCAATGTCCTTGCAGACTTCTGTCCAGTTGTTGCCGTCTGTGCTACGCCAAGCTGTTACTTTGTTGCGGTCATTGCGTATGCGAACATAGAACTGTGAGCCAGCGTTCACCGGACATTTTACGTTCATTTGGGGCTGCACCAATGCAATGTCTGTAATAGCCATTTTTGAATCTGTGCCCTGAACGCCTAAATAGGCCTGCTCGTCATAGAACAGATAGAGTCCTGCACGGCCACCCTCCTTGATATTGAACTTAGCGGTAATCTCATACTTGGTATCAACGGCGGTGGTAGTCATCAGAGTGCCGTTATCAAAGCCGGGCTCCCACTTGGCCCACATGAGAGGATTCTCGTAGTGGCGCAGGTAGTCATAGTCCTGCAGGCCGCCGTTCTCCCATTTGGCGCCGTCTTTCTGGGCCAGTACGGGCCAGCCGTCCTTGGTCCAGTTGACGCTCTCAATTATTGTGCTTCGGCCCAGGGTGTGGAATCCGTTGCGATATGCATGATAAACTATGTACCAGTTGCCTTCCGGGTCATCAATCAGGGTTCCGTGACCTTTTGACCACCACTCCTCATCAATAGTATAGGTGTGTACCAGCGGGTTGTATGGGCTGTTCTCCCAGGGACCTGTAACAGACTTGCTGCGTGCCACTACGCACATGTGGCTGGTGGCGGGACCGGCTGTACCGCCTTCGGCGCTTACCAGATAATACCAATCACCGCGCTTGAGTATCTTGGGCGATTCAAGCCACATACCCTCGGTCTCCCACTCCTCGGGGTACTGCCAGGGGTCATAGACTTTTTGGTTGCGACCTGTGATGGAGAGTCCGTCGGCCGACAGCGGTGCCACATGACCGTCGTTGGTGTAAAGGTAGCGGTTACCCTGGTCATCAATTGCATGACCGGGATCTATGCCGCTTACGCGCAGTTTTATGGGGTCGCTCCACGGGCCCTCCATCTTATCGGCTGTAACCACAAAATTCTCGCCGCTGCTGGTGGGATAATAGATGTAGTACTTGCCGTTTACCTTGCACAGGTCCGGAGCATAGATTGAATAGTCATGGCCCTGCACCGCACGTGCTATAGGCTCCCAGTGAAGCAGATCGGTGGAGTGCCAGATAAGCAGTCCGGGATAATAGGTAAAGTTGGAATGGGTCATGTAGTAGTCACTGCCGTCACGCAGGATGGTGGGATCCGGATAATCACCCGGGAATATACACACTTTGATGGGAGCCTTATGCTCCTTGCAACCTGCCATAAGCAGAGACAATGCCGCAACAGTAATAGCAACAAAAGATTTGGTCTTCATATAGTAAAAAGGTTAGTTAGTTAATCAATTACACTTTTTCCTCACCGAACATGATAAGCCGGTACAGGTTGCAGCCGATAAAGTTGCCTATAACCAGACAGACATAAAGCAGCAGAACGCTCCAGATATTTTCCATGATGAATGAGAACGGTACTGTAAGATAGTAGAACGCATCGGCTATGCAGTGCGGGAATCCGCACAGTATGAACATAGGTACAGCAAAGAGCAATGGAAGCCACTGACCGCGACGGGCAAAAGTAACGGCGGTAGTCATCAGGAATCCGCACCCGATGGCCAGAAGGCCTGCCCGTACCGGACCGATGGACAAACGGCCCGCCAGTATCTTCTGCGCTGCGCCCTGAAGGTCCATCGGCGAGACTCTGGCCAGCAACGCCACCATAAGGCATCCTACAATATTGCCCAAAAGGATTATCAGCAACTTGCCTGCCTCTCCTTTTACAATAAAGCCGGCAGTTCCCGTGTAAAGTTTGAGCTTGTAGCACACCACGGTTATAAGACCGAAAGCAAAAAGTACGGCTCCGGCAATCCCTCCTAGAGCCAGAAACCCGAATCCGGCTATTCCGATGCAGATACCTGCCAGTATTGATGACTTGATGACAGTGCTTGTCTTTTCCATATGATAAACAGTTAAGGTTGCATTATAGGGTTGGAGTAAATACCCAGGAATATGTCCGTCAGGGCCGGATCCGTGCTGTATTTGTCAAGTTCGGTCATGCGGGCCACAAAAGCGTCATACTGTTCTTTAGTGTAACGGTCCGAGTATCGGGTAGTGCCGTAACGCAGGTCATGAGCTATATATGCATTGGGAAACAGACGGTAATCGCCACAGATGCGTTTGTCGATTATCTGAGCCACTTCACGGTGGAACTGCACATTGGGCACATCATGCAAGGCCTCCAGTTCATCGCGCCTTATGGGATCGCATATCTGGAAATGTACCCTGCCCTTATCCTGCATAATTCCTGTAAGGATACTGTTCAGGTCCTCACCCGGTTTCTTGATGTAAGGCTCGCCGTTGCGGCTCTCGTAAAGTTCAAGAGCCTTGAGTATATCGCAAGACTCCCACTCGTATGATACAGATACCGGAACGATATTGAGTTCATCCAGAGCATCAACGCGATCCTTGGGGCCGCTCATCCCGAACATCTTGATTACCCCCTGGTCCGTGCGGTCAATGCCGTTCTTGGTACGTCCGTTGCGCTGTGCTATCCAGACAGACTGGTGCTTCTCCGTGATTGCGTATCGGATGTATTCCGACAGATGTACCGATGTGCTGTACAGCTCACGCGGGTTGCGGCCGCGGTCCACACGGAACATCTTGTTGCTCTTGCCTATGTCAACCACCAGCTCACCCTGCATGAGGTTTGAGCCGAATGTAATCTCACCCGTATCATGACCTTCCAGATGCAGAGCATACATGAGTATACATGAATCCAGGACTATATCCCTGTGGTTACTGACATACAGATAGCGTTTTGACGGGTCCAGTTTCTCCGCACCTCCCAGAGTGAATTCTGTGATTGTACCCTCTATGACCTGTTTGTTCATTGGAACCATGGCACCAAGCTGGAAATCATGTATGGTCTTGTAACCACTCACCTGCTCGGCAGCCTGTTCAACAGTCAGTTCAGGATAGACAAACTGAGCAACCAGAGGGAACGAGCGGTTGGCTGCAATGCGCTGCATAGCAGCCGGAATCTCCTCGTCACGGTACGGACGTATATCATCAAATTTGTGGTAGTCTGTCATTTCCTTTCATCTATGAATTTGACCGGTTTGCGGCCCGTAGGCGGATAATTGATCTTCCGGATATCCTCAACGGGACATATCTCAATCTCTGGTGCCACACGGATGCGTGAGCGGAAACTGTCCTTAAGTTCCTTGATGACATCAAAGCCGGGATCATTCTTGAGCCCTATCCTGACCAGTACATCATCAGTTCCGGCATTGCTGTTACGTACTATCACCACATAATTCTCCACATAATCAGTGTTGTCCAGCACATCGTTGATGGCAGGCGGATAGAGAGTGGTGCCCTTCAGCTTGATCATATTGTTCTTGCGCCCCAGAAGCGGTGAGAGCCTGTATGACCATCGGCCGCAGCGGCACTGCTCAACATGCTTGCATGCTATATCGCCGGTACGGAATCTGAGCAGTGGCATTCCCTCAACCCCAAGTGTAGTCACTACCACCTCACCCGGCTGTCCGTCAGCCACAGGCATTCCGTCATCTCCTATTATCTCCACTATTATGAGTTCCGGATGCACGTGACCGCCCATACCGTACTCGCACTCACTGAAAGTAGCTCCCATCTCGGTCGATGAATAGGTGGCAAACAACTGAACCTCCGGCCATTTATCATGAATCTGGCGCCCCAGCAGGTTAAGTTCAAAGTCCTGTCCGCGCAGTCCCTCACCTATGCCGATAATGCGGCGTATGCTGCTGGAACGGTAGTCGATGCCATGTAACTGTGCATACTCAATCAGCTTGAGTATGAACGAAGGTACGCACATTATGGCATCGGGATGGAAACGGCGTATTGTATCCCACTGCAGTTCCGGGATTCCGTTACCTACGCGGATAACACCTGCACCCATCTCCCTCAAACCCAGGAAATATGCCATACCAGCCATGAAACGCTTGTCGAGAGTGGTCATGAGCTGGACAACGCTGTCGGGAGTCAATCCAGCACACTCAAAAGATTTCTTCTCATTGTACGCCAGACGCTGCAGGTCCTTTTCGGTACAGCCAAAAAGCACGGGATCACCAAGAGTGCCCGATGTGGTGATATAGTCTATGATCCTGTTCTTGGGAACGCAGCAGAAATCATCGTTGTACAGCTGCAGGTCTTTCTTTTCGGTAAATGGAATACGTGTCAGGTCCTCCAGATGCACAATCTTACTGATGTTTATCCCATAACTGTCAAAAACGCGCCTGTAATATGGCGAATTCTTCCTGAGATAAACAAGATGCTTATGCAGCAAGTCCTCCTGAAAAGCCTTTATCTCCGCAGGCGATGAAAACTCTATGTCATTCATACAACTCACTTAGCCAAACCAAAAACTCATCTTTCCATTTGCGGCACTCCGGAGAGCCGTAAATGTCACTTACACCAAACCCATGCTTACCCGTCTCATAAAGGATATATTTATGTCTGACACCGGCATCGGTAAGAGCTTTGTCCAAAATTACTGAATTATGCCAATCTACAACAGGATCGTCCTTACAATTTATCAGAAAGACAGGAGGACAGTCTTCAGGAATGTTCTCCTCGATGGACATTATGTCTCTTTTCCTGCCGCTGTATACGCCCCACTCACCCAACAATCCGCGTCTGGAACGCTTATGGACAAAATCACCGTTCATTGTGACCACGGGATATATGGCGCCCACGAAATCGGGCCTGAGCGATACTTCTGAAGGACCTTCGGGAAGGTTGGTATAGTCCCTGTCACTTAAACAGGCAGACGACATGGCCAGATGTCCGCCGGCCGAAAAACCCATCACTCCCACACGATCCGGGTCGATTTCCAGGCTGTCGGCATTCTCACGCACGTAACGGATTGTACGCTGGACATCACATATCATATCAGGATGCTTACGGCCACGGAACAGAAAGCGGTAATGCCATATGTAGGAGCCCAGTCCAGCCGTACGGTACTGGAGGAGGATGGCGTTTATGCCGTTGTCCCTGAGCCATTCAGACACCTCAATACCCTCACCCTTGACATCCAGCCAGTGGTAGCTGCCTCCGGGACAGACAATCACCGTCGGTGCTTTACGGCTGTCATCTGCCAGATAAGGCGTAATCATAACCTCATCGGCATGCCTTTCCAGATCAGCCCAGGGAGCAATGGTCTTGCTGCTCGGGATAATGACGGCCATAAAACTGAACAGCAGGCTTGCAAACATCACTTACCCAGAAGTTTGAATAACTCTTCCCTTGTCAGCTGACGGTATTTGTGCTGAGGATCGGCTTCAAAGTCTACCTCAAAATACTCCTCGTCGTAGAACGATAGCTTGGAGTTGGTGTTGGGATTGCACTCCACATATACCATATCGGCCGGGTTGATACCTTTGGCCTGACATATCTGGTCAGCCAGATTCTTGCCGGCATATGTAACCGATGTGCCGGGATTGTCCTGATAGAGTTCTGTAACTATAACGTATTGCCTGCCTTCTGATTCACGGATCTTCAGGCCGCATGATGAGGGCATATCCCATTCGCCCTTAAAGTCAAATATCTCGTCGTAATAATCAGGTGATACTTTCATGAATTCACGGTTTTTATGTTTCTGACCACATCCTTACCGAATGACTTGTTGGCAAGCCTACGGTCACGTGGACGGTATGTACCCTCATTCATCTCACGCAGGGCCACGTTGCAGAACAGACGGAACATCTTCTGCTCCTGGCTCTCATCGGCATAGAAGCTCTTCCATGCATAGTCATAGAGCTCCTGCAGACGCTCCGGACTCATGTGCTTGGGCTGGAATACCACCTGACCTGCATTGTAGTGGTTCCAGTCAAAGTCAAATATGCGGCCCTGACGCAGCAAGTCGTCATATCCCTTGGTATGCGGGAACGGAGTCATGACCGTGAATTCGGCCAGGTCCAGGTCTATCTCACCAAGGAAATCAATCAGACGCTTTATGTCATCCTCGGTCTGGTTGTCAAGTCCCAGAAGGATCGTTCCCTCCACACCTATTCCGTAGTCATGATAGCGCTTGACACGCTCCTTGATATAATCCGATGTATCATAAACAGCCTGATAAACATACCATGCGCCTGCCTTGGCTGCCAGATCCAGCACCTCGGGGTCATCCTCGATGGTGTGGCTAATCCATTTCTTCTTGAGCGGGGCAATGGCGGTAAATAGTTCCTTCTCCCACTCCTTGTTCTGGGCCAGAGAGTTATCCACTATGAACAGGCGGTTGTTGTCGATGGCGGCCATATCCTCAACCACCTTGTCTATTGGACGCGGACGGAACTTGCGGCCGCCCAGATAAGAAACGGCGCAGGGATAGCAGCTGAACCTGCATCCGCGGCTGGCATGGAACAGGTCAACCATCTGCACGCCCTTATGGTTGTAGAGTTCACGTTTGTAGAGGTCACGGCGGCAGGGACCTACAGACTCAATAGGAGGCATGTTGCCCATATAGTTGTAGAACTTGCGCAGCTTACCGTTCACCCAGTCCTGCATCACCTCCTCCATGCGGCCCTCGGACTCACCCAGAAACACGCAGTCCACATGCTTTACCATATCCTCGGCATGCAGCATTGTGGATATACCTCCGGCCATAACCAGCTTTCCGCGTTTGTGGAACTCATCAGCTATCTCCCATCCTCTTTTGACCTGAGTGCTGAGCATCATTGACAATGCAACACCGTCGCATTCCTCGTCAAAATCTATGGCCTCCACATTCTCATCGGTAAAGGTCACCTCAACCCACTCGGGAAGCGTAGCTGCAAAAGCCACCGGTCCGTGTGGAGGCAGGTTGAAAGTGGTCTGCCCTTTAAGTTTCTGCCATTTGGGATAAATGAGTTTCAATTTGAAAGGTTTCATATATTGTCCTTTTGTTTGTTACTTGTTTGATATGGTTTCCCTGATTCCTTGCAGTACGGAATCATCTGCAAATATAGTCTGAATGGTTTCAATTGCCGTCATCGGAACCCCACCAATTCCATGCATATTAACATTTTGTCCGGTAAGAAGCAGGTTTTTTACCTTTGTGCGGATGGGAATTAGCGATGATGCTATGTCTTTGCTGTCCTTGAAAAGGCCGTATGCTCCGGCCCTGACGGTTCCCATCCAGTCGCGGAACGTAAGGGGTGACGATGCAAATATATCCCGGGCATACTCCCTGATGTAAGGAAAGCGTTTCTCCACCAGGTCAAGCACCCTGTCGGTACGCTCCCTCTTCCATGCCTCATATGCCTCTCCACGATGTCCTGAGCGTGTATTCTCCCACTCCCTGACCTCATCAAAAGACATAAGGCAGAATGCTGTCAGATGCGATGCGAAGCCGTCCTTACCCTGTCCGAAGAAACAGTTTACTCCATGCGGCCAGCTGTCCGGCTCATACTGGGCCATCTTCCACGCATTCTCCATACTGTCCACCACTGATACCGGATGGCATGGAAACGGTACCGTTCCGGGCTTGAGACTTACATAGACCTTGAATGCCGATGCAGTCTCGGGGATGCTCTCTATACGGCTGCGGTAACCGGATGTGAAAGCCTTACCCTCAACCAGAGAGAACAATGACACAGGATGGATATCCGATATATACCAGTCGGCACGGTATTCCCGCCCGTCACGGTCAGCCACACACTCCACACTCATGTCAGTTACCCGGACCGATGCCACCTCAGAATGCGTCAGCACCCTGCCTCCCGCATCCTCAATCACACCCTTAAGGGCATCGGCCAACTGACCTGAACCACCCTCAAATCGGCATGGATTCTCCATGAATAGAGCCGAAATCATGATGTGTATAAAAGCCGGTGAGTGTCCGGGGATACCCGAATAGAGCGGGTTGACCGATGCCAGCACGGCACGGAGTTCAGGATCCTCTGTATAGCGGGCGATGAACTCATCGGCAGGCATAAAAAACTCATCCGAATGGTCCGACACCCCGCTTACGCTCTCCAGATAGAACAGTTTCTCCTCATGTGATATGCGGAATACGGCATCCACATAACGCCGTATGTTATCTTTCTCATGCGGGAACCTGCCCGACAGATAATCAGTGAATGCATCTCTGCCGGCAGGCAGGTCATAGGTTCGGCCGCTGTCTGCATAAGTTACACTCAGCATCATGTCCGACGGACTGATATGAAGTCTGTCCATAATGCCCAGATAACGGCATATGCTGTTCAGGATACCGCCTTCATTAAAACCTCCCGCCACATGCATTCCGGTCTCAAAAGACTCGCCGCCGCGTATAAATGTCTGAAGTCCGCCGCCTATAGTACCGTTCTTCTCCAGTACCGTAACGCGGACTCCGCGCCTGGCCAGCAACGCTCCGCAGAACAATCCGCCCATTCCCGCACCTATAATCACCGCCTCCATAGTCAACTCTCCAGCTTGTTGCACATTTTGGCGTACCACTCCTGATAGAATCTGTGGAATGCCTTGGTACGTTCTCTTGCATCGGCTCCCCAACTAAGGTCATCGGGTGCCACGCGCTTGCCAATAGTAACGGTGATATGCCCGGGGCGCAGCATGAACTCCTCCTTGGGAAGGGCGTAGCCTACTCCGTTCAGGCACACCGGCAGGATATCAAGATTCAGTTCCTGAGCCAAATGGAATGCGCCTTTGTGGAAACGCAGTATGGAACAGTCGGCAGACCGTGTACCCTCAGGGAATACCAGTATGAAGTAGCCTCGCTCCACAAGACTGCGGAACTGCGGCATATAGTCCTCAATGCCCTCGGCTGCCGGCACAAACTCGGCACGCCGTATCAGTGCCCCGTATATGGGATTGTGCCAAACCCAGTCATTCGTAACCACGATCATCTTGGGCGTGAGCATCATAAGGCACATAAGGTCCAGGTGTGACTGATGGTTGCTAATTATAACTGCCGGCTTGCTGAATGTCTCGCCCACACTGTTGTCGAGCGTGAAACCTACGGCCGGGACACGGCGTATAACCAGGTTTGCAAACCTGTAGAGCAGATTGTGAAGGAACCTGTCCTTCCACTCCCGCTTGCGGCCCAGGAATATGACAAGCACTACGGGAGTGCAGACAATGACCGATATCAGCAGGAATCCGAAAGCCCAAGCGCTGCGCAGAATACGCATTATTGTTACCGGCACCTCACGCTTACGGCCGTTCTTCATGGTCATCCACTGGAACAGCCACTCGGGAAGGAAATGCGCCATAACAACCACCACCAGCATACCCAGGATTGTAATCTCGGCAAGAGAGCGCATGGCCGGATGCTTGGCGAATATGAGCGTTCCTATGCCTATGAACATTATCACGGCCGATATTATCACGCTCCTGCGGCGGTCATCGACAGTCCTTACGCCGGTCTTGTACTCATGCAGCAGGCCCTCGGTAATGAAGATTGTATAATCATCGCCCTGGCCGAATATGAACGTGGCCAGTATTATGCTTACTATGTTGAACTGTATGCCCAGCATATTCATGATACTCAGAATCCATATCCAGCCCACGGTAAGCGGTAGGAACGATATCAGCGCCAGTTCCAGCTTTCCGAACGATATCCACAGGAACGCAAACACCACGAATCCGCACATGAACAGCACCTTGTTGAAATCATCGGACAGGGACTCCACAAGGGTTTTCATTACATCGGCCATGCTCTCCTGCGTAAGGTCCTCCCTGGAAATGAGTTCAGGCTGGGTCTTTACGGAATTAAGGAACGGAGCAAACGCATCGTCCGAAAAACCGTACTCCTTGCCATGCTGTCTGAGTTGGTCAATCTGATCGCTGTGAGCGTTCCAGAATGAGAGCCACCGGCCCGCGTCCTGATCAGATGCAGAAGGCAGCATGGATGTCAGTACTGAAAGCTGGTCCATCGAGCCCTGGTCAACACCGCTGGAGATCAGTTCCAGATCAGCTTTCTGCTGCGGAGTCATGTAGTTGATATGGTTCAAGTCCGTATCGAATCCGGCGCTACCGCCCCATATCAGCATGGCAACCGTAATAAGCATCACCACACGCGATATCATACGCCCGGTGCGGTTCAGACGGGGCTCCACCTTCTCCTCTCGTGGCTGTTCACCCGCGGCAAGCTTTCTGGGCTTTACAAACACGGGCAGGAACACCAACGTAAAGAGTATGGTACCTACCAGCATGAATGACCCGAAAAGTGCCAGGTCATGCATGGCCTCGGCCTTAAGGAATATTAGGCAAAAGAATGCGCTCACAGTGGTTATATTACCTGTCAGCAACGGTACCACCATATCGCCCAGGCTGCGGCGGTTATCGGCCGTATCGTGCAGCGAGTGCAGGAAATGCAGCGGATAATTGGCCGCTATACCCACCAGCACCGAGCCCAGTCCTATGACAATTATCGATATGCTGTCCTTGAACAGTCCGGTAAGACCCAATGCAAACACTCCTCCAAAGAGCAGCGTTATCACCAGCCACAGCATATCGCTGATACGCCTGAATGAGAACCAGAGCACTATCAGGATACCAATTACGGCCAGTGCAACAGCCAGTATACTGTCTTTTTTGATGCGCTCCGCATTGGAGACCGCAATAACAGGAGCGCCTATCTGTGATACCGCTATACCTGTATCAGAGGTAACCTGTGCGCCTACCCTCTCCACTAGAGCCACCAAATCTGCGTTGTGGTCCGATTCGCTCTGCCCATAAGGTGAGTCAAAGAAAAGCACACCCACCGGGAGTGTGGAGTGCATCATATATCCGTCGTCCGATACGCTGAAGCCAGTATTGCCGCCAATCTCAGAGAGCCTCATCAGCAACGGCGAGAACAGGTTGAGCGGATCATTTGGAATAAGGTTCTTGGTGAATCCGCCGGTAAGCATCTGCAATGAACGGCGGTCGGCCTCAAGCTGACTGTCCACATATCCGGGTTGTGACAACAGTGAATCCATACGGAGGTAATCGGACTCGGTCAGGAAACTGGCCGTATGCTCCTGCACGAACTCTATCAGTTCCATAGCCATGGACTCATCGGCCAGAGCGGACATATCGGGCACCAGACCTAAGGTATCATAATCAAACCAGAGCTCCTCAAAACGGTCCATGGCATCGGCCAGAGCACTCTCTACGTCATCACTGCCGTCGTAACGGAATATCACCGCTATCCTGTTCTGCTCCTGCAGGCGGTCCATCAGTTCCGTCTGGCGGGTGTCACGGTTGTCCAGAGGCAGGAACCGGGATATATCCTCCTCATAATCCATGCGCAGGGCCGAGATAACCGAGAGCAACATAATGAACGTGGCCAGAAGGACCGCAACCGTCTTGCGCCCCGATAGCCAGTCATATATGCCCAGGAACAGTTTTCTCATAGCCGTATTCCTATCTTACGCAACAGAGCCAGCGGTAAGCCCACCAGCAGCGCACCAAAACACAATACCGTATTCAGGACACTGATCCTGAAGAAATCCCCAAACGGGCGAAAGTGTGAAACTCTCTCACCCTCGGGGGCATACCATACGTGTACCGGCACACCCTGAACGCCCACTCCGTGCCATGCGGCAAACACCAGCAGCTCCAATTCCGCCTCATATCGGGAGGTTATCAGGCCCATACCGTAAAGAGAATCAAGCGGATAGATACGGAATCCGGACTGGGTGTCCTCCAGTTTCCGTGCGGTCTGCAGGCGGAACCAGAAGTTTGAGAATCGGTTGGCAAAGGTATTCTGCCGCGGCATATTCTCGGTAGTCAGGTTACGGCATCCCACAATTATATCCTCAGGATGCTGCAGGGATGCCTCAATCATTGCCGGAATATCCTCGGGAAAGTGCTGTCCGTCGGAATCTATAGTCACGGCATGTGTAAACCCGTTCTGCGCGGCATAAGCCAATCCTGTCTTGAGTGCCTTGCCTTTGCCACGGTTTTTGTCGTGATTGATGACACTCACATCCAGGCCGCACAACTCGGCCTGTGTATTGTCCGTACTGCCGTCATTTACCACAATCACATCGGGGCATACCTTAAGCGTACGCTCCACCACATCGGTCAGGGTGCCGCTGTTGTTGTACGTGGGTAATATGACGCAGTATCTTGGTGTCATTTCAGAATGATTCCTTAACAAGAAAAACCGAGAACTTAAGGAACACATCGGCCCCATTGTCGGGACGTGCCACAACTCCCTGAGCCTTGATGCCACCTTCCTCCCCGGTGATGCAACTGAACAGTACCGATATCCTTCGGTCTGTCACAGGCGATATCATGTTAGTAAATTTTACATTCTTTATCTTCTTGATAAACAATGGAATATCCATCTCTACCGAAAGTAGTTCCTGAATCATCTGGAGTATGCAGACGCCGGGAGTCACCGGCTGTCCCGGAAAGTGTGCCTTATAAATAAGATGGTCAGGATTCAGAATGATGTTGAACCCTGACTGTCCCTGTGGCCGGTCCTCCAGACGGGACTCTATCCTGTAAAAATCACCATTCAGCCTCATAGTCCCCGTTCAGTTTCACATTGCTTATAAATATCTCCGTACTGCCACCTCCGGCCTCTTCCATAAGAAGTCTTTTAAGCAGACGTGTTTCGGGATCGAATCCCAGTTCAATACGGCTGAACATCTTCTTCATGTCACGGCGCTGCGGAATCATCACTGCCTTCCACTCCGCACCGGTATCGGTCACGGATACGCTGAATGTGCGGTTATCCTTGAGCATCTGCCCAGACATGCATCCCAGAATCATGCCCGACATACCCTTGTAAAGGCGTCCAGCATCACCAGCGGCCTCCTGACCGGAGCCAACCGTCACGTTGTCTCCGTCAACCTTGAGTTTCCACTCAAAAGGCTCCTTATAATCCAGACAGAACCTTGAAGGCTGAATAAAAATCATTGTACCGGATGATTTCTGAGGCTCGTCCATGAGCGGAACAGTGCGTGTCTGGCTTATGTCACACTTCATGGAACGCATATCGGAGCACGCCTTGGCAATACTCTCAATCATCTCATTCTCAGTCTGCTGCCCGCCGAACGGTACAGCCCACACTCCCACTGCCAGCAGCAGGACAAGACCGGTAACTATGAAATAGAGCCTCTTCATATCATCTGCTTATGAATGCCGCACCCACCAGTATGAGGCCGATGCCTATCCAGCGACCCAGCGGAATCTGCTCGCCCAGGAACAGCATGGCTCCCAGCATTCCGAACACGAAACTCAGGCAACTTAAGGGATATGCCACACTGAGCGGGAAATTCTTCATTATATAGAACCACATCACCGTAGCGCCGCCCATTGATATGCCGCAGCCCAGCCACCACCAGTTGGTAATTTCATGGCCTATAAAGCGCCAGAACCCCTGATACGGGCTCATGTGGTTAAGGGCCAGCTTCATCATAAGCTGACCTGCCGCCAACAGGAGGCTCTGCAGCAATGAGTAAGGAATTATCTTCCACATACCGGTTTCAAAAATGCGAATGAATAATGACGTCCCTCAACCACATTCACCACCAGAATGCCCTTGCGGCAGTCAATAGCCTTGCCCGATGCCGAAAGCACAGCCGGTACACTACCCCTTTTGAGGCAGCATGCCGATGCATAGAATCCTATGGCCGATGACGAGAAGTTGACCCCGAACAGGGGCTTGTATCTTAACTTAGGAACACCCGGTAGCATAGCATCCAGGAATCCGTACCATGAATCATTCTCAGCGTTGCCGCTCATGCCCGTCATCACGGCATCCGTGCCACCCGCGGTCATATCGGCCAAAACCTGCTTGAGAGTATCCTGAGAGGGTCTGTCAAACAGCTTTACGCCTTCAAGTGAGCAGTATGCCGAATCACCGCTGTCTGCCAGAAGTACAGATACGGCAACCTCGCTGCAAATCTCACCCTCCTTTACATGACCGGCCTTGCGCACAAACCCTGAGAACACGGGCGACATCTCATCGTGGCTACCCACCAGTGCAGACCTGATCCTGCCTATGCGGAACTGCATCCAGGAATCATACAGGGCACTGTCAAACGAGAAACCCTTCTGAGAGTAGGTGGAGTTGTATCCGTGGCATTTGGTATGTATTCCTATCAGGGACGATGCTGTGTTGTGCGTTGACTGCATGAACTGAGTGGGTTTGAGCAGCTGCTCACCCTCACGTACCAGCGCATCCAGAAAAAGCTCCGTATTCTCAATACTGCCGAATCCAGTACCGGTTATGATGGCGTCAGGATTCTCTATTCCACCCTCCTGTAAAGCGGAGAGCGATGTGGCAAGAGCACGCTTGAGCAGTTTGCCCATACGGCGCGCATCGCCGGCCGATATGAACTGCTTGAAATCTGGGTCAACGGCACGTACGTAATCCTCAGTGTAACCCAGAGGATTCTCCATCCACTCCTCAGTGAGAGGATTCTGGATTGATATCTGCTTGGCAGACAGAATCTTGACAGACTTGTTTTCCATAATCATTCCACTGCCGATATTACCAATGACGAATCATTTCCGCCGAATCCGAACGAGTTGCAGAGCACGTGACGCAACTTGCAGCCCTTATGCAGATCCATGTTAGGCACGATGCCGTTCTCCATAGGATTGCTGAATCCGTAGTTCACGGGCAGGAATCCGTTCTTAAGAGCCAGAATACAGATAACCGTCTCGATTGATCCCGATGCACTTGTGGTATGACCCGTCATGCCTTTGGTCGATGACACCGGCGGCAGATCCTTGCCGAACACACGCATCATGGCCTGGCTCTCACTCTCATCGTTGTTGGGAGTTCCCGTACCGTGAGCGTTCACGTAATCTATGTCAGACGGCTTTAAACCTGCAGACTTAAGAGCCTTGCTCATAGCAAGATAAGCGCCCTCACCATCAGGTGATGAAGCGGTCTGGTGGAAAGCGTCGCAGGCATTGCCGTAACCCGAGAGACGTGCCAGAGCCTTGGCGTTACGGGCTGCCGCATGACCGGCCTCCTCAAGCACCACGAAAGCGGCACCCTCACCCAGATTAAGACCTGCCCTGCCGGCATCAAACGGACGGCACTGCTCATGATCCAGTATCATAAGCGAGTTGAAACCGTTCAGATGGAACTTTGTTATGCACTCCGATCCTCCTGCCACAACAATATCGGCCTCACCCAGACGAATCATATCGGCAGCCATCTCAATAGCGTTTGCGGCCGATGAACAGGCTGTGGATATGGTGGTTATCATCTTGAAACCACCAAACCTGTCAGCAATCATCTCGGAGCACGATCCGCAGTCATGGGTGCTGATGTAGGCATTTCGGCTGTCATTCTCTATGAAATCCAGATAGTACTGCTCACTCTTGTCCATGCCGCCCACGGTGGTGCCGTTCACGAAACCGCACTCCTTAAGGTCATCTTTATTCAGTCCGGCCTGCCCCAATGCCTCATGCAGGGCAATCATTCCCATCAGTGCCGTACGGGTTGTAGGCGTACCGGGAGCTATGCCCATCATACGCTCCATCTCCTCATCGGACAGCTTGACCTCACCTACCGGGAACTCCGTATGCCCGGTCCTGAGGTATTTGAGCGGTCCCACTCCAGTACATACCTTGAGGAGCGAATCCAATACCTGTCCGCAATCCAGGCCTATGGCACTCACTATGCCGCAGCCGGTTATCAGCACTGACCTGTTCAGAGACATTATCTGGTACGGTTTTTCTGAATATAATCAGCCATCACGTTGATGGACTTGAATATCTCCTTTCCTTTGGCAGGATCCTGCAGCTTTATGCCGTAGTTCTTCTCCATCAGTACTATCAGCTCCAGAGCGTCGATTGAGTCAAGACCCAGTCCCTCTCCGAACAGAGGAGCGTCATTGTCAATATCCTCGGGCTTGATGTCTTCAAGATTCAGAACCTCAATAATCTCCTGCTTCAGTTTAAGAATCAATTCTTCCATAATAATATCGTTATTTGTTTAAATAGTTAATAATCGAATCCAATTGTCCGGCAAGCCATTCGGTATCGGCGGCATCCTCCCTGTCTATGAGAGTCATGAAAACCTGATAATCATCATTGTTCCGGCTGTCCACCCAACCTGCCAGAATGCTTTCCGTTTCGGGATCATCGAATGCGCACGCCAGATGAAAAGCCATCTGGGCTGCATCGGGAGTCTCCAGGACATAGAAAGATGTCTCCCCGCGCCAATGATTGCGGATGGCTATCTCACCAGTCACTATGTTGGGCAGGGTATAGACAAACAGCGCCGGACTTGGGTAATAATTGTCCCTGTCCTGAATGGTTTCCTGATAGTTCCGGTCAGCGCAGAGTGACGCCGTCGATCCGAACAGCACTATCGCGCGGCTGTGAGTGTATTCTTCGCCTTCCAGCCTGCGCTCCCCCACTTTTTTAAGCAGCAGTTCGGACGCCACGAATCCGGCTTTGCTCAGAGTATCCATCTTGAAGAACTTGGGCCAGTCCCCTATTTGGCTGCGGTACAGTCCGGTAAGCTGTGCATTACCCTGATTCAATGCTATAAAGTCAAGTCCTCTCCTCTCCATACCTACTCCGAATATCTGTATAACAGGGCGGCATTACTGCCACCGAATCCTGAGAGCAGCTTGATGAACTCACTGCCCCTGCACTCTCTCAACCCATTGCTCACGCTTACCGGCCAGGTTGTTCCCTGCTCCGCAAATCCGCGTGTGGCCAGTACCGTATTGTCCCGGATGGCATACATGGATAGTATACTCTCCATTATGCCGGCCGCACCCATTGTATGTCCGTAATAACCTTTCAGTCCCGTTACCGGTACATCTATCAGACCGGCACGGTAAAGGGCTATCGATTCCATCTCGTCATTATATGCGGTTGCTGTTCCGTGTACGTTAACAAAGGCCAACTTATCACGGTTACACTGCTTAAGCACCTCCATCAGAGCCAGATAACTGCCCTCGCCCGTACGCGACGGGCCCGATATGTGATTGGCATCATTGCGGATAGCGCCGCATACAAGTTCCCAGCCGCATTTTTTATTATCCGATGCCTCCAGCACCACCGTTGCGGCACATTCGCCAAGATTCAGGCCCTTGCGGTCCTTGTCGAACGGACGGCAATGCTCATCGGATATGGCCTTGAACGACAGGAATCCCGATATGATGAACGGCGACTGCTCATCGGCCCCTATCACAACGGCATAATCATAACGTCCGCTACGCAGGGCACGCATGGCCTCTATCTGAGCACATACGCCCGATATGCATGCGTTGCATACCACGATGGGCTTGCCTGGATTGCCAAAGAAACGCATTACCTCACGAGCGGCCCTGGCCAGCAATACACGCTCCTGTTCCACTCCTTCCTGAGGCTTTCCCAGAAGAGACACATTGCCCTTGGTGGTTGAAATGATAAACAGGACCCTATCTGATGAGGCATCTATACCCGAACTCCTTACAGCCTGTACGGATGAACACAAAAGAATCTTCTCAAAGAAAGTGAAATTGCCTTGAACACCCAGTTCAGCGCACAATCCGTCAATAATGTCCCGGTCTATTCTTGAAAGGACAAAAGGCGTACTGATATTGCCCATAGACTCATAACGTGCCAGTCCTGACCTACCGGCCCGGACATTGTAGTAGTTGGAACGGGAATCTGTTCCCAACGGCGACACCACGTTATCTGCTATGCATCTGATCACTCGAGCCATTTTCTTTTCCACTCCTCATAAAAATCCGGATTGATCCATACCAACTGGTAGTTCAGGTCCATGAATACCTGCACGGAATGGCCCGTGGCAAGCAGATCACCCGTCTCCGGATTCTTTATTTCATAGTCAAACACTATCTTGGCGGCATCGGTCGGCCTGTAGGTTATGGTTATCTCAGGCTTCATGTCATATGTGATGGGGCTCTTGTACTTGAAAGAGATCTCCACCAGCGGGGCATAATAACCGTTGCCGAAAATATCAAGATAGGCTATCCCGTACTCACGTCCGAACGCCTCGCGGGCATCCTCAAAGTACATCATGTACGAGCCGTGCCAAACAATGTTCATAGAATCCACCTCGCTGAAGCGGATTTTTAAAGGTACGGTTGCCTTAAGTTCTTTCATATCAGTTTTTTATCAGTCTTGCAGTGCTATCTTGAGGTCCGTTTCGGCAATCAACTCATCACCCACTCTTACCGTGGCGTGAACCAGCGTAACCTGAAACACCTCCTGCACCACATCTATAGTCGTTGTCAGCACCTCGCCCGTCAGCGGAGTACGGCTCACGCTGAACCCGGTTATGGCACCAATCACCCCAATCCTGACTCTCTCACCCGATGAACGGCTTATGTATCCCATCCTGGCCGCGCATGTCTGGGCAATATTCTCGTTGATCCCGGGCACTGACAGATGACCATTGTCAACAAAGATATTGTCAGCCCTTACCTCAAGGCTCGTGACTGTCCTGACTGGGTCATAATGCACCAGTCGGTCTATCATCACGAACGGCTCCTGCTGCGGCAGCAGCGTGTGGACATCTGTTTTTTCAAACTCATTCATCACTCCTTCCAGAAATCATAGAAGTTGAACCACTGCGTGGGATACAACCTGACCACTCTCTCCAGTTCGGCAGCGAATTTGGCGGCCATATCGGCCATTCGGGCTCTTAACGGAAGTGACTCATCCTGTCTTATATCCCTCACATAAACCCTATATTGGCCATGGTCACGCATTGAGAACACCGCCAGCATGGGAACATCTTTCTGCACAGCCAGGGCGAACGGTCCCATAGGAAAGTGTGCCTCCTTGCCCAAAAACATGCACTTTATCGATTTTGCCGATCCAAACAGGCGGTCACCAGTCATGCTCACAATCTCACCGCGGTCTAAAGCCGCATTCATGTTGAATATGTGCGACATAGACTCATTCACCTCAATCAGGTTCACGTTATGCATAGCCAGGATCTTGCGCCTGAAATCCATCATCACCTGAGTCTCACCGCCATAAAACAGGCCGTTTATCTTCTTGGTGACCGATGTCAGGCCGTATCCCACCATCTCGTAGTTGCCGGCGTGTGAACTGAGTTGTACAAATCCACCCTCACCGTTTACAAGTTCCATAAACCTCTCGTTGCCGTCCAGTTCAAACCGGAACTTCTTGCCGGCGAATGCCGCATACCGGTCTATTATGACCTGTCCGAACCGGAAATGATTGGCGTAAACATTCAGGAATGACCTGATACGGCCGTAGCCGAAACGCTCTCTGAAAAACCTGTAGATGGCCAGATAGCCTTTGTGATTGAAAAGCATATAGAAAGGGACTACAACTGCCATAAAGCAATAGATGATGCGCCTGTCTATAACCTTCATCAGGAATACCAGGGAACGGATCATCCATGGCAGACCGTCGGTCTTACCCTTCCAATCAGTGGGTTTACCCCCTCTCTTAGCCAAGCTTGCTCTCCAGATAGTCACAGAACGCGCTGAAGGTCTTTACTCCAGCCATCTCCTCACTCTTGATCTTGACTCCGAATGTCTTCTCAACAATGACCACAATGTCAATAAAGTCCAGGCTGTCTATACCCAGATCCTGCTTGAGCAGCGCATCGGGACTGATCTTATCCTCATCAATCTCAAGATCCTCGATCATGAAATTCCTGACTTTGGCTTCAATCTCTTTTCTGTCCATATGTTATTACTTGTTTGATTATTTCAGTTTACATACCATGATACTGTGACCTCCCTGACCCAGGTTGTCATGTATTGTCTCAACCTTCATGCCTGCCTTCTCCACCAGACGCTCCATGCACTCCGAATGGTACATCTTGCTGTTACCGTTTGCAATGGCTGTGAAATAGAGGCTTGTCATGGTCAGGCACAATGCTCCCGGCTCATACTTCTGGCGGTCCCAGAATGTCTCCATTATGTAAAGACGGGTATCCTTGTCCATGGCACCGGTGGCACGGGTAAGTATGCTCAGTATCTCATCCTCCGAGAAGCAGTCCAGGAACTGGCTCATCCAGATAGCGTCAAAGTGACGGCCCTGGGGGAACTTCTGATTGCGATCCAGCAGGTTTATGCCGAATCCATCTATACGGTCAGCACCCTTCTGTCCGGCGGTCTGACGGCGCATCATCTCCAGCTGTTGCGGCAGGTCCATAATGGTAACCTTCACCTTGTCGCTGTAATCTACGCAACGCATGGCCCATCGGCCGGTATTGCCTCCCACATCGACCAATGATTCCGTCTTTCCGCCGTCAAACACAATTCTGAGTGCCTCGTCAAACGAGTGGTCCGAGTAGAAATGGTCAAATCCGAACCAGCTCTTCTGCACCTGCTCCGGCAGCTGTGAAAGACCCTCATATACCGTAGGCCAGCTTCCGAAATGCTCCAGACCGGCCGGACGACCCTCCCTGAGAGACTCCTCAAGACGGAACCAACCCTCATAATTGACATCGTGGTTAAAGTCGATGTTTACGCGAGTGATGGGATTTGTAAGCAGGAACCATCCTGTCTTGGACAGGCGGAAACTGTCCGTTTCAGGATCCAGCAATACTGTACCTATAGACAGAGAGGCCTCGGTGAGAACCTTTACGGCGTAGAGAGACAACTTGGTCTTATCGGCAATCTCCTGCTGTGTAAGACCGTCAACGTTATCACGCAGAAGGTCCAGTATTCCGAACTTTATCATCAGGCGTGATGCTTGGAAAACTATCGGGCCCCAAGCGATGAACTCAGCCAGACGCTGTGCGTCACGGGCGCTCAAATGCTCCTTGGTATATGCCTCCTTCAAGGCTGGTGACAGATTCATATCTTCTTGATTACAAGTGCACTGTTGGTTCCTCCGAAACCGAAGGAGTTTGACAGTATAGTCCTTAATTCAGTCTGTTTGGTATCGGCTGCTATATTGAGTTTGGCCGAATACTCATCCGGGGTTTCAAAGTTAATGTTGGGAGCCACAAAGCCGTTGTTGAGCATAAGCGTGCAGTAGACAGCCTCACTGGCGCCTGCCATCCAGCACTCATGACCGGTCATTGATTTGGTGGAGCTTATCCATGCCTTTCGTCCCTCAAAGAGACGTGCCAGAGCCACGGCCTCAAACATATCGCCCTGCGGTGTGGATGTGGCGTGAGCATTGATATAGTCAACGTCATCAGGCTGTACACCGGCCTGTTTGAGGGCGCGGCTCATAGCCAGGAACGATGCATCGGAATTGGGTTGTGATATACCGCCCGTGCCGTTCGATGAGAATCCGTATCCGGCAACCTCGGCCAGTATCCTGGCACCGCGCTTAACGGCATGGTCATAATCCTCAAGTACCAGAGCGGCAGCACCGCCGCTCGGAACAAGTCCGTCACGGTCACGGTCAAACGGACGTGATGCCTTGGTAGGCTCGTCCATACGGACTGAGAATGCAGACAGCGCATCGAACGACGCCATAGAGAGATAATTGGTCTCCTGAGCGCCTCCGCACAAGACCATATCCTGCAATCCCTGCTGTATCATCATGTACCCTATCCCAATGGCATGCGATCCGCTGGCACATGCGGCGCTCAGCGTAAAGTTCACACCGCGCAGGTGGAATACGGTACTCATATTCATGTTTACTGTCGAGTTCATGGACTGGAATATCAGACCCGATCCAAGCATGGCACTGTCCTTGTACTCCTCCATTATGCGGTTGGTCTCAATAACAGGTTTGGCACTTGAGTCATTTCCGAATATCACACCCACCTCATTGGCCAGCAGATAATCATCATCTACACCGGCACCCGCAAAAGCCTCACGTGACGCCATGAAAGCATACTCTGCCTCCTCGCTCATACCTGCGCGCAGACGGCGGTCAAGCAACCCCTTCAGGACAGGTTGCTCCACTATACCGGTCAGGAGTGACCTGTATCCGTATTCCTTACGCGCGGGATCTATCCCTATCCCTGACTTTCCGGCAAACAGAGAGTTCCTTACCTGATCCAGGTTTGTACCCAGACAACTCCATATGCCCATTCCTGTAATAACTACTCTTCCCATTCTGATCAGGTATATAATCCTCCGTTAACCGAAATAACTTCACCGGTTATGTACGATGCTCCCTCCGAAACCAGGAACCCCACAGTTTCGGCCACCTCCTCGGGACGACCGAACCGACCCACCGGGATCATCTTCTTGAGTTCATCCTCCGGCAGTTCCCTGGTCATATCTGTAGCTATGAAACCGGGAGCGACTGCGTTTACCGTAACCTTACGCGCAGCAACTTCCTGTGCCAGAGCTTTTGTTGCGCCTATCAGCGCAGCCTTGGCAGCCGAATAATTGGTCTGTCCGGGCAATCCCTTGATTCCTGAAAGTGAAGCCATATTGACTATTCTGCCCCACCGCTTGGATAGCATATCCTTAAGCAGACGACGGGTCAGGAAAAAGAAACTGTTGAGATTAGTGTCAAGGACGCTGTTCCAGTCATCATCCTGCATAAAGACCATCAGATTGTCACGTCGTATTCCGGCGTTGTTGACCAGAACCGCTATATAGTCATCCTTATGAGCCTCCTGCCATTTGTCAACGGCCGCCTCAACATCAGCCTGTACGGATACATCAAAAGGCATCAGTTCGGCTTTACCTCCGGTTTCCTCTATGAGACGCTTGGTCTCAAGAGCAGCCTCTGAGTTAGATTTGTAATTTATCAGAACCGGGTAGCCTTGAGCTGCAAGCTTTATGCAGACAGCTCTTCCGAGCCCTCTTGAGCCACCTGTGACCAGTGCATATTTCATACTACAATATGATATTATATACTATAGATATATTAAATTGCAAATTAACTCAAAAATGCCGACACAGCCAAATAATTTTTACTACCTTCGCGGCCGAAAGAGGCCGAAATAGCTCAGTTGGTAGAGCAACGCATTCGTAATGCGTAGGTCGCGGGTTCGAGTCCCGCCTTCGGCTCAACAAAAAGTAAGACGCCCATCAGGACGTCTTACTTTTTTATAGTCTAGGCAGGAATGAAAGTCACTACCTGTTCCGTCAATCAGAAAATATAACCGAATGATACAGAGAGAACATTGGTCTTTCTGGTGCAGTCATCAGTCTTGCAAGTGTTAAGCATGCCAGCCTTATAGCCTACCTTGATACGGAACTGGTCCTGGATATCGCACCAGATACCACCGCCAAGCAGGATATCAAAGCGACCCATGTTACCTTCATCCTCATCATAGAAGTTTAACTCATAATCATTGTCACCGGTAGTCTTCTGCATAAGGCCAAGATTGAAAGTAGGACCTGCAAAAACTGACAGCTTGAAATTGTCAGAGATGGCAAAACCGTAATTAAAATCTACCGGAACAAACAGGGCAAATTCCTTATACTTTTTATCATCATCCTTGTCAAATGAGAACTCCATACCTACACCGGGAGCTACGTTAAGATCACCTGCCAGATTGATATTGTCATCAACTCCAATTGAAAAACCGCTGTAAGTCATGTCTTTCGGAGATAAAATAGGATAGTCAAAATCCTGGGTTGAGTTCAAATAACCAATTGAGTAAGTGATCTGTGCACTGGCAAATCCTGCTGTGAGCAGAGCTGCTGCCATTAACAATAATTTCTTCATAATCCTTTTTGTTTTAGAATTTATATGGCAAATATAATCAGTTTTTATTAACTGCATGCAACAAAATACAGGAATTTTAACGCCGGACCTGAGTTGTCAGGCCCGGCGTTAAATAAACCATTTGGGAAACTCACTTTTTAAACAGTCCTCCAAGTATTGAAGTGGCTGTCTTGAGTACACCACCCTTGCCGCCGTTCAAGGCTGCCAGGAAATCCTGAAGGTCTATATCACCGTCTCCGTCCTGATCCTTGATGAAAGATGACAGGCTTCCCATTACTCCCGGAATCAGTCCGGTCAGTGATGATGCGGCAGTGCCAAGGTCCATCTTGTTCAGAATGTTTTGGGTAAACAGGTTTGTTGCAAGTGAAGTAATAGGGCTGGCAGCCGGTTTGGTCTTACCTGTAACCAGTTCCTTGATAGTCTCAATGCCACCTGTCTTGGCTGCTGTCTGGGTAAGGCTGCCGAATATCGAATCTGACAGACCTCCCAACACCTTATCCTTCAGGTTTGAAGGAATATCAACCTTACCAGCTTGTGCGGTAACTTGCTTAAGAATAAAATCCTGAATTGATGCCATAGTCTTTTTTATAAAAAACGATTAACAAATAGTGTCATTAAAGGTCCAGTTCATAAACCGGCAGCTTATCAAGTGCAGGAGTCTCATAGTTGGATATACGCAGACGGAAACTGCGCAGTTCATCCAGGGTATGCTGAGGCTTGGTGCAGTCGGCGGGAATATCCATCTTGGAGAACTGCTGGAAATAGAGCATCAGAGCGTCACGCCACCAGATGGCATCCTTAGCCTGACGGATAAGCTTGTCATGAATCTGGCCGTAACGGTACGGATCAACATATTTCTCTACACTCTCCCATGTGCTGATAAAGCCGCGTGCCTCTTTGATACCCTCCTCAAAGGTGTAGCAAAGCTCATCCCAAAGGGTGCGACCGCTCTTCATCTTGTAATCCCAAGGCAGATGGTGGAACCAAAGTATAAGTTCCTTGGGGCATGTCTCCACATTGTCATAAAGTGAACGGAGCGGCTCATGATACTGTGACACAGCATCGGTTCCAGTCTTTGAGGTACGGTCAAAACCTATGCCGTCGGCAGCAGCCTTATGATAGTACGCAGGCTCCCAGTCGGGACGTGAGGAGCGGTCCCAGGGTCCTGGGCCATAGTGACCGGCACCTGAGAAACAGTGGTGCAAGCCCATTGGCATCTCGTATTTGACGCATGCCTCACGTGACTCCAGCAGCATCTTGGCCACAGGCTCCACAAACTTCTTATCGGCGGTAAAGGTCTGCTTTATCCACTCATCAATGATCTGCTCCGAGCTCAGGTCCGGGTTCCATGCCATACGGCCGAACGCATACCAGTTGGCCTGAGCCATGTGGTGTCCGCACCAGTTTATACTGTCACCAATATTGGTCACTCCGGCAATTGCGCTGTATTTTGTATTACCATGCACCTTGCCTAGAGTCTCAGCTGCCACAGTGCTACCCTTTCCATTCTGATATGTATCGCTGTCCAGGCACTCCTTCCACATGGGGTGCAGATAGACCATGTGGTTGCTGTGGCCCAGATACTCCTGAGTAATCTGCATCTCGGCCATCACATTGGTCTTTTCCATCTGACCGAACAGCGGGCTGAAAGGCTCACGCGGCTGGAAATCAACCGGACCGTTCTTGATCTGGATGATTACGTTGTCACGAAACTGTCCGTCCAGCGGCTTGAACTCCTCAACTGCCTGCTTGGCGCGGTCGGGTGACTCCGGAGCATAGACAAACGCCCTCCACATCACGATTCCGCCATAGGGTTTCAGGGCATCAGCAATCATATTGGCACCGTCGGCATGGGTGCGGCCGTAGTCCTGCGGACCTGACTGACCTTCGGAATTGGCCTTTACCAGGAATCCTCCAAAGTCAGGTATTATGCTGTAAATCTCGGCCACCTTATCGTTCCACCACTTGATTACATCCTTATCCAAAGGATCGCTGGTCTTGAGACCGGCCAGATGCTTGGGAGCGGCAAAGTTGAGTGACAGATATACCTTGAGATTATACGGACGGAATATATCGGCCAGTACCTTAACCTTTTCAAGATACTCGCGGCTGAGCATACGGGCATCGGCATTCACGTTATTGAGAACCGTGCCGTTTATGCCGATGGATGCGTTGGCGCGTGCATACTCCTCATACTCGGGACGTATCTTACCGGGCAGCTCCTCCCATTTCCAGAGTGACTTGCCGGCATATCCGCGCTCCACAGTCAGGTTTGGGTTATCCCAGTGATTCAGGACACGATATCGGAACGCAGGTTTTTCTGTAACCAGGAACTTGTCCGCAATTTTTATACCACAGTCAGCCAGTCTCTTAAGATAGAACACGGCATACAGTTTGGCTGCATCGGTATTGGCAGTAACTGCCACATGATTTCCGATACAGTTGATGCTGAATCCCTCATCACCTAAGGAATTGTTATATATTCCGCTTGCATCAAAGCCTATGTCATTAACCCCAAGGGCATTAAGATCTATCCGCTTACTCTCTATCTTCCAAACGGCCACATCAGCAGGTCCGGATTTAACTGTTATGTCACCCAGCCAAAGGTTATGGCCATTGTTGTTCTCCGGCCTTGACTGACCGCCGCACGACTGCATTGAAACCGCTAAAAGCAAAAAAGCTATGCCTGCGCTTAATTTTCCTGTTTTCATTATAATATCAATAATTAACTCACATGATTCAGTATTGCAAACATACTGAAAAAACGTAACAATAACATTCAATAACCGGTTAATCTTTGGCCAGACATACCAGTTCCGGCTCCGGCTGTGTACCGGCCACAGTTTCCAGACGACCGATAAACTGATTTACAACGCTGAGTCTGGCCGAAAACACACTGCGGCAGTCAAAACTGCGTGAATGCCCCTCTGCCCTGAATGCGCCCCACTCCTGGCTGACTATCCGCAAGTCCATATCCTTGACCGCCTTCATGACCACATTGGTCATGTTGTATGTATAAAGGACAGCAACCTGCCTCTCTACATATGCCGTCACAACATCAGCCTTAGCAATAACTTGCGCCGCAGCCTGTCTGTAGGCTTCCGTCAGACCCGATGTCCCTAACTTGACACCGCCGAAATATCTGACCACAGCTATGAGCACGTCAGTCAGCCCGGAGCTGTTTATCTGTCCCAGAATAGGCTTTCCAGCCGTACCGGACGGCTCCCCGTTGTCATTGGCGCGCCAGTCCGCGCGCTCAGGACCTAACATATATGCATAACATACATGACGCGCATCATAATACTCTTTCTGCAGGGATGATATACGCTCCTTGACTTCATCGGCCGAAGTTACATGCCAAATGAATGAAATGAACCTGCTGCGCTGCTCGACAAACTGAGTCTGTGCACTGTCCTTAACAGTGAGATATGTATCAGTACTATGCTCCATATCCTACTCTTCGGTCTTTCGTGATACCGGAATATTGAAAACGAAACGTGCCCCGCCGGTATATTCAGTGTCAAGATATACGCTGCCTCCCAACGCATGAGCTATCTGACGGCATATACTCAGCCCCAGTCCCGTTCCCTGTACGAATGAGTCAAGTTTGACAAAGCGCTCGAATATATGTTCTGCCTCAGAGGCCGGTATACCCGGGCCTGTATCCTCAACGCTGAAAGAAAGCATACCCGGCACCTCGGTTACAGAGCAGCCCAGACGTATCTCTCCATTGACAGTATGCTTGCAAGCATTGGTCAGCAGGTTGATCAACACCTGCTGCACACGCCTGGCGTCAGTCCTAATGTTATATGGGATTGGCATAGTAGGCTTGAACCGCATCTTTACACCACGTTGCAGACGATACTCGGCAGTAGCCATTGAGTCACGACATATCTGCCCGCACTCGGCATCGCCCATAACAACCTCATACTCATTTTTGTCCATAGCCGATGAATTGATGATGTCATCTATCAGCATGGTCATAATATTGGTATTCTCAATAATATAACCGGCCATTTCTTTCTTGTCCTGAACCGACATGTCATCAGTCATACTCAGCACCTGCGAGAAACCGGATATGGCATTGAGAGGTGTACGCAACTCATGAGTCATATTCCGCATGAACTGTGTCTTGGCCACGTCTGCTGCACGGGCCCGTTCATTGGCCTCTGTGAGTTCGGCTATCATAATGCGGTCCTTACGCTGACTCTTTCTGAGATTCCTGACATATATATAAAGGCCCAGGATACCGCCCAACAGAATGACTGACAACAAGACCGCTACTATGACATTTACCACCTTCAGCTCTGATGTCTGCTCCTCAATGGTGGCCGATAGCTCATTATTCTTGTACTTGGCCTCCATCTCACTCAGGTTCATATCCAACAGGTCATTGAGTTCTTTCTCCTTTCCGTCCAAACAGATATTCTTAAGGAAACCTGCCAGCCTGTACTGACCGGTAGTCTCGGCCACACATGAAAGTACCCTTATGTTATTTATTGAAATACCAGTATAAATCTCTTTTTGATCGTGATTAAAGGTACCGTCAAAAATCTCATCTATGCAACTGAACAGGAACCCGGTATAGCGCCCTATCGCATTGATGTTGTCCGAACTCAGACAGATATCCCTGTATTTGGTATACTCACTGCGGTTACCCTTCATGGCTTGAATCTTGGCAGTCTCCCTGGCGCACCTTACAGAGTCAGTTTCAATCTTGGCCGCCTTCCATGCCATATTGACATAAATCTCCACAGAGTCCACATCGACCGCAAAGGCCTCGGCATAGTTGAGATAATAGTTACACAGGCTCTGCCTTCGGATAGTAGGATTATCAGTGTTTTTGTAAATGTCAATCAGTCTGGCCAGATTACTTCTTGCCGCCTTTCCTGCACCGAAATTTAAATAGATTGACGCCAATTCCCCATCCGACAGCCACTTACCGTACTCATTATCCTTGGCAATTGCCAGTTGCTGCATCTCAAGCAACACATCAAGTGCTCTGAGGCGTTTACCGTTATTGTAGTAATAGTTCTTTACAAACTGATAAGACTGGAAATAATACTGCATGTAATCATACCGCTCCGCTATCTCCTTGAGTCTGGCCTGTGATTCCAGAACCTGTTGCTCGTCCGCTTCCGGCCTGCGCGTATTATCACGCAGTTTTTCAACGTAATACAACACCTCTGCTTTCTTGTCTTCCTTAAGCAGGGCTGTTTTGAGCAAAGCCTCATTCTGTTCGTCAAATCCCGGCTTACCAATCAGCCTGTCGGCCTCGGTCATATACTTATAACACTCATCATCAATCTGATAAGGATTATTCTGAGCATAACAGACTGAAGCCGTGGCAAACGCCATGACCAGACAGAACAGGAAACCATGCGCAATTCTCATATATGAGCCTTACCTTCCGGCTATCGCTTCAATCTCCAAAAGTGCACCCTTGGGCACAGCTGCCACCTGAAAACATGCACGTGCAGGCTTATCCTGTGGAAAATACTCTGCATACACTGCGTTCATAGCCGCAAAATCCTTAAGGTCGGCCATCAGCACCGTAGTCTTTACTATATCATTGAATGTCAGTCCGGCTTCATTCAGTATTGCGCCAATATTATCCAATGCCTGACGGGTCTGCATTTCAATACCCGCAGGAATTGTTCCATCGGCAGGATTTACCGGAAGCTGCCCCGATACAAACACCGTTCCATTCAGGTTTACTGCCTGTGAGTATGGCCCTATTGCAGCCGGAGCCTTGATTGTAGCAATTGTCTTTTTCATTGTTATAATAGTTTCTGCAAATATAAACTAAAAATGGCATCAGAAAAACTTTGCCACCTCATTAACCGGTTTGCGGTCCGGACGGTTGGAGTTCGATGCACGGTAACCCAGGCTAATAAAGCTTATTGGTTAACAATCCATCAAACAACTCTTCCTGCCGATAGTCCGATTCCTTCCACTCAAATTTGACTTTCTCCGGCACAAAGAATTGGTTTATCTTATAGTCTATGTTGGCCTTATGAGCCTGACTGAGTTGAAACGGACGGCGCACATAAAACTGCCTTCCGTCTTTGATAAACTTGGCGCCTGTCTGATGAAACCTGAACGGCACATCCTTCTCAACACACTGGCGACGCAGATCCAGCACCCACTCATAATCACACGGCCTTGCATCAACCCCCGACTCCCCTCCTACCGATACCTCCTCAATACTACTGTCCAGATACTCAGAGATATCCACCGCCGATATCAAAGGCGACACAATGATTGACTTGTGCTTGATAGGCAGCGCCTTGAATATAGGCAGACGATAGTCAGCCATCTGCTGGTTCTCTACCGTACAGCCCACCAGCACGTTGTCATAACCGTCGGCCCAGTCATCAGGGATGCACTCCATGAAACGGTCTATGCGCTTGGTAAAGAAATAGAACCACAGGTCACTGCGCACGCGCATCATACGCCAGCAGTCCGGCCGCCACTCATCGGCATCCTTGAGCAGAAAATCCGATGTAAAGCATGTGAACACCATCTTGCCCGGCTCAATTTTCCAACTGCGGTCACGCTTACGCTTAACGGGCAGATTGAATGCGGCGGTCTTGCGGGCCAGATTGCTCCCTATCTCGCTTCCATACATCTCATCCTGCCTGTACACATAGCAGTACTTGCAACCCGGACTTATCTTGGTACATCCATGCCAAGGGTTCCAATCCGCATATATGCTCCAATACTCCGCCATATCCGCAAAAATAATAAAAAACTCAAGCTGTTTATCCTGTCGGAAAAGTTGAAACGTACATAATTTGATTGTCAGATGAGAACAATTGACTATTATTGCAGAATAATAAAAGAGTGACCTCATGTTAAAGAACAGATTATTCATTTCTGCATTGTTGGCAATATCCGCAATTACCATTTCCGCACAGACCGTACAGATGGAAGCCCGTATGGGCAGTGAATCAACAGTCGGCCCCCTGCCCAAGGAACTGACCAATGACGGGAAGGCGTACATGACGGTATTTGATTTTGATCATAATGGAAAGAAATCAGAGATTGGAATCTATGAGAGCCCCGGGCCGCAGGGCATAAAACTGTCTATTCCCATTCCACTGCAGGAGTCATCGGACACATACTATCAAAAGGCTGAAGGTATAGTTGAGAACGTCAGATTTGATAAAAAGTTCTATGACAAGTTTACGGACAAGGACACCACCTACACCATATCCATGATTCCTGAGATAGAGGCTTTTGTCCGGAGACTATGGGGATACGGGGAATCTTTCCAACTGATTGAGTTCTTTGATGCCGACAGTATGAAAGCATTGATGGGCAACAATCTCAGGGATGATCAGTTCTATCAGTTTGAGCGTTACGGGCGCAAATATCCGTACGAGTTCTGGGGTGTAAGCGAGGACAGTTGTGTCTGCATGTACCACTTCTTTGGTTATTATACCGAACTTGATACCACAAATGCCGTATGGACCAAAGACCTTGATTATTCCGTTGAAAACGGTTATTACCAGTATGAGCCAAACCTGGAAGGATTCCTATATCAGGACATTGACAACTCATTCTATCCTACAACCACCATCTATGCCAGCCAGAACATATTCAACGATGATGACAATTGGGAGTATCTGATAGCTGACATAGAGCTGACACCCAGATTTGGTGATGGATGGATATGCGATGATTGGGTAATCCGCAGAAGTGTAAACCAGTCACGCAAGTACAAAGGTCTGAAGGTCATGAACAGCAAAGGCTCACAACTGGCATACATCAGTTTGCCCGATGAAAAGGACGAAAACACCACATATCTCAGGGTTAATTCCGTATCTGTCATGAATGGGCTTGTTTACATACTCACGTCCGAGGATGTACAGCAAGGATCGGGCAATTACTACCATTGGAAAACATATGAAGGAGTATATGTTATTAACCCCACAACCACACAAGTCATGTCCATATCTCGTTCTCCTTCAAGGATGGGAATAAGCCCGACAGTGATAGAGCAAGGAAGCCGTTTGGATATTCATGTTTCAGAATCTACCGGCAATGACAATGTGATTGTATCTGGGATGTCAGGTCAAGTACTTGAATCATCCGTCGTCAAAGACGGCACAGTATCATTTGACACATCGGCAATGCCTAAAGGAATATACAACGTAACATTACGCGGAAAAGGCGGAACGCCAGAAAACCAGAGGATAATAATCAAATGACAGATAAGGAACTCAAATACACGCAGTTACTTAAAGAAGCCACTGCATTGTTGGACGGAGAGACCGATTTGATTGCAAATATGGCAAACCTGGCGGCTCTCATTCATGAGACTATGGGATTCTGGTGGACAGGATTCTATATCGTGCGGGCCGATAAGGATGGTAAGGAGCAACTGGTTCTGGGACCGTTCCAGGGCCCGATAGCCTGCACACGCATTGCTCTGGGCCGCGGAGTGTGCGGAACATCCTGGCAACGCCGCAAGACTATAGTAGTACCAGATGTGGAACAATTCCCGGGACACATAGCCTGCAGCAGCCAGTCCCGCAGCGAGATAGTAGTTACCGTATTAAAAGCCGATAAGGTATCGGCTGTACTTGACATTGACAGCAGGTATCTGGACACTTTCGATGAGACCGACGCCAGTTACCTGGAGCAGATTGTCAAACTGTTGAACTGAAACGCGTTATGGATATAGAACAGTTCCGCGAATACTGCCTGAGCCTGCCTCTTACAACAGAGGATATGCCGTTTGATGATACGGTTGTGGTATTCCGTCTCAAAGGCAAGATATTTGCCTGCATTACACTCGATAAGCCCGATATTGTGGTACTCAAGTGTGACCCCGACCGTGCACAGGAACTGCGCGACCATTACGCCGCAATAGAAGGCGCCTACCATTGGAACAAGAAATACTGGAATCAGATACGTCTGGATGCCGATGTGGACCGCCCGCTGATAGAAGAGCTGACCCGTCACGCCTACAACGAAGTCAACGCCAAACTTCCCAGGAAAGACCGGGTTAGTCCCGTTTAAACAAAAAAGCTTGCGATTGAATCGCAAGCTTTTTTATCAGTCAAGTGAATGGATTACCAATCCTGAGCGAAGTTTTGGCTCAAACCAGGTGGTCTTGGGCGGCATAATGTTGCCCGTATCGGCAATATCCATAAGCTGTTTCATGGAGACCGGATAGAGAGCTAAAGCCATCTTCATCTCACCGCTGTCCACGCGACGCTTCAGCTCACCAAGACCGCGTATGCCACCAACAAAATCAATCCTCTTGTCACGGCGCAAATCCTTTATACCAAGCAACTGGTCCAGAATCAGGTTTGATGAGATTGTCACATCCAGCACTCCTATGGGATCGCTATCATCGAATGTACCCTTCTTTGCGGTCAGCTTGTACCATTCTCCATCCAGATAGAGTGAGAATGTATGGAGTTCTGACGGCTTGAATATATCCTTACCCTTTTTCTCCACGACAAAGTTCTTTTCAAGAGCCTTAAGGAACTCATCCGATGTCATTCCGTTCAGGTCCTTGACCACGCGGTTGTAATCAATGATGGTGAGTTGTGAAGCCGGGAAGCATACAGCCATGAAGTAGTTGTACTCCTCATCACCGCGGTGATTGGGATTCTGGCGGGCCTTCTCGGCACCTACCAGGGCAGCGGCTGCTGAACGGTGGTGACCGTCGGCTATGTAGAGCGAAGGAATACCGGCAAACCTTTCGGTTACGGTCTTGATATCCTCATCCTTGTCTATTATCCAGAGCTGATGACGGAAACCGTCGCCCTGAGCAACGTAATCATACTCGGGAGCGCCCTTTACGTACTTGGCTACAAGCTCGTCAAGGACCTTGTCATCGGGATAAGCAAAGAATACCGGCTCAATGTTGGCGTTGTTAACACGGACATGCTTCATGCGGTCCTCCTCCTTATCGGCACGGGTAAGCTCATGCTTCTTAATGTTGCCCTTGAGATAATCCTCCACGTATGCGCAAACCACCAGACCGTACTGGGTCTTTCCGTTCATTGTCTGTGCATATATGTAGTACTGCTCCTTGTTGTCACGCTTGAGCCAGCCCTTATCCTGGAACTTCTTGAAATTCTCGGCAGCCTTGGCATACACACGGGGATCGGTCTCCTCGGCTATGGGATCAAAGTCAATCTCGGGCTTGATGATGTGATACAGGGACATCTCATTACCGGCGGCCTCAGCTTTGGCCTCCTCTGAGTTGAGCACATCGTACGGACGGCTCTGCACCTTCTCGACAAGTTCCTTGGGCGGACGGATTCCCTGAAATGGTTTTACTATAGCCATAATTAATTACTTTGGCGTTAGCGTTGGCATTGGCCACCTTCCGTTATGCATTCGGGCTAAAGGCTCGCTAAGAGCCAAAGCTAAAGCCAACGCCAACGTTATTTCAACGATTTACCATGAACTTGGTTATACCATCCTTGATGAATCCCACAATCTGGTTGGCGGCTGCAATACCGGCATTGATGTTGGCCTCGGCAGTCTGGGCGCCCATTTTCTTGGGAGTAGCAAAGTAACGGCCTGCAAACAGCTCCTCAAACTTGGTGGCAGCGGCAGGTGCTATATCTGATACGAACTTAAGGTCCTCACGCTCCTGCATGAGCTGGATAAGCTCGTCCTCATTGATAATCTCCTTACGGGCTGAATTAACCAGGACAGCACCCTTGGGCATCAGGCTAACCAGTTTCTTGCCGATAGAGTTCTTAGTCTCATCGGTTGCAGGCAAGTGCAGAGAGATAAACTGGCAGGTCTTGTACATATCCTCAACATTGTCAACTGCATGTACACCGGCAGCCTCGATAACCTCCTTAGGGCAGTAGGCATCGAAAGCGTAAACCTCCATACCAAATCCCTTAGCTATGCGGGCTACGTTGCGGCCTACGTTACCGAAAGCGTGGATACCTAGTTTCTTACCCAGCAGCTCTATGCCTGATGTGCCGTTGTAAAAGTTACGTACGGCGTAAACCATCAGACCGGCTACCAGCTCGGCAACTGCATTGGCGTTCTGACCCGGAGTGTTCATTACGCATACTCCGTGAGCGGTGGCCGATGCCAGGTCGACATTGTCATAACCTGCACCTGCGCGAACCACAATCTTGAGCTGCTTGGCGGCATCAAATACCTCAGCGTCTATGATATCGCTGCGGATGATTATAGCGTCAACATCGGCAACAGCCTTCAGAAGAGCAGCCTTCTCTGTATATTTCTCAAGCAGTACAAGCTCATAACCTGCACCTTCAATAACTTCACGTATTCCGTCAACAGCAACCTTTGCAAAAGGTTTTGATGTAGCAACAAGTACCTTCATATCATTATAGAATTAAATACTCAATCAATGTTTTGCCTCAAACTCCTTCATGCATGCAATCAGAGCATCAACACTCTCCATAGGCAGAGCGTTGTAGCATGATGCGCGGAAACCGCCCACTGAACGGTGACCCTTGATACCAACCATACCCTGACTCTTGGCAAAGCTCATGAACTCATCCTCAAGCTCCTTGTACTCGGGCTGCATAACCCAGCAGATGTTCATGTAAGAACGGTCCTCCTCTTTTGCGGTACCTACAAACAGCTTGTTGCGGTCAATCTCACTGTACAGCTTGGCTGCGCGGGCCTCGGCACGCTTGGCCATCTCCTTTACACCACCCTGAGCCTTGAGCCAGCGGAGTGACTCCAGAGCTGAGTAGATAGTGAATGTGGGAGGAGTATTGAACATCGATCCGTTATCGATATGAGTCTGGTAGTTCAGCATTGTGGGGATATAACGGTCCACATGACCCAGTGCATCGTTCTTTACAATTACGAAAGCCATACCCGAGGGAGCCAGATTCTTCTGGGCACCGCCGTAGATGCAGTTGTACTTGCTTACATCAATGGGACGTGAGAATATATCCGATGACATATCTGAGATCAATGGAACCGGGCTGTCCAGGTCCTTGCGGATCTCTGTACCGTAGATGGTGTTGTTTGTAGTATAGTGGAAATAGTCTGCATCGGCAGGGATAACATAATCCTTGGGGATGTAGGTATAAGTTGATTCGGCCGATGAAGCCACCTCAACTACCTCACCGAAAGCCTTGGCCTCCTTCATGGCCTTCTTGGCCCAGACACCTGTGTTAAGGTAAGCAGCCTTCTTGTTGAGGAAGTTATAGGGAACGCGGCAGAACTCCATGCTGGCACCACCTGCCAGGAACAGTACTGAATAACCCTCGGGTACATCCAGAATCTCCTTGATGAGAGCCTCGGCCTCATCGACTACGGGCTTGAACTCACTTGAACGGTGGCTGATAGAGAGAATAGAAATGCCTGTGCCGGCAAAATCATAGACAGCCTGAGCTGATTTCTCAATCACTTCCTGCGGAAGAACAGCAGGACCTGCGCAAAAATTATGCTTCATAACAGAGTATATGTGTTAAAGTTTTTGATTCGTGGCGCAAAGGTAGCCCCTTAATTTGGGTAAAACAAATATTTTCAATGAAAAAAGTGATAAACTTTTGAACAATATACAAATATTTTGCAAAGTCAAAACCCCCTATTGATTACACTTTGCAATAAATCAATTGCAATCATTTTCATTTTGTCAGTTTTTACTCAAACCCGTCCGAAAACCATGACAAAATGTTAGATTCAAATTCCTATTGAGTATCTTTGCAAAAACTCTAAAAGTCCTGCAATCTATGATTCTTACAACCACACCGACCATTGAGGGTCGTACAATAATTGAGTACAAGGGAGTAGTTTTCGGCGAAGTAGTAGCCGGAGTGAATTTCCTTCGTGACTTTGCAGCCAGCATCCGCAATTTCGTAGGCGGACGCAGCGGTTCTTATGAGGACGAGCTTATCAACGCCCGCGCCCAGGCCATGAGAGAGATGGAGGATCGTGCCCGCCAGCTTGGAGCCGATGCCGTAGTAGGCATTGACATAGACTATGAGGTTCTGGGTGAAGGTGGCGGAATGCTAATGGTAACCGCTTCCGGCACCGCTGTCAGACTGAACTAAAATAAAAAAGGAGGCCGGAGCCTCCTTTTTTAATTGTTTTATTTGAAAATCAGCTGAGCAAACTGATACAGGCTGCGGCGCCAGGTGTGCCACTCGTGGGCAGTGCCCTCGGATATGTAACCTACGGCCTTTACGCCCATGCCGTTCAGGGCCTCGGCTGCCTCCATTACTCTGGGGTTCTCCTTGCTGCCTGAGCTCATGAACACCAGTTTTGCGGTATTCTTAAAGCCGTTGGCACCGTTTACATCATCAGGGCTGATGGTGCCGCCGCTGAACATACCTATGTATCCGAACTTGGTGGGATTAGCCAATGTGATACGGCGTGTCTGGCCGCCGCCCATTGACAGACCGGCCATACCGCGGTGAGCCGCATCGGTATATACGCGGAACTCCTTCTCAATGAACGGGATGATGTCATTCATCAGCACTACTGAGAATGCGTCATTGCTGGCACCGCGTCCGCCCTGCTGTCCCTGCTGCTGTGGCTGAGGCTGCGGAGCATACTGGCCTTTAAGATGTATGTTCTGGCCCTGACCGTAATCCATTACAATGATGAACGGAACAGCCTTCTTCTCGGCAATCAGGTTATCCATAATCTGACCGGTGTGACCTTGAACTGACCAACCGTACTCATTCTCGGCGTTACCGTGCTGCAGATACAGTACCGGATACTTCTTGTTAGGGTTCTTGTCATACTCATTGGGCAGATACACAAAGCAGTGACGCATGCTCTCTGTAGCCTTTGACCAATAGTATTTCTCCACTATAGAGCCCTGCGGCACGTCCTTGACCTGCCAGAAATCCATATCGTCCGACGGAATCTCGATACCGCTTCCCCATCGGCCTGCGCCAAAGTAAGAAATTGTACCGGGATCGGGCATAGCCGTTCCGTCCACAATAAGCTGATAGTAGTGGAAACCTACATCCTGAGGAGCCGATGTACCGGTCCATACGCCATTCTCATCCTTGGTCATCTCATAACGGCGACCCAGATCCAACTGGACCGATGTAGCACCGGGAGCGCGCAACTGTACGCGTACAGCGCCCTGGGAGTTTACCATCGGATACTGACGTCCGGGCTGGTTCGTGATTACTGAAGGCTTGAAATCCTCGACTGCGTCCGCATATGACGGAACTGTGTTGTTTCTCTGCTGGGCCGACACAGACAGTGCAGCCAGCATCATGACTGAAAGAACAATCCTTTTCATATCTTTATTATTAGGTTAGTAATTATGTTCCAACGCGAACATAATACTTTTTTTTGAAAAATGACGCAAAGTGGTCGTTTAAGAATGCGTCATTTTGACGAAAAGGGGTCGTTTAACAATGCGTCCTTCCTCTTCCTT